>NZ_JACRSY010000023.1 GCF_014384995.1 Zhenhengia yiwuensis | reverse complement strand
AGGAAGACCACTTTTACGACACTCCATAATACGTGATGTCCAAAGATTTATTTTTTCTTGACTGGTCTTTCTCAATAAGAGTACCTCCTTATTTCAAATAGAGTTAGAGTAAAAGACTCCAAAACAATGAATGTCTTGGAGTAATTATCTCATTAATAAGGAAGTATGGAAATATACTCAGTTATTAACCGCTTACTAACAAGCCAATAAAAATATCTTCTGGGCTAGGACATCGGTTCTAGCCTTTATTTTTGTATAAAAAAAGAAGTAGACCGGAGAAGCTACTTCTTTTAGTGTTAGGGACCTTGTAATTTTAGGGGAGTTACATGGTGTATCCATAAATATTACCGTAACGAACAAGTAATATTTATGGATATATAATAACATTTAAATACAAAAAGAGTCAATATTTGATGTTATATTATAAAATATTATAGTTAATTCACAACGATTCATAGAAATGCATCTGATAAAGTGATATAATATTTAATGTAAGGGGTTATTTAGGGGAATAAATACAGGAAAAAGATACTACATTTAAAGGGGATTAAATGAGTATCTTTTTTCTTTACACAAAAATAGGAGCAGACTAATCTACTCCTAAGTTATTCTACATGGGGACGTGTAGAACTGGTTGTATTACAACGATATAAATTATAATACTATGACATGTGTAAAGTAAATGTATTTTAAGCAGTAAAAAAAAGTAGCCCGTAGGCTACCTTTTAATTTAGTGAGATTTATTTTCAAAAAAGAATATCTATAAATAATATAGCATAATGTAGAGTTTAGAGCAACAAAAAAGCAGTATGTCGTTATGGGAACATACCACTTTTTTAGACCTGTCACTCAGTTACAAACAACTTGCATAAATAATATAGCATAGTGAAAAAATGAATGCAAGCTATTCGTTTAGCAATAAAAAGCAGCATGCTATGAGAGTAACATACTGCCTTTTTTTACCATGCATTTTAGAAAAAACCAACAAAATAATTATATCTAGATAGAACTTACATGTCAAATAAATAATATCGCTTAAGAATTAGTATTGCAATATGTTGAATTAAGGTTTAACTAGGGTTATAGTTGGTAATCACAATGGGGTCATTATAAGCAAAGGTGTGGGAGATGCCCACACTTTTTTTCGCCACTTTTGCCGAAAACGTATATCAAATCAATCTGTAGGTACTATGGTTATATTTATGATAAGTACAGAATTATCAGTATGTTTTACTCAAAAATCAGTGTATGATTGGTGTATGGGGTATGGTACACTATAAACCTTGATAGTCAATGGATAGATGCATTTTTAGAGTTGTTTTGAGTATATATATATTTATTTTTTATAAAGTATATATATAAAGATAGCAAAATCGGGCTTAATCATACATAAAGGTACATTATATATGATAAAAGTTGAATTAAAGTATAAATATTTAGTATAATTCTCATAAATATAGTTAAGGAGTTTGAGTAATGAGTTTATTTGATTTATTAAAAGAAAATGTAGATACAATCAAGAAAAAGTTAGCTGGAATAGCTCCATCTACAACTATCCCAGAGTCTGAAAAGAAATATTATCAACCAGATTCATATTATAAAACAAAGATCTTTGAAGGGACTATGCTAGTAAAAGAAGTTATTCCATTTGAAAGAAGAAAAGAGACGTCTATTCCTTCAAGAAATGGTTTATATGTACCTGAAATTCTAATGCTTCACTTTTGCCATAAATACCCTAACCCTAAAAGAGGTTATCCAGGATATTGGTGGTTTAAGTACGGAATTCGAGATGTAGGTTCAGTATTTAAATCGCTCGAAGAACGTGGGTTTATTACTTTGAATGACTCTACCCAAAAATATGTACTTACTGATTTTGGAAAAATAGAACTAGAAGAGAATGAGTATGTTCCTTATATGCATCGTCATAGTACATATACCAATTTTACTGTATGGGATTTAAATCTTATGTTAGGTGCTGGGGATAAGAGTAACTATATGGAAGTTATCAATAAACGTAATACTGAACTTATTAAAGCCAACAATACTAATAACGAAGAATTTATGGTAGATTTAAAAGAGATTAATCCAACTATGCATAAAAAACTGGAAGAACAAGATGTACAGCTTAGCTTAATTAAAGAAGCTGAGGCAAAGTATGAATATGATAAGAACTTAGATACCTTGATTGAATTTTGGGAGGGTATATGGGCTAATGGAGGATTAAAGTTTAATGGTTCTCGTTGGACATTTAGGCTACCTGATTTATATATTAAGGCGAAGCAATACACGAATGCCCTAGACTTGGTTTATAAAATCAAAAATACTAAAGATGTATATCCTGATAAATCTGATAGATATATAGAAAAAATCGAGAAATATATTTTAAAATCTAAAGAAAGAGATAGATATGAATTGATTGCATCAGAAAATATAGTAAATGACGGAGGAGAAGCAGAGACTTATGAGAATGAATTAATTAATCGATTTGGATATTATGAAAATATGACATGTCCGAACTGCGATACACAATTAGAAAAAGTACCTAAGCAAAGGGGGAAATGTCCATGCTGTAAAGAGCCTATTTATGTAGTGAAGAGTTATATTGAAGCAGATAAATCTATGCTATTGAATCAGCATGAAAAGGAAGCCTTGAAAAAGTATAGAGAGACATTTTTTTACTTTAAAAGATTAAGTATTAATCTACATAGCTTAGGGATTACAAAAAATGATTATGAGAAAGTAAAAGAAAAATTGGGAAGTAAATTTTCTTATAGAGATGTAGTTTGGAATCTTATGAACACCAAGTCATTAGAGGAGTTTCATAATAAAAAATTAGGCTTGCATAGAAATGTACATCAACAGATGGGGCAATTTCTTGAAGATGAAAATAATTATAAAGCTGCATTGCAACAATATCTTTATATTACCTATTTAGATGTAAATGGATGTAGTAATCGTGATAAAATATACCCTTTATCTAGGTGTTTTGAAATCTCAACAGGATTGGTTGCACCAGGAATACTAAAAGCTATAGTGAAGTGTATGGAAAAGTGTGACATGAATATAGACAACCTTAGAGAAGAGTTTATGGAGTTGGAGAAAAGGAACTTACCAACACCTATAACTGTTGGTCAATCATGGAATAGATTTCAGAGGGAGTATAATAAACTATATTGTGAAAAATAAGTATTTTATATAGGTTAAAGTTAACTAATGGGAAATAGAAAATCCCCTACTAAAGTAAGTAAGGGACTTATCGGTGCCCTATTTGACATTTTGGAGAACCTAAATGCTTAACAATGATGGCACCTGTTGTATTTGATGAAGCAGGCATTAATCTTTGCCGTGTCTTCGCAATAGATGATTTATTAGACGTATGTGAACGCCCATCAAATCGTACAACCGATATTCTTTTTGATGGCCTGACAAAATGTGATCTTGAAAATGCAAATACGATTCAATTGCACGTTGTTGACATCGACTTTAATTTTATATGTCCAGAAACCTGTAGATTTTCAGAAATTAGACCAAGCAAGAACACACCTAACTTATCAAGAGTTGTTTTAAGAGACATCGATGTAACTTTATCAGTAAGCATCATGGATAGTACCTGTAGAGTATGTAAAGAAGGTATGCTAACTTTAAGATACCTTCCTAGCGAAAACTGCCCAGGTTTTTCAGAAGAAACGAATCCAAGTAATATTGCATTTGATTTATATACACCATATGGTATTTCTTATGCACCAGAGAATCCAGCAGGCTGTAACAAACTTGTTCCAACAATTAATTTTATCGGCCTAGTAGAAGGACAGCATTGTCAAAACTGTGA
This sequence comes from Zhenhengia yiwuensis, assembly GCF_014384995.1. Classification (GTDB taxonomy): domain Bacteria; phylum Bacillota; class Clostridia; order Lachnospirales; family Cellulosilyticaceae; genus Zhenhengia; species Zhenhengia yiwuensis. Next base: position 52,617 of record NZ_JACRSY010000023.1, on the reverse strand, counting down.
TTGCCCAGAAGTATGCCATGACTTCCATGAATTTGAAGCAAACAATAGTTTACGTCAAGGTATTTCTGCTCAAGCACTTGCAAAAGTTATTGCAAAAGATGATGAATGTATGGCAGTTGGTATTACACTTTACTTCAAAGCTATTTACTTCGTACAATATAAGTTCCAACATGAAGGTCTTGTAGTACCACCAAAATTCTTAGCAGCTAGCAACACTGAAGAAAGCAGTTGTAAGATATTCTGTGAAGGCGATCTTCTCGAGCCTTGTATTCAACCACTTGATGTAGCTGAAAGACCAAAATGTTTCCAAAATGCTTGTAACTGTAATAAAAAATGCTAGATAAAAATAAAAGGGGCTGCCTAGGCAGCCCCTTTTAGAGTATTTAAATTTTTTGTCTACGTGATCTAAATAAAAGTGGTAAAAGTGCAGCCATAATGATAGCGCCTGCAATAACACCTGAAAGCTGAAAAGTGAGTAAGGCATATTCTAAAGCTTTTGTGTACTGAGAGAAGAGCAGAGCATACATAGTACGGTATAAGCCAATTCCAGGAACCAGTGGAATAATTCCAGGAATAAGAAATACAGTAACAGGTGCTTTTTTATATTTAGCTAGAAAATAAGAGCCTTGAGCAACAAGATAAGCACCTAAAAAGGTGGATAATACAGGTGAATAGTTCTGCATCGTTCCTATAATGTAAATCGCCCATCCACAAGCCCCCATAATACCGCAAGCTATAAGGTGTTTTTTCTGCACATTAAAAAGAACAGAAAAGAAAATAGTAGCAAAGAAAGCACTAATGGTATGAATAAAAAGATAAGCCATTATAAAGCACCTCCTAAATAAAGCCCCACACTCATAGGAATACCAACGCCTGCAGCAATGGCTACGGCAATAAACACAGCTTCTGCAAGACGTGACATGCCAGAGAGTAGTTCATCTCCGATAGTATCACGAATACCATTAGTAAAAGCAAGCCCAGGAACAAGAGGCATAATACTACCAATGACGATGGCTTCTAGATCCAGTATAGGATCGACACATAAGCTAAGCAGAACCATAATACTCCCTATAAAAAGTGATACCATAAAAAGTACAAGATAATTAACAATTTCCTTTGATTTTAGATGAGATTGAACCATACAGGCACCAAAACCAATGAAAAATGCAAAGATAAATTCAAAGGGTCCACCGTTAAACATAAGAGAAAAAAAGGCAGAGCTAAAAGCTGTTGCCAAAGCTATGGTTCTCTTAGAATAAGCAGGTGTATGGTCTATCTCTTTTAAGGTTGCTACAGCTTCTTCTAAAGAGAGTTTCTCTTCTACATAATTACGAGAAAGCTGATTAATCAATTCAATTTTATCCATTCTAGTACTACGATTCTTAATACGTGTAAGCGTAGTAGAATTAGGAATTTCTTTGTTTTTTATTGTTGCCATAACGACGGTTGGTGTAACAAATGTATCGACTTTATCGAAATTGTGATGGGATAAAATACGGCATATAGTATCTTCTACACGGTAAGTTTCAGCCCCACTTTTTAGCATGATTTCACCAAGGTTTACAGCAAAAGCTAGAACAGCTTCATAGTCCTTTATACAATCCATAATACGCCTCGCTTGGTCAAAAAATATTCAACATAAGTATACAACGTTTAGAAGGAAAGTGTAAAGGGATTGTAGAATTATTCATTCTAAATGCTTGTAATATACAGAAAAGTAGTGTTAATATAAAATTATTGTGTATATTTAAACAATAAGACTAGGGGGATAATATGAAAAAATTAATGCTTGGCAATGAAGCTATTGCAAGAGGAGTTTATGAAGCAGGTGCTACAGTAGCTTCTGCTTACCCAGGGACACCAAGTACTGAGATTACAGAATGTATTGCGAAATATGATGGGATTTATGCAGAGTGGTCACCTAATGAGAAAGTGGCTATGGAAGTTGCTATAGGAAGTGCTATAGGTGGTGCCCGTTCAGTTGTATCGATGAAGCATGTAGGTCTTAATGTGGCAGCTGATCCACTTTTTACAGTGGCCTATACAGGTGTGAACGCAGGGCTTACTATATTTGTAGCAGATGACCCAGGTATGCATAGCTCACAAAATGAGCAAGATACTAGAATTCTTGCACGTGCAGCTCAGGTTCCTGTTTTAGAGCCAGCAGACAGCATGGAATGCAAAGAGTTTGTTAAAAAAGCTATGTGTATCAGTGAGACTTATGATACACCTGTTATTGTAAGGCTTACAACACGAGTTTCACATTCTCAGGGGATTGTAGAAGTCTGTGAACCAGAGGCATTTAAGCTTAAATCTTATGTAAAAAATATCAAAAAGTATGTTATGACACCAGGGAATGCTAAAGGACGTCATGTGGTTGTAGAAGAACGCATGCAAAAACTTGCAAAAGATATAAAAGAGCTTGGCCTTTATAAGGAAGAGCTTACAGATAGTAAAATAGGGATTATTACAAGTGGTATTTGCTATCAATATGTTAAAGAAAGTGGTGTTCGTGCTAATATTCTTAAATTAGATATGGTGAATCCGCTACCAGAAGACCTTATTAAAGATTTTGCTAAGAAGGTAGAAAAAGTTTATATAGTAGAAGAACTTGAACCTGCTATTGAGGAGCAGGTAAGAAGTATGGGTATTGATGCTGTAGGAAAGAGCTTTTTCGGAAGACAAGGTGAAATTACAGTCAGAAAGATTAGAGAAGTATTAGGTTATGAGGTAGATGAAGTAAAAGGAGCTAAAGAGCTACCAATACGTCCACCAGTATTATGCCCAGGTTGTCCACATAGAGGTGTTTATACTGTTCTTAAGAAATTAAATCTTACAGTGACGGGGGATATTGGATGTTATACATTAGGTTCATCTCTGCCACATGCTGCTATGGACACATGTATCTGTATGGGAGCAAGTATTGGTATGAGTCATGGTTTTGAAAAAGCACGTGGCAAGGAAGCTATGAAAAAGACAGTAGCTATTATAGGGGATTCTACATTCATTCATTCAGGTATTACAGGTCTTATTAATGTGGTTTATAATCAAGGCATTTCAACAGTGATTATTGCTGATAATTCTACAACAGGTATGACAGGACATCAAAATCACCCAGCTACAGGGAAGACCCTTAAAGGGGAGATTACTGCAGCACTTAATCTTGAAGAGCTTGTTAAAGCAGTAGGAATTTCAAATGTGCGTACAGTAAATGCCTATGATATGAAGGCGGTAGAAGCAGCACTAAAAGAAGAAACAGCAAAAGAAGCACCTTCTGTCATCATTACAAAGGCACCGTGTAAATTATTGATTAAAGAAAAATGGGATGCTTATAGAATAGATGAAGATAAATGTATTAACTGTGGCATCTGTAGTAAGTTAGGTTGTCCAGCTTTAGCTAAAGGTAAAGTAGTGACTGAAATTAATGATGCACTTTGTGCCGGATGTGGCTTATGTGCAGCTATCTGTCCAAAAGATGCTATTTCAAAGGGGGAGAATTAGGATGACTAAAAATATACTTATTGTAGGAGTAGGCGGACAAGGAACACTTCTTACTGGAAGAATCATAGGCAATTATGCTATGATGAAAGGGCAAGATGTAAAAATGTCAGAAGTACATGGTATGGCACAACGTGGTGGAAGTGTGCTTATGCAGGTTAAATATGGAGATAAAGTCCATTCTCCATTAGTAGAACCAGGTGAAGCTGACATCATCTTTGCTTTTGAAAAGTTAGAAGCTCTACGATACATACACTATCTTAAAGAAGATGGTGTAATCATTGCTAATACACAACGTATTGATCCAATGCCAGTTGTAATGGGTATGGCTGAGTATCCTGAAGATGTAGAAACGCAGATAAAAAGTGTGAATGATAAAGCGTGTCTTATAGATGCTCTTTCTATTGCTAAAGAGATTGGTAATGTGCGAGTTGTAAATATGATTATGATTGGTGCTTATGCAGCTTATGTTGGCGACACGCTAGAGGAATGGGAACATATTGTAGAAGTGACTGTACCTAAACATACCATTCAAATGAATAAAGAAGCATTAAAAAGAGGATATAAAGCGTACCTAGAAAAATAATCCTATTAAGAGAAAGCAGGTGATTTTGTGTACGAATTAGAAGAAGTAAGAAAAGTAGACAGAGAAATCGCGGATTTAATTGAAGAAGAGACTAAAAGACAGCAAAGTAAGATAGAACTTATTGCTTCAGAAAACTTTGTAAGCAAAGCTGTTATGGCAGCTATGGGAAGTACCTTAACAAACAAATATGCAGAGGGGTATCCAGGTAAACGTTACTATGGAGGCTGTGAAGTTGTCGATAAGATTGAAGACTTAGCAAGAGAGCGTGCAAAAGAGCTTTTTGGTGCAGACCATGCCAATGTACAGCCAAACTCTGGTTCACAAGCTAACCAGGCTGTGTTTTTTGCAGTCCTTAAGCCAGGAGATACTGTAATGGGAATGAACTTAAGTCATGGAGGACATCTCACACACGGTAGCCCAGTCAATATTTCAGGTAAACATTATAATATTGTATCTTATGAAGTAGATAAGGAAACAGGGCTTATTGACTATGAGTGTGTACGTAGTAAGGCATTAGAGCATAGGCCTAAAATGATTATTGCGGGTGCGAGTGCCTATGCACGTGCCATTGATTTTAAGAAGTTTAAAGAAATTGCAGATGAAGTGGGTGCGTACCTTATGGTAGATATGGCTCATATTGCAGGACTTATTGCTGCTGGGCTTCACCCATCTCCAGTACCTTATGCAGACTTTGTTACAACGACTACACATAAGACACTTAGAGGCCCTAGAGGTGGTATGATTCTTTGTAAAGAGGAGCATGCAAAGGCTATTGATAAAGCTATCTTCCCAGGTATTCAGGGGGGACCGCTTATGCATGTTATTGCAGGAAAGGCTGTATGCTTTAAAGAAGCTCTTACGGAGGAATTTAATACTTATCAGAAACAAGTCATAGAGAATGCTAAAGCATTATGTAATGCACTTATAGATAGAGGCTTCACTATTGTTTCTGGTGGTACAGATAATCATCTTATGAATGTAGACCTTCGTAATAAACAGATTACAGGAAAAGATGCGGAGCATCTTCTAGATGAAATTGGTATTACTTGCAATAAAAATACTATTCCTTTTGACCCAGAAAGTCCATTTGTAACAAGTGGTATTAGACTGGGTACACCTGCTGTAACGACTAGAGGTATGAAAGAAGAAGATATGACTGAGATTGCAGAGATTATGTCTTTAGCACTTTCAAATTTTGAAGAGAATAAGGTGCAGTGTAAAGAGCGTGTAGCAACACTTTTAGAGAAATATCCATTATACTAAAAACTGCCATTTTATAGAATGAACTTATACCTGATGATAGTGTACTATCATCAGGTATTTTTTTCCTATACCATTCATATAAATAAAAGGACAAAGCGTCATCTATATTTCATAAAAATTTTGGAATTATAGAGGAATTTTTATAAGATTCGTAGAAAATAGAAGGTAAGCACCAAACTTAATCGAATTCTATAGGAGGTATGTCTATGAATGTGTATGAAACAAAGAAGATTCGTAACATTGCGCTATTAGGACACGGAGGATGCGGTAAGACTACACTCACAGAAGCTATGCTTTATACAGCAGGAGGCAAGTCAAGATTCGGAAGAGTCGAAAACGGTAATACATCAAGTGACTTTGATCAAGAGGAGATTAAAAGAAAAATTTCAATTCGTACATCTCTTATTCCTGTAGAATGGAAAAATCATAAGATTAATGTGCTAGATACCCCAGGATACTTTGATTTTGTAGGAAATGTAAAAGAAGCTGTAAGTGCCTGTGATGCAGCTATTATTGTTATGAAAGCATCAAGCGGAATCGAGGTTGGAACTGAAAAGGCATGGGAAATCTGCGAAGAGGCAAAATTGCCTCGTATGCTTTATATCACAGAAATGGATGCCCCTAATGTAGATATTGAAGCTATATTAGATGATTGTAAGGCTAAGTTTGGTTCGAGTATTGCCCCCATGCAGGTGCCTTGGTATGACGGCGAAAAATATATAGGATATATCCATGCAGTTAAAATGGTAGCCAGAAGATTTGAAGGCGATAAAGTTATTGAATGCGATATCCCCGAAGGCTATGAAGAAAAACTTGAACATGTAAGAACTATGATTCTAGAAGCTGTTGCAGAAACAGATGAAGACCTCATGGAAAAGTACTTTGCAGAAGAAGAAATTACAGTAGAAGAAATTGAAAAAGCGCTTAAAGTAGGTGTAGCAGCAGGAGATATTGTCCCTGTACTTTGTGGCAATTCAGTAGATAGAGCAGGCATCCGTACCCTGATGGATAATATTATTAGATGCTTCCCATCACCTGATGAAGCAGTAGAGCCATGTGATATGGAAAATAAAACAGGTCTTTTCATATTTAAGACAATGGTAGATCCATTCATTGGAAAATTCTCCTTATTTAAAGTAAGAAGTGGTGAGGTAAACCGAGATGATTCGCTTCTTAACGTACGTACAGGAGAGGTTGAAAAATTATCTCATATCTATGTGCTACAAGGTAAGGAGCAGATGGAAGTAGAAAAGCTGTATGCAGGAGATATTGGCGCGGTATCTAAGCTGCGCAATACGAATACCTGTGATACACTTAGAGACAAAGATGCGAATATTGAATATGAACCTATTGATTTTGATAAACCTTATGTACAAATGGCTATCTTCCCACTTGGCAAGGGCGATGAGGAAAAGATGTCTCTTGCTCTTACAAAACTTATGGCTGAAGATAAGACTTTCTATACAGAGTATGATAAAGAAACACATGAAACCGTTATTTATGGCATTGGTGAGCAGCAATTAGATGTTGTTGTCAATATGCTTCAAGATAAATTTAAAGTAGGTGTGCGTCTTGCTCCACCTACAACACGTTACCGTGAAACCATTAAAGGTAAGATGCAAGTACGTGGTAAACACAAGAAACAATCTGGAGGACATGGTCAGTATGGTGATGTGGTAATGGAATTTGAACCATCAGGTGATCTTGATATGCCATATGTATTTGAAGAGAAAATATTTGGTGGATCCGTACCTAAACAATACTTCCCAGCAGTTGAAAAAGGACTTGAAGAATGTATTCATAGAGGTGTACTTGCAGGCTATCCTGTAGTAGGGCTTAAAGCTGTCTTATTAGATGGTTCTTACCACCCAGTAGATTCTTCTGAAATGGCCTTTAAGATGGCAACAACTATTGCCTTTAAAGAAGGTGTGGTTAAAGCAAAACCAACTATTTTAGAGCCTATTGCTCATGTTGAAATTAGTGTACCAGATGAATATACAGGTGATATTATGGGCGATATGAAAAAACGCCGTGGTCGCCTTATTGGCATGGAATTACAGCAGAGGAAACAACTTATTATTGCTGAAGTGCCAATGTCTGAGATTTATCGTTATGCGACGGATCTTCGTTCTATGACACAAGGCAGAGGGACTGTAGAATACTACTTTGAACGTTATGAAGAAGCACCAAGTGACGTTCAACAAAAAGTGATTGATGCAAGAAAAGAGCTTGCTTAGTGCAAAGGAGCCGCTAATGTAGCGGCTCCTTTTTAATTTTAGTTATTCTTTAAAAACACATCATTATTCCGTAATTATTCCATTATTATTAGATATTTATTATATATCATGTGTACTATAGCGTAATAAATCTAATAGATATTAGGAGGAATAAAATGAAAGTAAAATATTTAGGGATAGTGATGGCAGGTATTCTTGTAGTGGGGAGCTTCTCGGTTTTTGCACAAGAAGTTAGCCTCAATACTCAAGTCAATAGGTTAGGCGTTGAGGAGATAACAGGAGTATATGAACAAAATAAAAACACACAAATCGCAGCCAATGATGAAGCTTATGATGTAATGAAGAAGATGATGGAACAACAAGTGGCAGCAGGGAATCTTACACAAGAACAGGCTAAGGACATGATTGATTACTGCTTAGAACGTATGGAAAATACTAATAGAAGTAATAGAGGATTTGGATGTCATTAATCCTAAAAAAGTCAGTGGATACTGACTTTTTTTAATACTTCTACCTATAGTTGAAAAGTTCTCAACGAATGAGTTATTCGTATATTAAAAATAACTGATATAATTTAATTAGGATCAGTGCTGATTACTTTATGTTTAGGAGTAATACCTATGAATATTAAACTAGGCGAAAAAATTAAATCTTTACGTAAGCAGAAAAATATTTCTCAAGAAATACTTGCCAGATATCTTGGTGTTTCATTTCAAGCAGTATCTAAATGGGAGAATGATACAGCTATGCCTGATGTGACCTTAATACCTGCAATAGCTTCGTTTTTTGAGGTATCAACAGATGAACTTTTTGATTTTAATCTCTATGAAATTGAGAAAAACATTGATGATATTGTTACAAAATCAGGGGAATATTACTACTGCGACCCTGCAATGTGTGAAAAAATATTACGTGAAGGATTGAAGAAATATCCCGGAAATGATGTACTACTTAACTGCATAATTGGTGTTCTACCTATACCTGAAAGAAGCTTGGAGATTATAGATACGTGTAAGGCACTAATTGAATGTACAAAACATGATGATATTAAATATGATGCATGCCGTATTATGGCAGAAGCATATAAATCTATAGGAGAATACAGCCTTGCTAAGGCAGCAATAAACAAGATTCCTGAAATTTATTTTACTAAATTAGAAGTTGCTGCTCTGTTACTTGATGGGGAAGATATGTACGAACCAGCTCATAGGCAAAAAAACTTAGCTGCAGATGTGCTTATAGAAATGCTGATGAGACTTTCAGATTACTACACTGAAAAAGGAGAAAAGGAAAAGTCAAAAGTTCAATTAATTATTGCTAAAAAGGTGATAGATGCTTTTAAGGATGATTTTACTGCTGAATTTTTTAAGAATACTTTTTATCAAAACAATAAGGATGTACTAAAAGATATTGAGGCAAAACTTAATAATTAAGTCAACATAAGTGGGTTTAAATTTAGCCCACTTGTTTTTTAGTCTTCTTAAATGATTATGTAAAGTATAAAAGTTCCTATAACTATTAATAAAAAAGAAACTCACATGAGACTTCAATCGTGAAAATACATGTGAGTTTACTTATGAGAATTTATGAGAAAAATGCAGATGTTAGAAAAGATAAGAAGAAGAGTAAAATAGATACGCCACATGCAATAAGCGTAATGATGAAAGAAACAAAACCTGCGCGGTTCCAGGTTTCTTGCACAGCTAAAAAGTCTTCTACATTATTAAACTTTCCACTTTTCCAAGCCCATTCATTACCTTTTGCGCCACACACAAACACCCAGATAAAATTGAAGAATGGAATAAGACAAAGAAGCGGCAAGTAGTTATAATTCCCAATCCCCCAAAATAGACTAAAAGTAAAGGCACCCCAGTTCCACTTCTTGATTTCAGGAGGCACGGAGCTTGTCGTATAAGCAGTTTGGGGGTGGAAGGTATTTGAGTGTGTATTGGGATAAGATACATAATCAGCAGAATTAGAAGATTCTACTGGACGTTCGGTAGTTGGCGCCTCTGGTTTCATAGGTTCTTCTATACTGATAAACACACCGCAGTTAGGACAGAAAGCCTCATGTCCCTGAAGGGGAGCATTACATTTTGAACAGTTCATATTGATTTCTCCTTTCAACATTGCCTTAATCAATTTAATAATAGTAAAAGCCCATTAAATAGGCAAAAAGCATTCCATATAGAATAAAGATGAGGATGGTACCAATAAGACCTATAATAAATTTGGCAAGACCACCGCGGTTCCATGTGTTTTGAATCATTAAAAACTTTTCTATATCATTTACACTATAGTTTCCACTTTTCCAAGCCCATTCATTACCTTTAAATCCACATACAAATATCCAGATTAAATTGAAATACGGAATCAAGCAAAGAAGTGGTAAATAAGTCTTATTTCCAATTCCCCAGAAGATATTAAAAGTAAAAGCACCCCAGTTCCATTTTTTGACTTCAGAAGGTACGAGTGTTATATCAGAATAAGTTTGTTTGATGCCTTCATAAGTAATAGCTTGTCCGCAGTTTGGACAATAAGCTTCGCCTTTAAGTGGGCCGTGGCAAATTGGACATTTCATAAAAGTCCTCCCCCTTTTATTAAAATAGATAGAAAAATAATAAGATTAGTATATTATACTTTATATTGAAATACAAACGAATTAGAGATTAAAATAGGGAGCGGAACATTTCACTAAAACGTTGTATATATATGAATTAAGAGACCAAATGATAGGATGTGAAAAAGATGGAGATAGATACACTAGATTACTTAAGAGACATTAATATGGTCTCCATCATACTAAGATTAAGCTTAGCCATGATTTTTGGAGGCATTATTGGTTTTGATAGAGGTAAAAAGAAAAGACCAGCAGGTTTTAGAACCCACATACTTGTATGTATAGGTTCAGCCTTAGCTATGATTACTAACCAATATATTGTACAAGTAATGGGAATGGGGGGAGATCCTACAAGACTAGGTGCACAGGTAATTAGTGGCATAGGCTTTTTAGGAGCAGGAACTATTCTTGTTACAGGTAGGCAACAGGTCAAAGGTCTTACAACAGCAGCGGGTCTTTGGGCATCTGCATGTATGGGCCTAGCTCTAGGTATAGGTTTCTATGAGGGCGCTATTATAGGATGTGTCTTTATTTTTGGAGGTATGACCATCTTGCACCGTATTGATGACTATATGTTATCTAAGTCAAAGATAGTAGAACTTTATATAGAACTAGAAGCGATTCAAAATATTAATGAAGTTGTAACACTTCTTAGAGAGAACCAAATTGAGACAACTTATATTGAAATTACTAAGTCGGAAAATAATGGCACAAGAGAAGCAGGTGTATTTCTGACAGTGAAACAACACCAAAAGAAAGTTCATGCAGAACTTATTAGTATGATTAGTGGTTTGCCAGTAGTAAAATATGTAGAAGAAGTATAAATAATTAGTTTTAGACGTTGATTTTCCAAAAACTATATGATAGAATTGCTTTGACATAATACAAATTAATATGAATATTATAATAAGCAAGGAAGCGAAGTAGTAATACCAACTTTTTTTTCAGAGAGCTATTGGCAGGTGAGAAATAGCAAGAAAGAGTATGAACTCGTCGTGGAGCAACTTAACTGAAATAGGAGTAGGTTAAGCGGGAACTTCCCGTTATAGAAGACATAAGTGCGGCTTAATGGCCGAATTAGAGTGGTACCGCGAAATAGCACCTTTCGTCTCTAAATTTTTAGAGATGAGAGGTTTTTTTATTTTTATTTAGAGCTTGAACTATAAAGGAGGAATAAATATGCAATACAATGCACAAGCCATTGAACAAAAATGGAGAAAAAGATGGGAAGAAAATCCTATCAATGAAGATACAGAAGACAAAAAACATTATTACTGCTTAGATATGTTCCCATATCCATCAGGTAATGGTCTTCATGTAGGTCACTGGAGAGGTTATGTATTATCAGATGTTTGGAGCCGTTATCAAATTCTTCATGGTTACCATGTACTTCATCCAATGGGATGGGATGCATTTGGCCTTCCAGCAGAAAACTACGCAATCCAAAAGAAAGTACATCCAGCAACAGCTACAGCAGAAAACGTTGCTAACTTCAAACGTCAGCTTCAAGAAATCAGTGCTGTATATGACTGGGATAAAGAAATCAATACAACAGATCCTAACTACTATAAATGGACACAATGGATTTTCCTTAAAATGTTTGAAAATGGCTTAGCTTATGAAAAAGAAATGCCAATCAACTGGTGTCCATCATGTAAAACAGGTCTTGCAAATGAAGAAGTTAAAGATGGTGAATGTGATAGATGTGGAAGCACTGTTACAAAGAAAAACCTTCGTCAATGGATGCTTAAAATTACAGCATATGCCGAAAGACTTCTTAACGATTTAGAAGGTTTAGAGTGGCCAGAAAAAGTTAAGAAAATGCAAGCTGACTGGATTGGTAAAAGCTATGGTGCTGAAATCGACTTCAATGTAGAAGGTATGGATAAGAGCATTAAAGTTTTCACAACTAGACCAGATACACTTTACGGTGCAAGCTTTATGGTACTTGCTCCAGAACACGCAGATGTACTTGAACTTGCTACAGATGAGCAAAAAGCAGAAGTTGAAAAATACGTATTTGACGCATCAACTAAATCATCAGTTGATCGTATGACAGATAAAGAAAAAACAGGTGTGTTCTTAGGTAGATATGCTGTGAACCCACTTAATGGAAATAAACTTCCAATCTGGATTTCAGATTATGTACTTGCAGATTATGGTACAGGTGCAATCATGTGTGTACCAGCTCATGATGAACGTGACTTTGCATTTGCTAAGAAATTCGAACTTCCAATTATCCAAGTTATTTCAAAAACAGGAGAAGAAGAAACTTTAGAAGAAGCATATACAGAAGAAGGCATTATGATTAACTCAGGTGACTTCAATGGTATGAAATCAAGTGAAGCAAAAGTTAAAATTCCAGATTACCTTGAATCAAAAAATATTGGTAAGAAAACAACAAACTATAAACTTCGTGACTGGGTATTCTCACGTCAACGCTACTGGGGTGAACCAATTCCAGTTGTACACTGTGACTGCTGTGGTGTAGTTGGTGTTAAAGAAGAAGACCTTCCAGTAAGACTTCCAGATGTAGAAAGCTATGAACCAACAGGTACAGGTGAGTCTCCACTTGCAGGGATTGAAGAATGGGTAAACACAACATGTCCAAAATGTGGTGGCCCTGCTAAACGTGAAACAAACACTATGCCACAATGGGCGGGATCATCATGGTACTTCTTAAGATATCCGAACCCAAATAATGATAAAGAGCTTATCAGCAAAGAAGATATGAAAAAATGGGTACCAGTAGATATGTACGTAGGTGGTATTGAACATGCTGTTCTTCACCTTCTTTACGCACGTTTCTATACTAAATTCTTAAATGATATTGGTGTAGTAGACTTTGCTGAGCCATTCAAACGTCTTTTCAACCAAGGTATGGTTACAAAAGATGGCGCTAAAATGAGTAAATCAAAAGGAAATGTTGTATCTCCTGATGAACTTGTAGAGAAATATGGTTGTGACTCACTTCGTATGTACGAACTCTTCATTGGACCACCAGAACTTGATAGTGAATGGGATGATAGAGGTATTGAAGGGGTTTACCGTTTCTTAAATAAAGTATGGAAACTTGTAAGTGAAAATAAAGAAGTAGAAGCTACAAAAGAAATGGAACGTATCCGTCATAAAATGGTATACGATATTACACTTCGTATGGAAAGCTTCAACTTAAATACAGTAGTAAGTGGTTTCATGCAATATACAAACAGTTTAGTAGATCTTCAAAAACAAGCTGGTGGTATCGACCATGAAACAATTAAAACACTTATTGTTTTACTTGCACCATTCGTACCTCACATTAGTGAAGAGTTATGGGAAATGGTAGGAGAAACAGATAGCGTATTCAAACAATCATGGCCAACATACGATGAATCAAAAATGGTAGAAGATGAAATCGAAATCGCAGTTCAAGTAAGTGGCAAAATGGCTGGTAAAATTAAAGTAGGTGTAGATGAAGCAGAAGAAAGTGTACTTGCAAAAGCACACGAGGTTGCAGCAGCACGTCTTGAAGGCAAACAAATTGTAAAAGAAATCTATGTTAAAGGTCGTATCGTTAACATTGTAGCTAAATAATAAAAAATCCCCCTGAATGAATTAGGGGGATTTTTTATTATTTAGAAAAGGAGGACTAAATTGGAAAGTTAAACTTTCTATTTAGTTTAGTATATGCATCTATTCCTCAGAACATGTCAAAGGACAAGTTACATATTTGACATCATCATACGTAATAGAGAATCAAATTGAGTACGCTTATTAGCAGGAAGACAATTACGTAAATGCATCATAAGTGCCTGTTGTCTTTCTGGTGTCATCTGAACGTTGTAGCGTTTAGCCTCATTAGATATGGCCATAATAGCAGCAAGAACTTCTGTAGGGTCTTTGCCTGAGATATTACGAAGCGTACGGTCTACGTTAAGTAGGAAATTTTTATCAATGCCATCAAAGGCAGGATGGTCATAAAAGCCTCTCATATTATTCATAGTATTACCTCCTATTATCCATTATTAGGTTTCATAAAGGCTGAAAGTAAATTAAGCATCTGTTTTTGTTTATCATCTAGTAAAGGTGAGATAGCGCTGAGCATATCAGCAGGATTAGGTGAACTTGGTGGTGGTGGGGATTGAGTCGTTGTTCTTACAGGTTCTTCTTCCGTAGGTTCTGCGTTTGCAGGATCTAGTGAATTAAAATTAATGGGGTCAGCTACTTCAGGAGCAGGTGGATTTTTGCTTTGAGCCATAATGTTTCTAAACTCTGATAGTTTCATCATAGCATCTATAATATAAGTTTTATCTGAATCTAAATTATTACGTACATCATTTAATAAATTATTTTCCCAGTTCTCCCCACGCATAAGGGGTACTTCGGTTATTGGGGGTTCAGCGCTATAAAGTTGCATAACAGAAATAAGTTCTAAAGCTTTAAGCGAAATAGCGAGATTTTTTTGCATACCTCTATCTAAATAAGGTAGTACGCATTTGCAAACACGCATAAACTCTGTGTTAACTTGATCATCAAGTCTATTTCCACTTCGATAAGGTGTTGGTGACATGGACATAGTGGCCCCTCCTTATTATGAATCTCTATAATATATGACCGGATAAGCTTTAAATAGAACAAAAGATATAAAAGTTTATTCATAAATCTGTTATTGATAAATTTAATAGAAGTAAGTAGAATGAAAGAAGTACGAAAGATGCAAAAAGAAAGGATGGGAGACTATGAAAAAAGTAAAAAATATACTACGTGTACTAATCCTATGCATGATGCTTAGTATAGCTACAGGAGTATATGCACAAGAAGTGACCAATATTTCTACATTAGAATTTACTAAACTTTTAAAACCACTTGATACAAGTAATAGATTAAATATAAATGAAAGTTCTAAGGCACTACTTACAAGAGAGAAGGCAGCAGCGCTGATTATTAAGCTCATGGGCTATGAAGGTATTGCAAAAGACTATAAAAATAGCACACTTTATAAGGATGTAACGGCTTATAAAGGAGAGATACATATTGTAAGTCAACTCGGTATTATGAGTGGCACAGGTACAGGATTATTTACGCCTACAAAACCAGTGACTTATGAGCAAGCTAAAATCATTACCCAAAGAATCCAAAATAAGCTAAATAAGCAAGCAACATGGAATCATGCTTTTTATGCTATTTCTTCTAGTAGCCAGATGGAGCTTATACCTACTTATGATGCAGTGAGTTTTGGTTGGGCGCAAGTAGGTTATGATGCAGCAAAACAAAGCTTTGGCATTCAGACTACCCAGGGAGACTTTAAAGTACCCACAGGTTTTCAAAAACCACTCGATTTAGCAAAATCTAATGGTGTAGAAACTTATCTTATGGTTTTCTTTGAAGACAAAAATGGAATGGCTAAGCAGCTTCTTAATAATGAGACGCAGGTAGATAAACTCATTAAACAGATTGTAGACTTAAGTAATGGCATTACAAAAGATGGTGTAACCAGGGCCTTTGATGGTGTAACTATTGACTTTGAAAACTTTATAAGTAGTGATTTAGCTATCCCATATACTAAGTTTTTAAGTAAGTTAAAAACGCAGTTAAAACTTCATAATAAAAAGCTTAATGTGGCGGTCCCACCTACTATACACTTTAAAGGCTATGACTATAGAGGAATAGGAGAATATGCAGACAAAGTTATTTTAATGGCACATGATTATTCAACTAAGTCACTTACACCTTTTGAACAAGAAATAGGGCGCATCATAACACCACTTACACCTATTAACGAAGTATATGCTTCTTTTGCCGCCATTACTAATAGTGCTACAGGTATACAGGATAAAAGTAAACTTGTACTTCAAATTTCCTATGGAGCTCTCCAATGGCAGACAAAAGAAGGAAAGGTAATAAATAGCAAGGCTTATACACCTACTTATGATAAAATTTATGCAAGGCTAAAGAACTCGAGTACACAATCACTTTATGATGAGACTTACCAAAATCCTTATGCAGTCTATGAAGAAAATGGTATTAGAAATATAATCTGGTACGAAAATAATAAGAGTGTGAAGGCAAAAACGGATTTAGCTAAATTATTTGGCATTCAAGGCATTTCTTATTGGCGATTGGGCATGATTCCTTTTTATGAAGGATAAGAAAGTCATTTTTAAAGGTTTTAAAGAATACACTAGTAATGAACCTATAAAAGAGGTAGGAGATTTATGGATCCATTACTACGTATTAATATAGACAGGGATTTAAATGAGATAGCGAAACTTATAAAAAGTTATATGACTAAGACGTACATCAATGATTTAACCAAAGAAGTTTTTAGATGTGAACAGCAATGCAAAGGGCACATGTCTAGAGAAGCTCAGCTTATTGAAGCGCTTATACCTTTTACACCAGATGATAAAAAAGATATACTTACTCAGGTAAGCCGTTTGATGCGATATGAGCAAGTAGCACAGGCTATGCTACCTAGACTAATAGGCCCCTTGACACCACCTGTAGAAGGTATGCGTCAAGATGGCCTAAATAGTGATCAATTTATAAAAGAAACTATTGTAAAAGTACTGTTATTTAAAATTATGAGTTCAATAGAGAACCATTAGAAATAGGTTCTAATCGTAGGAGTGTCCATAAGAGGACACTCTTTTGTTCTATGCTAGAAAAGTTTTATTTTACTACAGTATAAAGGGAAGAGAAATGTTTTGATGTAAGCTACATTTCTTTCGAACAATTAAAGAAGAGGGTTAATTAGATTTATCTAATTAACCCTCTTGTTATTTATTTATTTACAATTTAGGATTAGCAGAATGATCCGTTATTTTGGAAGCAACAGAAGAAAATGATGATGATAATAATCCAGATAGTCCAGTCTGAGCCACCACAGCTATTGCCACAGCCATTGCCGCAACCACCAAATAAGTTTCCAAATCCATTGCCACCACAGCAGCATACGAGTAAGAAGATGATGATGATCCAAATCCAACAATTATCTAAACCGAAACATGAGTTCATAAAATATACCTCCTGAATTTTGAGTAATTATAAAGTTAACAAGTAGCCTTGGTGAAGAAGAAGAGTATGACAAGGATAACAATCAGATTAGTAGAGTTTTCACCATGTCTACAAGTGTTTAAATCATTATGAGTTAAGAATAAAAAAACTAATAACATAAGCCATAGCCATTCAGAATGGTTACCTGATGCGGGTCGTGATGCTTCAGGTGATTCTTGAAGTTGTGCATTATAAAAATAGTTGAGTGCCATACAAAGCCTCCTAGATTTATAGAGTTACAACTATTTTATTAGGCTATAAGGCGAAAAATACATCATCCTTAGCAAATTGATCCTGTATTACAGAAGCAGTAGACAAAAACAATGAAGAGAACAATAACAAGGCATCTGTCCATATGGAAGCACTCTGCTAAATAGTCTAATAGATTGTCGAGGCAACCACTGCAAAGTAAGAAGATAATGATAATCCAAATCTACGTGCTGTTGCACATATAGTTACCACACCTTTCTTTAAACTTAAAGGATGTTGATTGAAGTAGTTAAGATTAATTACTACAATAATATCTTATGAACTATGGTAAAAAATGTTACTTATTTTCTTCATTTTCCATTAAATAAAGTAAAAGGAAAATGAGTGGGAGAAGGAAGTCATTTGTTTCAAGGGATGCAGAGCTAGGAGTTGAATGAGATTCAGATTTTAGATCAGATTCAGATTTAGATTTACAATCAGATTTCATATTGAACTGGGGGTGAGAAGTACTGTTTATATTTGAATTTAAAAAATGAGGATCAATATCTTGGTGATTATATTCACCTGGGATAAAAGTACGCATAATGCAGCCTCCTAAAAAGGTATATGTTTGTATTAGTTTATGAAATTGTATTAAATTATATACAAATAAAAATATTGTTGACAGATGAAGAACAATTGTATACAATTATACCTATATAAATTTTCAGAAATTTAATTGATCAATGAAATTTAACTTCAAAAGGGGGAAGCAGTATGTTTGAATTGGATAAAAAATCAAATCTATTAGAATTACCAGAGCACCGCTATCAATTAAAGGAAGTAGATGAGGCAAGGATGTTTAGAGAATTCTATCCTTATGAGGAGATACCTAAGATAGCTTTCAATAATGTGCATGTTCCAGTGAATATGCCTTCAGAAATATGGATTACAGATACAACTTTTAGAGATGGTCAGCAGTCAAGAGCCCCTTATACAGCAGATCAAATTGTGAAAATTTATAAGTTGCTTAATCGTTTAGGTGGACCAAAGGGGATCATAAGACAGACTGAGTTTTTTTTATATAGTGAGCAGGACCGAAGAGCTGCTTTAGAATGTATGAATTTAGGCTATGATTTCCCAGAGGTCACCTCTTGGATTAGAGCTTCAAAGAAAGACTTCCAGTTTGTAAAAGAAATGGGTATTAAGGAAACGGGAATTTTAGTAAGCTGCTCTGATTATCATATCTTCCATAAGTTGCATATGAAGAGGGGAGAAGCTATAGAACATTATCTTGGTGTTGTGAAAGACTGTATTGAGGCAGGTGTTAAACCTCGCTGTCATTTTGAAGATATTACAAGAGCGGATATATTTCATTTTGTTATTCCATTTGCAAGAGAGCTTATGAAGTTAATGGGAGAAACAGGCGTACCGATTAAAATTCGTGCTTGCGACACGATGGGATATGGTGTTAGTTATCCAGGGGCTATGATTCCAAGAAGTGTACATGGTATTATTTATAATCTTCATAAAGATGCAGATGTTCCTCATGCACTTTTAGAATGGCATGGACATAATGACTTTTACCGTGCAGTAGCTAACTCTACAACAGCATGGTTATATGGTGCAAGTGCTGTAAACTGCTCATTATTTGGTATAGGAGAAAGAACAGGTAATACACCTCTTGAAGCCATGGTATTTGAGTACGCACAGCTTAAGGGCACTTTAGATGGGATGGATCCTACAGCTATTACAGAACTGGCTGAGTATTATGAAAGAGAAGTAGGTGAAGTTATTCCGCCAAGAACACCTTTTGTAGGGAAAAACTTTAATGTAACGCGCGCGGGTATTCATGCAGATGGTCTCCTAAAGAATGAAGAGATTTATAATATTTTTGATACAGGTAAAATACTAAATAGACCACCACGTGTAGCTATTAGTAATACATCAGGGCTAGCTGGTATTGCACATTGGATGAATAGTAACCCTGCTTTATATGCGTATAAAGGTATAGATAAGAATAACCCACTTTGTATTTATCTTAAGGACTGGGTAGATGAGCAGTATGCACAGGGAAGAGTCACTGTTATTACAGATGAAGAGTTAGAAGAACTTATTCACGTATATGAAAAGATAACGGACTAGAATAAGGGGTTGGGGAAAAAAAATAGATTAAAATTTCGTAATTATATATAATATTTTGTATAGATTATAAAATAGGAGGGAAAGCATGGGACTTACATTAACAGAGAAAATTCTTAAAGCTCACCTTGTAGAAGGGGAGCTGATTAGAGGAAATGAAATAGGTATTCGTATTGACCAAACGCTTACACAGGATTCAACGGGGACAATGGCGTACCTACAGTTTGAAGCAATGGATATTGATACTGTTAGGACGAAGTGTTCAGTGGCCTATATTGATCATAATATGCTGCAACAAGGTTTTGAGAATGCAGATGATCATAAGTATATTCAAACTGTTGCATATAAACATGGCATTTATTTTTCAAAACCGGGTAATGGTATTTGTCATCAGGTGCATGTAGAACGTTTTGGTATTCCAGGGCAGACCCTTCTAGGTTCTGACAGTCATACACCTACTGGTGGCGGTATAGGTATGATTGCTATAGGTGCAGGTGGACTTGATGTAGCTGTAGCAATGGGGGGAGGCACTTACTATATTACAATGCCCCATGTTGTCAATATAGAACTGACAGGTAAACTTAGACCTTTTGTATCCGCTAAAGATATTATTTTAGAAGTGCTAAGACGATTAAGTGTAAAGGGGGGTGTAGGCAAAGTTATTGAGTATACAGGAGAAGGGATCAAGCATCTTACTGTACCAGAGCGTGCAACCATTACGAATATGGGTGCTGAGCTTGGGGCAACAACTTCAATATTCCCAAGTGATGAAGTTACCGAAAGGTTCCTTAAAGCGCAAGATAGAGCAGAAGTATTTACAAAGCTTATGCCTGATAATGATGCAGCATATGATGAAAAGATAGTGATTCATTTAGATGAACTTGAGCCATTAGTCGCTCTTCCTCATAGTCCAGATCTTGTGAAAGCTGTTAAAGAAGTAGCTGGTCAGAAAGTAGACCAAATAGCTATTGGAAGCTGTACAAATGGTTCTTATCTAGATTTAATGAGAGTAGCTAAAATTTTAAAGGGAAAGACTATACATCCAGAAGTAAGTTTAGTTATTTCACCAGGCTCTAAACAAGTACTCACCATGCTTGCACAAAATGGTGCTTTAGCTGATTTAGTAGCAGCAGGTGCAAGAATATTAGAATCAGGATGTGGACCTTGCATTGGAATGGGGCAGGCGCCTGCAACAGATGCTGTTTCCTTACGTACCTTTAATCGTAACTTTAAAGGAAGATGTGGTACAACTTCAGCAAGTGTTTACTTAGTAAGCCCAGAGACAGCAGCAGTGAGTGCACTTACAGGTGTATTAACATCACCTTTAGAGAATGGAGATTTAGATATTGCAGTAGAAATGCCGCAGACCTTTGTAGTCAATGATAACATGGTTATTAAACCAAGTGAGCATCCAGAGACTGTAGAAGTAGTAAGAGGACCTAATATTAAACCATTCCCACTTAATACTGTGCTTGAAACTTGTGAGGGTAAGGTGCTTATTAAAGTAGGAGATAATATTACAACAGACCATATTATGCCTTCTAATGCAAGTCTTTTACCTTTCCGTTCCAATGTACCTTATTTAGCTAACTTCTGTCTAGCTCCATGTGATCTGGAATTTCCAAAGCGTGCTATAGAGCAAGGCGGAGGTATGATTGTAGGTGGAGATAACTATGGTCAAGGTTCATCTAGAGAGCATGCTGCATTGGCGCCACTTCAGTTAGGGATAAAAGCAGTTATTACAAAGAGCTTTGCACGCATGCATAAAGCGAATCTGATTAACTCAGGTATATTGCCACTTGTATTTGAAAATCCGAAAGACTATGAGACTATTGAAGTTATGGATGAATTAGAGATTCCAGAAGTTAAGAAGCAGGTAGCTGGAAAAGAGCGTTTAACAGTAATTAATAAAACAAAGAACCTTACCTATACAGTCAAGCTAGAAGTATCTGATAGGGAAAGAAAAATGTTACTTTTAGGTGGAAAAATTAATAGGATTAAAGAGTTAGCAAAGCGATAGGGGGGAATAAAAATGGATAAATTACAGATGGCAAAAGAGCACTTTGCACAAATTGTAGAAGAACAACTTAAACGTGTAGAACGTATGAAACAGGACGAAGGCCCTGTAGACTATCAGGCATTAGATAAACTTATTATAGGATGCTGTGGTGGAGATGGTATAGGGCCGGCTATTACAGCGCAGGCAGAGCGTGTACTTAAAGCAGTTCTTAAAGATGAGGTTGCTAGTGGTAAAATAGATTTTAGGGATATTGAAGGTCTTACAATAGAAAATCGTATTGTAGTAAATAAAGCCATTCCAGATGATGTTTTAGCAGAACTTAAAGCGTGTCATGTGATTTTAAAGGGACCTACAACAACACCTTCTAAAGGAGATGGCCCTAATATTGAAAGTGCTAATGTAGCAATGAGGCGTGAACTGGACCTTTTTGCTAATGTACGTCCTGTAAGTGTACCAGAGCTTGGTATTGATTGGACATTCTTCCGTGAAAATACTGAAGGTGAATATGTATTAGGTAGCCGTGGTATCCATATTGATGAAGATATCTCTTTTGATTTTAGAGTGATTACAACCCAAGGTGTTAAGCGTATTGCAAAAGCTGCTTTTGACTTTGCACGTAATAATGGCAAAAAGCGTGTAGCGATTATTACAAAAGCGAATATATTAAAAAAGACTGATGGTAAATTCCTTGAGCTTTGTTATGAAGTGGCAAAGGATTATCCTGAAATTCAAGTAGATGACTGGTTTGTAGATATTATTTCAGCTAACCTGATTAATGAGAAAGTAAGAAGTGGTTTTGAAGTTTTTGTATTACCTAACTTATATGGAGATATTATTACAGATGAGGCAGCACAAATCCAAGGAGGGGTAGGTACTGCTGGTAGTGCAAACATTGGGAATCGCTATTCTATGTTTGAAGCCATCCATGGTAGTGCGCCACGTATGGTAGAAACAGGTAGAGCACAGTATGCTAACCCTGCAAGTATGATTAAAGCAGCAGAGCTCTTACTTCGTCATATTGGTCATGTAGATAAAGCAGATAGAGTACTTGCAGCACTTAAAGTGGCGAATAGTACAGTAAAGATGACTGGACGTAGCGATGGCGCAACAGGAGCAGAATTTGCAGATTGTGTCATTCGAAATTTATAAGTTGATAAAGTGTATATAAGAGAGTGAAAAAGCCCTGTAAGTTATTCATTTTTAGTAACTTACAGGGCTTTTTAGATTTTAGGACAACAGATTCACTATTTACGAGCAGGTAGCGAAGTAGAAATTTAAATGCGAAAAACATTATAGAAAAAGGAGCTATTTAAAGGTATAATAGTAGGCCTATAGACTAAGTATGGACAGGAGAGATAGGCAGTCATGGAAAAATGGGACCTATTTGATGAAAACAGACAACCTTTAAATAAAGTACATTATAGAGGAGAGGAAATAGCCAAGGGACACTATCATGTTGTAGTAGGAATTTGGACGATTAATAGTCAAAATGAGATTCTGCTCACTCTTAGACATCCAGATAAAGATTTTTATCCAGATTGCTGGGAAAATACAGGTGGATGTGTACGCGCGGGGGAAGCAAGTTTGCAGGGTGCTAAAAGAGAGCTTTTTGAAGAAACCGGTATTGATGTAACAGAAGAAGAGTTTATCTTATTTAAAACAGAAAGAACTGAGGATACTTTCAGTGATACGTATATCGTAAGAGTAGATAGATCCATAGAAGAACTTGTCATGCAGGAAGGAGAGACTGTAGCAGCTAAGTGGGTCACGTTAGAAGAGCTAGACCAAATGGTGGATAGAGGCGAAGTTGGTCTTCCAATTGCAGAGAAGTTTTTAGCTTTAAGAGATGAACTTAAAAACTATTTAGAAAAGACAAGTATTTATTAGGCAAAAAGACTGTTGCATGAACGAGTTCGTGCAACAGTCTTTTGTTTTATACTTGCTGTATTTTGTAACAATGATTAAGGGGACCATTGCCATAGCCTAAGTTAAGTCCATCGGAAATAGCACCTGTTACATAATCTTTAGCATATTGAATACTTATTGGAAGTGTATGTCCTAGTGCCAAGTTACAGGCAATAGCAGAGGAAAGTGTACAGCCTGTACCATGTGTATTAGGATTATTAATTTTCTCTGTTTCAAACCAGTAGGAGGTGCCATTAGGAAGGTATAGGAGGTCACTTGCGCTTTCTTCAAGATGCCCCCCCTTTGCTAAGATAGGTTTACCCGTATGAAGAGATAATTCCTTAGCACATTCCAACATCTGGCTTTTAGTGTGAATAGGATTATTAAACGATAGTTGTTGCAATTCATGTAAGTTAGGTGTAATAAGTGATGCAAGTGGAAAGAGCTGAGTAATAAGTGCTTCTTTTGAACTGGTACTATTTAAAGAGCTACCCGTTGTAGCAGACATAACAGGGTCTATAACAATGTGTGCTGGTCTATACTTATCTAGATAGTAAGCAATGACTTCAATGAGAGTGCTATTTGCAACCATACCAATTTTAACAGCATGAGGCAAAATATCTTGAAAGATACATTCAAGCTGCTTTGAAAGAAAGTCTGGGGGAACTTCTAAGATAGAAGTGATACCCTGCGTATTTTGGGCAGTAAGTGCTGTAATAGCACTCATACCATATAAACCATGCATAGTGATAGTTTTAAGGTCTGCTTGAATACCTGCACCTCCGCTACAATCTGAACCGGCAATAGTTAAGATGGCTTTCATATTTGTATCACCTCTTGAGAGAGTTTACTAAGTGCTTGAGCTGCTACGTATATATCAGTTTTAGCAAAAAGGGAAGAGATGACTGCTACACCACTAATACCTAAACCCTTAAGTTGAAGTAGATTAGCTTCATTAATACCACCAATGGCTACTACAGGTATGGCAGTAGCTAGACATATAGAGTGAAGTAAATCCAGTGTAATGGTTTTAGCATCTTGCTTAGTTGTAGTACCAAAGATGGCACCTACGCCTAAATAAGTAGCACCTTCAGATTCAGCTTCCAAAGCACGTTCTATAGTTCTTGCAGAAGCACCGATGATTTTATCAGGGCCTAGTAGAGTACGTGCCTTGGACACACTCATATCATCTAAACCTAGATGGACACCATCTGCATCACTTAGAAGAGCAACTTCTACATTATCATTAATAATAAGTGGTACATTGTAACGTGTGGTAATAGCTTTTATAGCAAGTGCTTCTTGAACAAATGCTTTTGTAGATAACCCTTTTTCACGTAATTGGACAATAGTTACACCACCTTTTAGAGCTTCTTCTATTTGGAAGGCTAATGTTTGGCCCTTGAGCCAGGTGCGGTCAGTTACAGCATAGAGTTTAAGATAGCTTTTCGTAAAGTTCATAGTTTAATCCTCCTTCAACTTTAGAGAAATCTAGTAAGCTTATGGCATCTATAAGTAGGATATGCATAGATCCAGTCCCACCTTGAATTTGACAAAGCTTACTATAAGCTTGCTCACCACTAAGTCCCATGGCTAATGTGGCGGCTAAAGTAGCTTGGAGCAACTGAGTTGGATTTGCACCACAGTAAGCACCAATAAGGCTAGTAAGCATACAGCCGGTACCTGTAATAGTGCTCATGGCAGGATGTCCGTGGAATACCCTGTAAGTGATATGAGGAGAAGAAATAATATCCTCCTCACCACTTATGACAATAATGGAACCAAGCTTTTCACTAAGGTTTTTAGCAAGTTCAATAAGCATATCATAAGAAGACCTCTTTAAAGCGTTGGTATCTATACAAGAGGAATGATTTTGCCAAGTAGCAAGCGTAGTGATTTCAGAGGCATTGCCCCTAATAACAGAAAAAGAAACTTCTTTTAGTAATGTCTTAGCTAAATCTTTTCGAAATTGGGATGCACCTATGCCAACGGGGTCAAAGATAACAGGTATACCAAGGTTATTAGCTTTTTGACCTGCCTTTAGCATACTGATAAATTTAGATTCATTAGGTGTACCTAAATTAAGGACAAGAGCCTGTGCAGATGCTGTAATTTCTTCTACTTCATGTACATCATCAGCCATAATAGGAGAAGCACCACAAGCTAGAAGTACATTAGCGCAGTCATTGGCACTTACATAATTGGTAATACAATGAATAAGTGGACGTACTTCGTGGACCTTACTAGCTATTTGCTTAAACATGTTAGCCACTCTTGCCATACTTTTGTTTTACGTAATACATTAAGAACCATAATAGAAATAGTTGCGCCTCCTAATGAGCTAATCATAAAAGGCATAACATAGGCAAAAAGTGCTGCTTCTTTACCCATAATAAGTGTAGCCATAGGGAATGCTACAAGCCCGCCAATAATACCTGTACCAATGATTTCACCGATATAAGCCATATGTAATTTTTGTGTTTTCATATATAATAAGCCGCAGAGGAAGGCGCCAATCATACTACCAGGAAAAGCAAGTAGTGTACCAGTACCAGAGAGTACTCTTAAAAGAGAGATACAAAAGGCTACACCTAGGCCGTAAAAAGGACCTAGAATAACGCCACTTATAACGTTAATCATATGTTGTACAGGGAAGCACTTAGCAGCTCCAAGTGGAATATAAAAAGCTGAACATATAACGCCTAAAGCAATTAATAAACCTGCAAGTGTAAGCTTTCTAACTTTCATTAAAGATTCCTTCTTTCTTCGAATGTTTTAGTCCATAATATCGACATCTTCGCCGCGAAGAATTTTATTAATGTTACGTACAGCGCACATTTTACCACACATAGTACAAGTATCTTCACGCTCTGGAGTACTAGAAGTGCGGTAATCTCTCGCTTTATTAGGGTCTATAGCAAGGTCAAACTGTCTTTCCCAGTCTAAGTTTCTTCTTGCTTCACTCATAGCGTAATCCCAATCTTTTGCACCAGGAAGCCCTTTCGCTACGTCGGCAGCATGAGCGGCTATTTTAGAAGCAATAATACCCTCCTTAACATCATCAACAGTTGGGAGTCTAAGGTGTTCGGCTGGTGTCACATAGCAAAGAAAAGAGGCTCCATAAGTCGCAGCGATCGCGCCACCAATAGCAGCTGTAATATGGTCGTAGCCTGGTGCTACATCTGTTACCAAAGGCCCAAGCACATAGAATGGTGCACCTTTGCAGATGGTCTGCTGAATTTCCATATTGGCTTGGATTTGATTAAGTGGCATATGGCCAGGGCCTTCTATAATGACTTGAACATTACGGTCCCACGCACGCTGTGTAAGTTCACCTAATGCTACAAGTTCTTTAATTTGAGAGACATCTCCAGCATCTTCAATACTGCCAGGTCTACATGCATCGCCGAGACTTAAGGTAACGTCATAAGCGGCGCAGATATCTAGAATTTCATCATATCTTTCAAAGAATGGGTTCTCGAGCCCAGTAAGCTCCATCCAAGCAAAGATAATAGAGCCACCTCTAGAAACAATATTAGTATGACGTTTTGTTTGTTTGAAAGAGTTGGCTGTATCACGGTTAATGCCGCAGTGAATGGTCATAAAGTCTACTCCATCTTCGGCATGCATACGCACAATCTCAATCCATTCATCAGAAGTGATTTTTTTTAAAGGCTTGTTATAGTAGACAACAGCATCATAGATAGGTACAGTTCCGATAATAGCAGGGCATTCCTTGGTAAGTTTTCTTCTAAAAGCTGCTGTATCTCCAAAAGAGCTTAGGTCCATGATAGATTCAGCACCTAAGTCTATAGCAGTCATTACCTTTTCCATTTCTACATCTAGATTGAGGCAGTCTTTTGAAGTACCTAAATTGACATTAATTTTAGTTTTAAGTTTGTGTCCTATGCCATAAGGTGTAAGGCATATGTGATTTTTGTTAGCTGGAATAGCAACATGTCCCTTAGCAACAAGTTCTCGTAAAGTTTCAGGGCATATGTTTTCATAGGATGCTACATGATGCATTTGGGGTGTAAGAATTCCCTTTTTGGCTGCATCTATTTGAGTTGTGTAATGCATAGTTTGTTCCTCCTTGATTAAAGTTTAATTTTAGGTATAAAAATAGCGAAACCTACCCGTAGACAAGTTTCGCTTAGTAATATGCTATGCTATGACTAACCTTGTTCCCTACGTTGGCATTACCCAAATCAGGTTTAAAGGGTCGAAGTTGATGACTTCCTCTCAGCCCGCACACGAGCTCCCCAGGTTTTGCTATTTTTTATATTTTATCATAAAATTATTGAGTATTAAACAATTTTAAGAAATTAATATTTTTAGAATGACTGAGCATAAATAGGACAACCGTATCATATAGTTATACTAAACGATATCCACATATATGGGGGGAAACTAATGAAAACGAATAAGAAGGTACTTCTAGTGACAATGGCTTTAATTGTTCTTAGTTTAGGTACTGCATGGTGTCTTTTTAATGATTATAAGGGGAAGCCGCGTTATATTGTAAACGCATATATGAAAGCACTTAATAGTAGGGACTATGTATCGGCAGCTTCTCTGTTTTATGAGGATGAGCGATTACATGATTTTAATGATGTAGAAATGGCACAGTATTTAAGTAACTATTTTGAGGAAAAAGGATTCGTCAAAATGGAAGAAGGTAGAGGACAGATAGGGGAGCAAACAGGAAATGAAGCAAAAGCTTTTTATGAAGTGAGGTATAGTTTTGCGGGGCAGAACGTAACCAGCACTTTAAGTGTGGTAAAAGTAGAGGATAAGTGGCAGGTTGTATTTCCTTTTAGAATAGAGAATGTTAATATTTATACACCTTTAGGGTCTACTGTATGGTTTAATGATGAACCTGTTACACAAAAGGAAAACAATAAATACATTGTAAAAAATGTGTTACCAGGTCATTATACTGTACGTATAGCTTTTCCAAATGAAATATGTAGTGATTATATTACAGATATAGAGGTGCCTACCCAGACAGAGATAAAGATACCTTACCAAACGGTGGGAGTTCATATTGAGACTATTCCAGGGACGATAGTAGAATTAGGTGGTGAGAAGCAGGCTAACTGGGAAGGGAGTGTTGATTTTGAACAGGTATTAGAGGGGACATATCCTTTAAAAATCTATGATATTTATGGTAATATTGAAACTTATGAGAGTGAAATTACCATCTCAAATGAAAAGAAGCAGTTTGTTATAGAGGATTTTAAGCTTTCTAAGACTGGTAGTGAAAGGTTTAATCAAAGTATTAATACTTTTTACGCAGCTTATATAAAAGGAATAAAAGGACATAACAGTAAGAACTTAGAAAATCATGTGGTTTCAGAGAGTAGGGAATCCATAATAGGAGAATTTGAAGACTGGTTCATTAAAAATAAAGATGTTCAAAATGCTCAAATGGAAGTAGAGCTAGAGCAGGTAGAGGTTACAGAAAATGGAGATTTAGAGGCTAGCGTGTTAGAGATTGTCCATTTAACGAATAGGGAAGTAAACGATACAGGCAAGATGCAAAATGTAGGGTATAAGATTGCTTTAAGATGGGTGATGACATTAAGTATAGATGGGGAAGAATATAAGCTTAAAGATAGAGTGTTAGAGGAAAGTCTTGTTTCTTACAAGGATAAAGATGATAAATGGGTTGCCTACTAAAAAAACAATTGCACTTTTCATAGAATTTGTTAGAATAAGGTTTGTATACATAGATACGCGTACGAATGGGTGCGGGTAAGGAGGATTAAAGTGGGATACAATATTGGTGTATCAGATAAAGCTTCTCTTAGAGGTAAAGTGTTTAACACAATCAGGGAAGCTATTCTAGAAGGAAGTTACAAACCTGGGGATGTGCTTAGAGAAAGTACAATTGCAACGGAGTTAGGTGTAAGTCGTACGCCTGTAAGAGAAGCTATTAGACAGCTTGAGCTAGAAGGCTTAGTACAATCCATACCTAATAAAGAAACAGTCGTAGCAGGGATTACACAAGAGGACGTTGAAGATATTTATCTTATTCGTTCAAGACTTGAAGGTTTAGCAGCGAGAAAAGCAGCAGAACGTATTACAGAACAAGATTTACAAGAGATGGAAGAGATTTTAGCGCTGACTTCGTTTTATGTAGAAAAAAATGAAGTGAATCAACTCAAAGAGTTAGATCATAAGTTCCATGATATTATATATAATGCAACGCATAGCAAGACACTTAATCATATGCTTTCAGATTTTCATTCTTATATTCAGCAAGCAAGAAAAACTTCTATTTCTACACCAGGTAGACCAAAAGAAGTTTTAAAAGAGCATGAAGGTATTTACGAAGCACTTAAAGCAAGAAATGGTGAACTTGCAGAAAAGTTAGTAGAAAAACATATTCAAAATGTAGAGCATAACTTGCATATTAATAATAAGTAAAAAGGTGAAGCAGTAGTGCTTCGCCTTTTATGTTATATAAAAGAGGGGGAATTTAAATGAACGTAGAGATTAGAGAATTAGATGAATCTTATAAAGGGAAGAAGTTTCTATTTCAATATGAGACTACACATTACTTTGATATAGAAGCCACTGAGAAAGAAGAGGAATGGGGACTACGTTTTATTAAGAAGTCTTTTGAGAAAGCTATACAAAAGCAGTTTGAATCAGTGCTTTTAGAAGACTTCTTAGAGGACCCTATGTTATTAGGTGCTTTTAAACAAGATAAGTTAGTTGGCTTTATTGAGCTAAGTCATGAGAAGTGGAATAACAGGTTAAGGATTTCGAATATTTTTGTAGAAAAACCTTATCGTTATCAAGGCATAGGGAAGATTTTAATGGATAAAGCTATAGAACATGGAAAGAACATTAAGGCAAGGGCTATAGTCTTAGAAACGCAGAGCTGTAATGCACCTGCGATTAAGTTCTATAGGAGATGTGGTTTTACTTTAATAGGGTGTGACTTAACAGCTTACTCTAATAGAGATACAGAGCAAAAAGAAGTAAGGTTAGAAATGGGAAGATGTTTATAAATTATGACATAATAAAATATGCACGTTAATATGAAGTTTTAATTTATTATAGATTTCTTGTTATTTATATTTGAAGAGGTAAATATTATGGTTAAACTTTCTGATATTAATGAAAATAATTATGAAGCATGTTCTGGGTTGATGTGTACACAAGAACAGTGTGAATTTACAAATTCACCTGTATGGTCGTTGTTGCAAGCTGCATATGCATCATTCAAGGATAAAAGTAAATTATATTGTATTAGTGATGATAATAGAGTAGTTGGTATGATAAGACTAGACTTTTCTGTGTATGATGATTATTATATGTTTACAAATTTGATAATTGATAAATCTTATCAGTGTAAAGGAATTGCAACACAAGCTGTGAGATTAGCTCTTGATATTTTTCGTGAAGAGAAAAAGTTTGAAGTTGTAAGAATTCATGTGGCTATGAAAAATACGCATGCAATTCATCTTTATAAAAAAGTTGGATTTGTTAGTACAAATAAGTTTAGTGAAAAGGGTTTACTTATTATGGAATATAGCCTATAATGCTAATTTCTATATACTACAAATAAAAGACCAGTAACATTATGTTACTGGTCTTTTAACCTAATATAATATTCATATTTTGCCTAATAGGCCTGTAAATTAAGCTTAGCTGTTAAGTATTTCTAACTCTTCAGATGTTTCTTCCCAATTTGTATAGAGAGAAGCAATATTTTCTTCAATAGCTGCTTTTTGGTTCATAATGTCACGAGAAGCATCGGGGTTCGTATATACTTCTTCAAGGCAAAGCTGTTCATCCAGTTCAGCGAGTTTACCTTCTTCAAGCTCGATTTTTTCTTCTATACTTGTTAAAGTACTTTGGAGTTTCTTAATGCGATTTTGAAGTTCTTTTTGCTTTTGCCAGTCTTCTTTAGAAGAAGTTGGTGTACTTTGTTGAGTACCAGAAGTGCACAATACGGGTATTTCTTTTTTCTTTTCCATATAGTAATCATAGTCACCTAAATATACAGACATATGGTCTTTTTGCATATCAAGTACTTTGGTTGCAGTTTGATTGATGAAGTAGCGGTCATGAGATACGTAAAGAATGGTACCTTCATATTGGTTAAGTGCATTTTCTAGTACTTCTTTTGACATCATATCAAGGTGGTTAGTTGGTTCGTCTAGAATAAGGAAATTTGCTTTTGAAAGCATAATTTTAGCAAGTGCTACACGACCTTTTTCACCGCCACTTAAAGCACTAATAGGTTTAAATACATCTTCTCCTGTGAATAAGAAAGAAGCCAGCATATTACGAATTGCTGTATTTGTAAGGTCAGGAAAAGCATCCTGAATTTCCTGCATAATCGTATAGTTTGGATTAAGTGTAGCGTGTTCCTGATCGTAGTAGCCGATGTGTACATTGCTACCTAGTGTAATGCTACCACCAGAAATGTCACTTTGGGCCATAATCATACGGAAAAGTGTTGTTTTACCTACGCCATTTGGGCCAACAATAGCTACTTTTTCACCACGTTTAATATCAAAAGTAATATTATTAAAGAGAGCGCCATCTTCAAAGGACTTAGTCAGCTCCTTAACTGTTAAAACATCATTTCCACTTGTAATACGTGGTGTCAGTACAAGGTTCATAGGTTTGTCATCAATCATTGGAAGATCCATGACTTCTATTTTTTCTAATAGCTTTTCACGACTTCTAGCGCGCTTGATGGATTTTTCGCGATTAAACTGACGTAGTTTAGCAATAACCGCTTTTTGCTTAGCGATTTCTTGTTGCTGCTTTTCATATTGATTCATAGCAGCCTCATACACTTTTTCGCTTTCTATAACAAAGTGGCTATAGTCGCCGTTATAGACCATAGCATGGCCAAATTCAAGATGAATGACTTTTGTAACAACCCTGTCTAAAAAGTAGCGGTCATGGGAAATAATAAGAACAGAACCTTTATAACTTCTTAAATAGTTTTCCAGCCATTCTGTAGCTACAATATCAAGGTGGTTAGTCGGCTCATCTAGAAGTAAGAGGTCTGGTTCTTCTAGAAGTAGTTTAGCAAGTGCTACACGTGTCTTTTGACCGCCAGATAAGGTTGTGATAGGTTGGGTATAAATTTCTTCTTTAAGGCCCAAACCTTTAAGAACACCACGTACGAGACTTTTATATTCATAACCACGCATATTCTCAAAAGTGCTACGTAATTCATCATAAGTATGTGTAAGAGCAAGAGAATGTGTTTTTGCAATCTCTTCTTCCATTTGATGAAGCTTTTCTTCAAGAGCAATCACTTCATCAAATACATGAAGGAGCTCTTCATAGACGCTACAGCCTGAATTAAAATGCATATTCTGTTCAAGGTAGCCGATACGAATACCTTTTGCAAAGAAAACTTCGCCGTTATCAGGTGCAAGTTCTCCTGTTAAAATACGAAAAAGTGTGGTTTTTCCTGCACCATTATTTCCGACAAGTGCTACTTTTTCATGGTCTTCTATATGAAATGAAATATCTTTTAAGATAGATTGCTCATTAAAAGATTTATATACAGCATGACAATTTGCAATCATAAGCTATCCTCCTCATTAATCTAGATTCATCTTAACAGAAAAACTAGAAAAATAAAAGTGAGTAATAGCCAAGGTTAATTGACAAAAAAAAAACTAAAATGCTATACTAAAAAAGATAGAAAAAGAAGGAGGTAAGTCTGTGACTGAAGAGAGAAAGATTTCTATGGCAGTAATCCGTAGATTGCCAAGATACTATAGGTATTTAGGGGAATTATTAGACAACGGAGTGACTAAAATATCTTCTAGAGAACTTAGCGAGAAAATGAAAGTTACAGCCTCTCAAATTAGACAGGATCTTAACAACTTTGGTGGTTTCGGGCAGCAAGGTTATGGATATAATGTAGAATATTTACACAAAGAGATTGCAAAAATACTAGGACTTGATAAAACACATACAATGATTATTGTTGGTGTAGGTAACTTAGGACAAGCTCTTGCTAACTACCCATCTTTTAGCAAACGTGGCTTTAATCTCATTGGTTTATTTGATATTAATCCAAGGCTTATAGGTATGAGTATGCGAGGCATTGAAGTTATGGATATAGATAAAATGGAAGACTTCGTTAAAACAAATAAAGTAGATATTGCCATTTTAACAATGCCAAAAACAAGAGTTAAAGAGACGGCTGAGAACTTAGCAAAATGGGGTGTGAAAGGGCTTTGGAACTTCTCACCTGTAGATTTATTTTTACCAGAACATGTACATGTTGAAAATGTGCACTTGTCACATTCATTAATGACTTTAGCCTATAAGATTAATGAAGCAGAAGAACTTGATAATGGTAATGATTATAAACCTTTTTAGAGGCCTATATAAATAAAAGGTTCACCTATCTTAGAGAAAACAATTAAGGATGGGTGAATCTTTTTTTACGCAAAAAAACCTAGCTTAAGTCGCCTCCCCCTTATCAATATAGGCGAAACTTAAGCTAGGTTTTTATTGTGTGGCAAGGACACTCAGGTACTGGTTAACATTCAGCTTCAGTATGAAGATATAAGCCAGTGGGCTAAGCGGAAGGACTTACCTTGTTACAGGTGCTTCTAATCAGGGTCTATAGGTGAAAGAGATGCTCATGCATTTATCACTGCAAGTGTCTGAAGTAGAAACTTTGTACATAGGATTTACCGTAGGCATTGCCTTTAAGCTTACTTCTTTGTGAAGTAGAATGTAGCTTAAAATATTGAGTGTATAGGACGTGCCCTGTAAACTATTTGATTGCCACTACCAAATAGTGCAGTTGGCTAAGAAGAAATAAGTAAGCTTTAGAAGGGGGAACTAAAACTTTCAAATAACATCTTAGCGAGTAGAAGATGCTTATACTTATCTAGAATGGTATGAACACCTTTTATAAGTTAGTTATACACTATAAGAAAGAAAAAGACTAGTGTATATTTCAGAAAATTTAATTTTTGGCACACTACCTAAATTGTAGACTAAAATTAAGTGAAAAAAGCCACTAGTATTTTGTAATTTGTCGCTTCCACATTAAGAAAGTGGTTTTCTAGATAGATGATAAAACTAACGATATTTATTAACGATTTCATTCATGGTATCTAGATGTTTTTCCATATCCGATACAAGTTTGAATTGTGTCCTGCAACGATCTAAGTTGTGACCTTCTCTATGCACTTTGAAGTAGGTATCACCTTGTAAGTAGTCTGTTAAGAATCTCATACCACATTCAAGTGTCATTGTCATTGCACCTATAGGAAGCATGTCAATTTCTCTTTCCGTAAGATTGCCACCGCAGCCTTCTAAGAATCCCTTTGTATAACTTTCAAATAAGTTAAGGTCAAAGTTTACTTTTGTTAGGTCTGGCTCATCTTCGGCACCAGTTGTAGCACCAAAGCGGATCGAGTCACCGAAATCATTTACAGATAAACCTGGCATGACAGTATCTAAATCAATGATACAAATAGGTCTATGGGTTGTATTATCAAACATACTGTTATTCAGTTTAGTATCATTATGCGTCACGCGAAGTGGAAGATTCCCATTTGCTAATTGATTAGCCAGTATATGGGTTAAAGGCTCTCTTTCCATTACGAAAGCAATTTCTTTTTGTACATCTTTAGCACGTCCACAAATGTCAGCTTCTACAGCATCTGCGAAAGCTTGAAAACGAACAGGTGTATTGTGGAAGTTAGGAATTGTTTCAGAAAGTGTATCAACTGGATAATCAGCAAGTAGGTTTTGAAAATGTCCAAAGGCATAACCACATTGGTAGAAAAGCTCAGCATCTGCTAGAATTTCGTAACAAGTTGTATCAGTAAGGAAAACATAGCTCCTCCAGTAGTTTCCTAAGCTGTCTTGATAGTAAGATTTACCTTGTTTTGTGGGGATGATATTAAGTGTCTCACGGTTTATATCACCACCTCTAAGCATAATTTTCTCTTTTAGGAAAGAGGTGATACCAATGATGTTTTGCATAAGGGCATCTGGATTTTTGAAGATTTGATGATTAATTCTTTGTAAGATATAAGGAATTGTTTTCCCATCTTTTTGAAAGTTTACTAAGTATGTATCGTTAATATGACCATTACCGTAAGAAGTGTGATTTAAGTATTTACCTTCAAATGACATGTTTTCAATGGCTTCCATGATTTTGGCTGAACTTAATGTTTGGCTCATTATTTTTCCTCCCATAGATGTGTTGGATAGATATGATTATTTTTGAAACATTCAATAGCATGTACAACAGTTTCTTTATCTTCTTTATAAGTTACACCGTACCATCGGTCAGTAGAAGTAAGGACACTAACAGTTGCCTTATTTTCGGTTAATAACTCAGACACTACTGAAGGTAAGAAGTATTCACATTTTAATGGATTAACTGGGAGTGATGCGTCTAAAAAGCTAGAGAATCTCGCCTTAGTTTCTTTTAAAATACTTGGAGTGAAGCCCCACATATTCATAGAGACAATAGAGTCTGGAGCTATATTTACCCAAGTTACTCCATCATCTTCAGTGAAAGCTGCTCCAGTTGCAGTTTTTTCAATACGTGTGCGCTCTGTAATGTTTGTAAGCATGTTGTTCGAGTCAACTACACAAATACCTCTTGCTACAGATCCATTTTCTGTGAGTGTATTTTCTAAAACATATCCAACCATTGCATAGCGATAGTAATCATCATCTTTTACATTTAGTAAGTAATTATAGATGGCAGTAAAAGCATCTTTACCATAGTAGTCATCTGCATTAATTACTGCAAAAGGTGCATCAACTGTTTCGAGGCAGCATAAGATTGCATGAGCTGTTCCCCAAGGTTTAATACGTCCTTCAGGAAGTGTATAACCTTCAGGAAGTGTATCAAGTTCTTGATAGACATATGAAACATCTACGAACTGACTGATACGATTTCCAATCATTTCTTTAAAGTCTGCTTCGATTTCTTTTTTAATAATAAATACAACTTTTTTAAAGCCTGCTCTTACGGCATCAAAGATTGAAAAGTCGATAATTAAATGCCCTTCTTGATCAATTGGATCTATTTGTTTAAGTCCACCATATCTGCTTCCCATACCAGCAGCCATAATTACAAGAATTGGTTCATTCATCATTATCACATCCTTTAAAATTATTTATAACTTGCTTACAGTATAGAAAATATATTTGGTGTTTTCTATGTAAAATAGTATAATTATTAGTAAAATAGGCTAATCATTTCAATAGTGCTAAAGGGGGATTTTATGAGTGAAATCATTTCACTAGAAATGGTATTAAAGGAGCTTCATAACATATCAGGATTTCGTATCTCTGTGCATGATATTCATCATAAAGAAATTGCATCCTATCCTAAGGAACTTACTAGGTTTTGTGGGATGATGCAACAAGATACAAGTATTTATAGAAGTTGTGTAAAAAATGATAGCGCTGCCTTTGATAAAGTGAAAAAAGACGAACAACCTTATATTTACAGGTGTCAATTTGGATTATATGAGGCAGTAGCCCCCCTCTATTATTCAGGTATTTTATCAGGGTATCTTATGATGGGGCAAGCTTTAGATACTTCCATACATACGAAGGAGGAGGTTTATAGATTATCTCGCCAATATGTATCCAATCCAGTAGTTTTGAAAGAGGCTATAGAGAGTATTCCAGCGGCTACAAAAGATAAGATTTCTTCGTGTATTAATATTATGGGGATCTGTGCAGAGTACATTACACTTAGTAACAGGTTCAAAGCATCTACTAAAAATCTCGCACAAGATGTGAAAACATATATTCAGGAAAACTATGAGAAGAAAATAACTTTGGAGATACTGTGTAAGCAGTTTTATTGTAGTAAGGCTACCCTTACCCATTCTTTTAAAAAAACTTATGGAGAGACTATTAGCCATTTTATGACTTTAACAAGACTAGAAAAGGCTGAGAAATTATTATCGGTTTCAGATATGAAAATAGGGGAGATTGCTACTCGGTGTGGTTTTGCAGATCAGAATTATTTTTGTAAGGTGTTTATTAAGGTATTTGGTATAACACCTAATGCATATAGGAAAAAGAATAGAGAGCTTTAAAGGGAGAGGGAATTAATAAAAGAGATGGAATACTAGGAGAAGTTAAAATATGATTATAGGAATAGGCAACGATATTATAGAAATTGAACGCATACAAAGAGCGGTAGAAAGAACGACTAGATTTTTAGATAAACTACTTACACCAGTAGAACAGGAGAGAATGCATAAAGCTAATAAGCTCTCTTATGAGTCTATAGCAGGCTTATTTGCAGCAAAGGAAGCAGTGAGTAAAGCATTGGGAACAGGCTTTGTAACATTTGAGATGACGGATATAGAAATTTTGAAAGATGAGAAGGGAAAGCCTTTTGTAAAACTTTATAAGGGTGCAAGGGTAAGAGCTGATGAGCTAGGTGTAAACCAAATACACGTAAGCATTTCCCATTGTCAATTTTATGCAACAGCTTTTGCCATTATAGAAAGAGGGAATGTAAGTGAAACTTGCAACTAAGAGAGAAATGAATCAATTAGATCAAGATGCTATGAGTCAATATGGTATACCGAGCTTACTTCTTATGGAGCATGCAGCTTATGGGGTATTTTGCTATTTAATGGAAGAGCATCAAGGTAAATCAGTTACTATTTTATGTGGGTCAGGTAATAATGGAGGAGATGGACTTGCTTTAGCTAGGATTCTCTATAGCTTTAAGAAGGTACAAGTACAAGTGGTATTACTCGTGGAAGAGGAGAAGTTATCATCAGATGGAAAGGTGTATTACACCATCTGTGAAAAATTGGGTATACCTATCTATCGCTATTTAGAAGAGATGGAACTTGTATGGGAGTTAATAGAAGAAGCCCAGGTCCTAGTAGACGCAATTTTTGGAACGGGGCTTACAAGACCTATTACAGGGAGCTTTTATAAAGTCATTGAGAAGGTGAATGCAAGTTCAGCCTTTAAAGTAAGTGTAGATATACCTTCAGGTATTCACCCCGATACAGCAGATGTATTAGGGATTGCAGTAGAAGCGGACTGTACATTGACTTTTCAAGTACCTAAAGTAGGACAATTCCTTTATCCTGGGATTGCTCATATAGGTACCTTACGTGTTGTAGATATTGGTATTCCAAAAGAATTGGTAAGTAAGATGTCTTGTATGCATTATGCTATTGATGAAGACATGGCTAAAGGTATGTTGCCGGATCGCCCTATACGAAGTAACAAAGGCACTTATGGAAAAGTCCTAATGATTGGTGGGCAAGTAGGCATGGGAGGAGCTATATGTCTAGCAAGTAAGGCTGTGATGAAAGTTGGTGCAGGGCTTGTGACAATAGCTGTCCCAAATGCCTTAGCACTCCTTACACAGCAAAAAGTAACAGAGGCGATTACATTGTCTTTGCCAGAAAGAGATGGACACTTAGATGAAACGGCTGCAACTATTTTGAAAGAGCATATGATGCAATACTCTACCATAGGAATAGGACCAGGTATTGGCCGTAGTGGTATGATTCAGAAAATAATGGAAGTGGTGCTTGAAAGTGATAAGTCTATTGTGGTAGATGCAGATGGATTATATGCACTTAAGCCTTATTTAAATCAGCTTAAAGCACGTAAGGCTCCAATTATTATAACGCCACATCCAGGAGAAATGAGTTATTTAAGCGGAGAAAGTATAGCAGATATTTTGGCGCATCCAGTAGAAAGTGCGAGAAGTTTTAGTGAGCGATACGGCATCATTGTAGTCTTAAAGATTGAGAGAATGATTGTGGCTGTGCCAGATGGGAGTATTTATATTAATAGTAGAGGTCACTCAGCTATTGCAAAAGGCGGAGCGGGTGACGTTTTAACAGGATTTATTACAGGATTATTGGCGCAAAATAAGCAGCCCGTATCTGCAGCTCTTTTAGGATGTTACTTGCATGCAGACACAGCATGCTCTTTAGCAAGGTTAAAAGGAAGTTATAGTGTCCTACCTAGTGATCTTATAGAGCATGTAGGGGAAAGTTTTAAGGGTCTAGAAAATAAGCATTAGCAAAGTTTATCATATATTAACCTCCTAACGAGTATATTATTTATAGAGGAAATGAGTATAAGAGCACATAAGAAATAACTTGGATTTTGCTTTTTGATTAAAGTGCACCCTTCCTTTTATATGCTTATTAGGAGGTTTTATGTACAAATTAAAAAGGGTTTTATTAATTGGGTTAATACTCAGCTTTACAATAAGTTTATGGGGATGTCATAACAGGGATATAGGTACAAGTCGCAATAAAAGTGTAGCAAGCATGCTACAGAATTTGAAAAATTATGAAGCAGACGTCTCAATAACATTTACAAAAAACAAAGATAAGAGTAACATAAAGATGAATCATATTTATGATAAAGAAGGAAAGTATCAGATGACGATTATAGAGCCCAAACGGTTAAACGGCTACACCACTGTTTGTGATGGCACTAAAGTATCTGAGTACAATCCTATTACAGAAAAATCCATGCAAATAGAAGTTAGTCCAGTAAAAAATCAGTTATTATTTGGCACATTCCTTCATAATTATTTAAATAATGAATCAGCTCAAATAGTAGAAGAACAGTTAGATGGGCAAAATGTTTATGCAGTAACGGTGCCGATCGCTGGTGAATTTAAGTATATGGCAACTGAAAAAGTGTGGTTTGACTACAAAACGACTTATCCTATTAAAATGGAAATATACGATACAGAAGGGTCGCTTACAATACGCATTGATTTTGTGAATTTTATATATAACCCTGTAAAGTAGGCGATTTTGAAGGAGGATTCATATGTTATCTTTAAGACCACGTGTTGTTGCAGAGGTTAGCATAGAGGCTATTAAGCACAATTACCATGAAATTAGAAAACTTATTCCTCATAGTACGGGGATAATGGGCATTGTTAAAGCAGATGGATATGGTCATGGTGCCGCGGAAATTGCAAATATTTTACAAGAAGAAGGGGTAGATCAGTTAGCTGTTGCTATTGCAAAGGAAGGGGAAGAACTAAGAAAATCAGGTATTACAAAACCTATTTTAGTATTAGGCTATACACCAGCTGCTGATATTGAAGCACTTATTACCTATGATCTCACACAGACAGTTTTTTCTTTTGAGATGGCAGAGTTTATTTCAAGAGAGGCCAAAAAGTTTGGTAAGTCTATCAATGTTCATATTAAAGTAGATACAGGTATGGGACGTATTGGATTTTTAGCAGATCCACAAAGTATAGAGGAGATTAAGAAAATCGCACAGCTTCCTAATATTAATATGGAGGGGATTTTCACGCACTTTTCTACAGCGGATGAAGTAGATAAGACTTATACAAGGGATCAGTGGAGTATTTTTACAGGATTTTTAAATGAGCTTCATGAGGCGGGTATAGAATTTCCTATTGTACATGCGGCTAATAGTGCTGCAACAATGGGCCATCCTTATACTCATGTGAATATGGTGCGTCCAGGTATTATTATGTATGGTTATTACCCATCCGATTATTTACATGGTAAAAAAATAAACCTTAAACCAGCTATGACACTCAAAACACAAGTTGTGCATATTAAAGAACTGTCTAAAGAACACTACATAGGTTATGGCAGGAAGTACTGTACAACACGTGAGACAAAAATTGCAACCATTCCTATAGGCTATGCAGATGGTTATTCAAGAAGACTTTCTAATAAAGGAAGAGTTCTTATAAGAGGTCAGTATGCTAATGTAATTGGTAATATTTGTATGGATCAATTTATGGTAGATGTTTCTCATATTCCAGATATTACTGTAGGGGATGAAGTTGTTGTTTTTGGAACGCAAGGAGATAAGACTGTTACAATAGAAGAATTAGCAAGACTTACGGATACGATTAATTACGAGATTATGTGTATGATTGGGAAAAGAGTACCACGTATTTATGTTTAATCTTATAAAAAGTTGGCAATGGTATAAGTAGGGAGTGGTTTGCTATGTTAAATCCAAGTTATATTGCAAAAGCAAATGAAAAGGCTTCTATAGATCACTACACGGATAAAAAGATGATAAGTACTATGAAGAAAGGCTATCAGGAAATGGCAGCCATCAATTTATCTTTATCAAAGTTATACTTTGAAGTAGAAAGAGAGGTCGAGTCTTATTACGACCACACCGCGGAGAGTGAGGTAGAGTGCGAGTAAAACGTGGAGATATATTTTATGCAGATTTGAGCCCCGTGATTGGATCCGAACAAGGCGGTATAAGACCAGTGCTTGTTGTACAAAATGATGTTGGTAACAGATTTAGTCCAACGGTTATTTGTGCCGCTATTACATCCAAAATCAATAAAGCAAAGATGCCAACTCATGTAGAGATTAACGCAACAGAATACGAACTTGTTAGGAACTCAGTTATTTTATTAGAGCAAATTCGTACCATTGACAAGAGACGTCTCAAAGAAAAGATTTGTCATCTAGATGATGATTTCATGAGACTCGTAGATAAGGGACTTAAAGCCAGTTTTGGATTAAATACATAAGCCTTTTGCGAGACTAGTTCACTAGTCTCCTTTTTTGTGATACAATTAAACCACTAAAATAAAGGAGTAAAAAGATGAAAGATTTATTTGGAAAACTAGGAACAAGTATTAAAAATACATGTAAAGAAGCAGTAGACCAAACTCAAAAAACTGCAGACCAAGCTAAATATCGCAGTGAAATCTTAACTTTAAAAAACGACCTTAAAAAACTTTATCAAAGACTTGGTGAAGAGCAATATAAACATTATATAGAAGGCCAGGAGCCGGTGCATCAAAGCGCACTGTGCAATCGTATTACAAATCTTAGAAAAGAGATTGCACGTTTAGAAAAAGAAGTAGAAGAAGTAGTTAATATACAAAAAGATAGTTTTGATGCCTATAAAAGAGACGTGCGTAGTACTTGGAATGAAGAAGGTCAAGGTGTGCGTATGAAAAGAGACGATAATGGTATCAAAATGATGAAATTTTGTCCAAATTGTAATATAGGTAATGCAACAGAAGCACTATATTGTATTCATTGTGGCAATAAACTCTAAAAAATGCAGGAGGTGACTACATGCAAGGAAAATTTACAATGCAAGCAAATGAAGCCATTAAGTATGCCCAAGATATTAAGGAGCAGTTTCGCCATGGTTATTTAGGAACAGAGCATTTACTTATTGGTTTACTTCATGTAAAAGACTCTGTTGCTGAGTCAGCACTTAGAAAATATAGTCTTACAGAAGATGATTTTATAGAAAAGATAAGAGAAGTAATGGGCTTTGGAAACCAGACTATGGTTATTTCTAGAGACTTTACACCACGTACAAAACGTGTACTTGAAAATAGTGTGGCACTTGCTAAACAAATGGGCGTACCAGCAGCAGGTACAGAACATATTCTTATGGCTATTTTAAAAGAAAAAGGTTGCGTAGCTGTTAGTTTACTTGAGATTTTAAATGTACCTATTAATAGACTATTATCAGATTTAATGGCAATTATATCAGGAGATGGCAAAGTTAAAGAGTCTTCTTTTATATCAACTAAAACAAAGATGCAAGGCGCTAAGTCTTTAACACCGACTTTAGATAAATATAGCCGTGACCTGACACAACTAGCAAGAGAAGATAAGTTTGATCCAATTGTAGGAAGAGAAAAAGAGATCGAGCGTATTACACAGATTTTATCTCGTCGTACCAAGAATAATCCTTGCTTAGTAGGGGAACCTGGTGTAGGTAAAACAGCAGTGGTAGAAGGTCTTGCACAAAAGATTGTAAGTGGCATCGTACCAGATTTACTTAAAACTAAAAGAGTTGTTTCTTTAGATTTATCTTCTATGATTTCAGGTACTAAATATAGGGGAGAATTTGAAGAGCGCATTAATAAGGTATTAGAAGAAGTGCGCACAGTAGGCGATGTTATTCTCTTTATTGATGAGCTTCATACTATTATTGGAGCAGGTGCAGCAGAAGGTGCTATGGATGCTTCTAATATTCTGAAGCCTTCACTTGCAAGAGGAGAAATTCAGCTTGTAGGGGCAACCACTTTAGATGAGTATCGTAAGCATATTGAGAAAGATGCTGCTCTTGAACGTAGATTCCAACCTGTTCAGGTAGATGAGCCGACTGAGCTTGAAACAATTAGTATTCTAGAGGGTATTAGAGATAAATATGAAGTGCATCATGGTGTTCAGATTACAGCAGAAGCCTTAGAAGCTGCAGTACGTCTATCAAGTCGTTATATAGCGGATAGATACTTGCCAGATAAAACGATTGACCTTATTGATGAAGCAGCATCTAGAGTGAGATTAAGAGCTTATACTTCACCAGAAAAAATTAAAGATATAGAGTGTAAGTTAGAAAAACTTCAAAATGACAAAGAAGCGGCAATAGTAGATGAAAACTTTGTAAGAGCAGGTGAGATTAAGCAAGAAGAAAATCAGCTTAAAGAAGAACTTGCAAATGCAAAAGTAGAGTGGGAAACTCAACATACAAAATCCCAGTTAATTGTAAATGAAGAAGAGATTGCAGAAGTAGTAAGTAACTGGACACATATTCCGGTTAAAAGATTAGCAGAAGCTGAAGCTACGCGTCTTAAAAATCTTG
This sequence comes from Zhenhengia yiwuensis, assembly GCF_014384995.1. Taxonomy (GTDB): domain Bacteria; phylum Bacillota; class Clostridia; order Lachnospirales; family Cellulosilyticaceae; genus Zhenhengia; species Zhenhengia yiwuensis. The sequence goes on along the minus strand of NZ_JACRSY010000023.1, from coordinate 8,491 downwards.
AAGGTATACTTCACGCGCGTGTTATTGGTCAAGATGAAGCTGTTAAAGCTGTTGCAAGAGCAGTGCGCCGTGGTAGAGTAGGCCTTAAAGATCCAAATAGACCAATTGGTTCATTCTTATTCTTAGGTCCAACAGGTGTAGGAAAAACTGAGCTGACTAAAGCACTGGCTGAGGTTATGTTTGGTGATGAAAATGCTATGATTCGTATGGATATGAGTGAGTATATGGAAAAACACACAGTATCCAAGCTTATTGGTTCACCTCCAGGGTATGTAGGATATGAGGAAGGTGGACAACTTACAGAGAAAGTAAGACGTAAGCCTTATAGCGTTATTCTTTTTGATGAAGTAGAGAAGGCTCATCCAGATGTATTTAATATTTTACTTCAAATATTAGATGATGGACATATTACAGATTCTACAGGAAGACGTATAAACTTCAAAAATACCATTATTATTATGACCTCTAACTTAGGTGCTAGAAATATTATTGAACCTAAAAAAGTAGGTTTTAATAGTGTAGTGGATACAGAAAAAAACTATCAAGATATGAAGAAAAATGTAATGGAAGAAGTGAAGCGTCTATTTAGACCAGAATTCCTCAATCGTATTGATGAGACACTTGTATTCCATCCACTTACAGCGCAGCATATTAAAGAAATTGCAGAACTTATGATACGTACGCTAGTAGAACGTATTACAAGAAATGTAGGTATTACATTAACCTTAACACAAGGGGCTATAGACTTCCTTGCTGAAAAAGGATATGACAAAGCTTATGGTGCTAGACCTTTAAGACGTACGATTCAAAGTCATATTGAAGATAAACTAGCAGATGAAATACTAGAAGGTCATATTCATGAAGGAGATAGAGTTTTAGTGGAATTCGAAAATGATGCAATTGTACTGAAAAGACAATAATCCTATACTTTTTTGTGTAAATCATGTATAATACAAAGATAGAGATAGTCTTAATTTAATTTAGTGGAGGGTTTTAACAATGGCTGTTATTACAGAACTTATTCGTCTTAACGAGGATGGCACACTTAGTTTCGGAAACTATGAGTTACAAGAAAAAACAAAAGTAAATGATTTTGAAGTAGATGGACGTTTCTATAAAGCAAAATCATTCTATGAAGTAACAAAGCTAAAAAAAGATGGTGCACTTGTTTACGAATCATTACCTGGTACAACTGTACATCATTTTATGGTGACAGATGATGGCGTAAGCTTCGAAGTAGAAGGCAATAAAATGGCGCAAATTACTTTAGAAATACAGCCAAATACAGAGTATAAGTTAATGATAGATGATCTGCTTGTAGATCATGTCAAAACAAACCTTTCAGGTAAAGTTGTTTTTTCAGTAGAAGTAAATTCTACAGCAAAACATGTTATTCTTAAAAAAGTAGCTTAATCAAGGGGCTGTGTCATGCAGCCTCTTTTTAAATGCATGAAAATAGATTGATATAGATTAAAATTGGATAAAGTATTAAATAATATAGAAAAAGGAGCTTATAGGAATGGCAAAACTTAAGCAGGTATATATATGTCAAGAGTGTGGATATGAATCAGGAAAATGGATGGGCAAATGTCCGAGCTGTAATGAGTGGGGCAGTTTAGTTGAGGAAGTAGTAGAAGCGAAGAAGCCTTCTTTAACAGCACCGAGTTCAAGAGGAGCAGCAAGTAGCGCACCTGTAAAACTTAGAGATGTTAAAATAGAGAATGAAACCAGAACGACAACAGGTATGAAAGAACTTGATCGCGTACTTGGAGGAGGGATTGTAAAAGGATCTCTCATTTTAGTAGGTGGTGACCCGGGAATTGGAAAATCCACATTGCTTCTTCAAATTTGTGAAGAACTCGGTAATCAAAATAGACAAGTTCTGTATATCTCAGGAGAGGAATCCGTAGCTCAGATTAAAATGCGAGGAGAAAGATTAAATGTTCATACAGAGAATCTTAATCTTTTAGCAGAAACAAATATGAGTTTTATAGAAGCACATATAAAAAACACGAAGCCGGACCTTGTTATATTAGATTCTATTCAGACGGTTTATTGTGATGATATTACATCTGCGCCAGGAAGTGTGAGCCAGGTTAGAGAAGCAACTCATAAGCTAATGAACCTTGGAAAAGGCTATGGTATCACCATAATGATTGTAGGGCATGTAACAAAAGAGGGAGCACTAGCTGGCCCTCGTGTACTAGAACATATGGTGGATACAGTACTTTACTTTGAAGGGGAAAGGCATGCTTCATTTAGAATACTTCGTGCGGTAAAGAACCGTTTTGGCTCTACCAATGAAATAGGCGTATTTGAGATGCAAGATGTAGGGCTTAAAGAAGTCCTTAACCCTTCTGAAATTATGCTTGCAGGAAGGCCTATGGATGTTGCAGGATCTCTTGTAAGTTGCTCTCTAGAAGGGACAAGACCTATGCTTATAGAGGTACAGGCTCTTGCAAGTTTTACAAGTTTTGGGATGCCACGCCGTACAGCGACAGGTATTGATTATAACAGAATGGTTATTTTAATTGCAGTATTAGAAAAAAGAGCGGGTCTAGATATGGGGAATTATGATGTATATGTGAACTTAGCTGGTGGTATGCGTATTAATGAACCTTCTTTAGATCTTGCAGCAGCCCTTGCTATAGCATCAAGTTTTAGAAATACACCTATTGATCCCCATACTGTTGTATTTGGTGAAGTGGGTCTTACAGGCGAAATTAGAGGTGTAGCCATGGCTGAAAAACGTGTAGTAGAAGCGGCTAAATTAGGCTTTAAAACATGCATTATGCCGAAAGCTAATGTAGAAAAGTTACCATTTATAAAAGGTATTAAAGTAATAGGTGTCTCACATATAGGAGAAGCCCTAGAAGTCATTACAGTTAGATAAGCTGAAATGTGATAAGCTATTATTGCCTATAGAATGGTTAAAACACAGCGACTTTGACTAAAATCAGTCAAAGTCGCTGTGTTTTCTTAGTATATAGTACATTTAGTGCCTTTTATAGCTATTTAATTGTGATGTAAATTCTACCCTCTTGTACATATCAGTCGTATCATAATGGGTGAGAGTAGTAAATGTACTGTCAGATTAACTAAAAATAATGTTTGAAATTGATTAAAAATACTATTTTTGATTAAACTATTTTAAAATTATTGACCTAAATATGTAACGTATGTTATTTTAATAGTATAAATAGTTATTTTTTTAACATTTTTTATTTAATCTGGGAGGATAATATGGAAAGAGCATTTGAAAAAACAGTAGAAAGTCCTGTATCTGCTCCTGTAAGAGCAGAAGCAAATGAAGAAGCTGTTGTAGCAAGCAAATTTAGTTGGTCAGATCTTTACAAAAATGAAGACTGGTGGGCTATATGGCTTGGGTTTGCAGTAATTGCACTTGGCTTTGTAAGCGTTGTAACAGGGAGCTTTACATTTAAAGGGGTAAAGGTTGCAACATGGGGAACAGCAGAGAATCCATCTGTATTACATGTATTAAGTGATGGAAAGTTTATATTAGGTGTAGGATTTACATTTATTGTTTTAGGACTATTATTTAGTATTGGTCTTAAAGTTATGGGGAAAAATCCTGTTAAATTTATAGGAGCTTTTGCAGGTGTCTTCTTATTATCATTATTTGCCTATACATTAGCAGCTCAAGTAACAATGAAGAACTACCTTGAATATGCTTTCTGGGCATTACTTATTGGTATGTTAGTATGTAATACAATCAAAACACCAAATTGGTTAAAGCCAGCTATTCAGACTGAGTTTTATATTAAAACAGGTCTTGTTATTATGGGGGCGGAAGTACTTTTCTCAAACATTGCAGAGTTTGGAATATATGGACTGGGCATTGCATGGCTTGTAACACCAGTAGTTATTATCTTTATGTGGTTATTCGGAACGAAGTTCCTTAAGATGACAAATAAAGCAATGGTTATGATTATTGCATGTGCAACATCAGTATGTGGTACATCAGCAGCTATTGCATGTGCAGCAGCTTGTAAAGGTAAGAAGAATGACTTAACTTTTGCAGTAGGTCTTTCACTTATCTTCACAGTTGTTATGATGGTAGCTATGCCATTTGTTTGTAAGTGGTTTAATCTTGATCCAATGATTGGTGGGGCTTGGATTGGTGGTACAGTTGACTCAACTGGTGCAGTAGTACTTGCAGGTGAAGCACTTGGTCCAATTGGTGGGCAAGTAGCAGCACTTGTAAAAATGATTCAAAATATCTTAATCGGATTTATTGCTTTTGCAGTAGCAATCTTCTTTACAACAAAAGTAGATAAAACTGGTGATAATAAAGTAGGTATTTCAGAAATTTGGCATCGTTTCCCTAAATTCATTATTGGGTTCATTTTAGCTTCAGTTGTATTTTCATTCTTAGTGGAACCAGCATTTGGTACAGAAACAACAAAAGCTATTATTAAATCACTTAGTGGATTTAAAGGATGGTGTTTCTGCCTTGCATTTATGAGTATCGGCCTTGAAACAAACTTTAAAGAAATGGCATCTCAGCTTCAAGGGGGTAAACCACTTACACTTTACGTTGTTGGACAGACATTCAATTTAGTACTTACATTATTTGTAGCATGGTTATTACTTAGTGGATTATTCTTACCAATTCCAACTATTGTAGCTTAGAGTTTACGGGGGGTAAAGTCATGAAGCGAATGCAAATGGTAAAGGTTTTAAATGTAATAGCACTTATAGTATTCATTGTTATTATAGGTGCAGCATTATATATTATGAAGAATGATATTGGACTTATAGATGGACTTAATTTTGGACCAGGTTCTTACTATTATAGTGATATACCAGGTTGGGAGAAATATTTCTTTACACATAAGTATGCGCATTCTTTAAGCCCTATATTTATAGTAGGATTTTTTGCTGGATGGGGATTCTTATGCTGGAAAGCGTGGATTTATTTAGATAGAAAGCTTAAGTAAAAAATAGGAATTAACCATATTCTGTAATAGGATGGGGGTAAGGCGTTCGTGAGTATAGCTGCTATAGATAGACTCGGGAATGGTACCCCTATTTTTATTTGTCTGCTATAGAATATAAAAACCGTTTCCTTGTTATAGGGAAACGGTTAAATGATTAAAAGGAAAGAAGAATATTATGAGCAGCTTTAACTTCTTCACCGTTTGTCTGATAAATAATGCTTTCATCAATACTTGGTAAGCCCATATAGACTTCAGGGTTTTTATAAAGAGATTCAGAGGGGCGAAGTGTTTTGGCTGAAAGATGGATACTTTTAGCCCCTGTTTCTTGAAGGATAAGCTCTAGATTCTTACTAGATACACCTGCACCCGGCATAATGTCAATACGGCCATCGGCCTTTTGAATAAGTTCTTTAAGCAGTGTACGCCCTTCATAGGCTGTAGCTTTCTGACCTGAAGTTAAAATAGTGTGAAAGCCTAGATTGATAGCGTCTTCTAAAGCATTAAAAGGATTACGACATACATCAAAGGCACGATGAAGTGTAAGGTGCATATCGCCAGCTAAGTCAATAAGTTCTTTAAGTCTAGGAACATCTAAATCACCTTCAGGTGTTAACATACCAAGTACAACACCATCTACAAGGTGTTCTTTACATGTTACAATATCACGTTTCATTTGTTCAAACTCTAAGTCAGAGTATACAAAGTCACCGAAACGAGGGCGAATAATGGCATAAGCCGGGATAGATACAAGAGATTTCACCATGCCTATAAGACCTGTACAAGGTGTAACACCTCCGATCATAAGGTGACCACATAATTCAATGCGTGTTGCACCATTTTTTTCAGCTATAAGAGCAGACTCAGCAGAATCAATACAAATTTCTAGATTAAAATCTTTCATTATAAACCTCTTTCTTTTGTAAAATACTTATTTGAAATAGTATAGCGTACGTATAGAGGGATTTTCAAGGAGAAGGGGGGATTTTGTAAGTAGTAGGATTTTAAATATGATATAATAATATATAACTATATAAGATGGAGGGGAAGAATGAATATACGACCAAGGGCAGCAGCGATTATATTAAATAATAAGCAAGAATTGCTTCTATTAAGACAGCAAAATCCAGAGACAGGGTTTGAATGGTGGACACTTCCTGGAGGAGGGATGGAGCCAGAGGAAAGTGTTATTGATACAATAGTAAGGGAAGTAGCAGAGGAGTGTAATACTAAATGTAGGCCAATTAAACTTATTTATATGAGTGAGTATGTAGATTATACAATAGATACACATCATTTAGGTATGTTCTTTTTAACGAAAGTAGAAGATGAAAGTACTATAAAAGCTGGGTATGATCCAGAAGTAGAAGTACAGTATATTAAAGAGTGTCGTTTTGTTTCAAAAGAAGAAATTCAAGCTTCCAAAATTCCTATTTTTCCTCCAGTATTCAAAGAACAATTTTGGGAAGACTTAAAAAACGATTTTAAAGATTATGAAGTATATCATAGAGGCATGATTACTGAAAAATAATATGGAAATTAATACCAATTATTCACAAAATGTGGATAAAGTGTGGATAAGTATAAAAAAAGCGTCTTAAAAACACTAAAAAAGTTTTTAAGACGCTAAAAATTACTTTAAGGAATAGTTACCAAGAAGATTTGTGCGTGTTTTTTCATTTTCGAGTACAGAAGAAAGAGAAATACCTAAAGTATTAGCAATTGCTGCAAGATAAAAAAGAACGCGCCCCATTTCTTTTTCAATAGCTTCATTGCATTCAGGGCAAGGGTAACCTTCTATATGTGTACTGAGAAGAGATTTAAGTTCTTCTGGTGAAGTAATGTGTGCAAAATCAAGTTGTTGTTTGATAATATTCATTTTAATACAGCCACAAGTAGTAGCTGATTTTGAAAGGGTACGGTTAAGACGTGCAGAAGCATCTTGTAATTTTGTCATTTGATCTAAAATGCTTTTGTTGCGTAAAACTAAATCATCTATAAAATTTTGGAACTGTTCAAGTTCACTTGTTTCTACCATTTATATCACTCCTATTTCCCCTATGTTTGAATTTGATAGGTAGAGTATAACACAAGTGGGAATATTTTGAAAGTTTCAAAGTTGAAATGGATGAAAAAACCAAAAAAAACTATACAAAGTTTTAACGAATTTATGTTATAATACTACATTGTACAGAAAAAGGACAGAATAAATAGTAAAGAGGTATGATATGAAATTAAGTTTTGAGTTCGAAGGAACAAAGATCAATTATGACCTAACATACAAAAAAAGATCGAGCATTGCTATACAAGTAGAAGAAAATGGAGAAATTAAAGTACTTGCACCAGTAGGGACACCTATTTTTAGTGTTGTAGATAAAGTAAAAGGAAATGCAGATTGGATTTTAGGAGAGCTTTTACGTATCCAGCGTGCAAAAGAATATGCAAACCATTGTATGTACTTAGGTAAAAATTATGGTATTGAATTCGTAGAAGATGAAACAAAAGAGAAAGCAGTTGTTAAACTTGTAAGAGGTAAGTTTGTTGTAGAAGGACAAAACATTACAAAAGAAACAATGATGCTACCACTTTTAGAATGGTACATAGCTAAAACTTTAAGTAAGCTTAAAGAGCGTGTAAAAATTTACGGTGAGCACTTTGAGAAAATGCCAAAGAAAGTAGATGTTAAAGTACTTCAAAGCAGACTTTGGTATATAGAAGAAGATACAATTACTTTTGATGTTAATATCGGGGTAGGCCCAGTATCTTTAATTGATAGTGTACTTGTAGAATCACTTTGTAGATTTAATGGTATTGAAGACAGCAATACTGTACTTGCAAAAATTGTTCCAGAATCAGCACAAGCTAGAGAATGGGTTAATGTAAATAAAGATCGTTTTATTTTTAAATAATACCCTAATAGGGTATTATTTTTTTTCTAGGATAGGAAAGAAGGAGAAGTATTCCCTGCATCTTTAAGAGATGCTCAGGTGAGTGTAGTTCTCACTGCCAAAGGAAGGAATATATAAATAATAAGAGTCTATGTATAAATGTATTTAGGATAAGAAAGATCGTAAGAATTTTAAAGAAAAATTTATTAAAGTTAGACTTAAATGTTGCGGAAATAAATTTATAATAAATAGTTGACATTCATATATAGATTTAGTATACTTCTAAAAGTCAGCGGCGGGCGCTGCTGAAACAAGTAAGAAATTGTACTTTGAAAACTAAACATAATCGAAAAATAGATTTAAACTTATCAAATTTTAAATCTACAATTTAACCGATATAACTTATTCTTAAATTTAACGAGAACAAGGCAAGTTACAAACTTTTAGTGAAAGAGTTTGAAAGGAAACTCAGCTAGGCTGAGTACACAAATTCTAAACTCATTACATTCACTAAGAATTTGTTAGCAGGTCAAGCTACTAAGAGCGTAGAGTGGATGCCTTGGCACCGAGAGCCGATGAAGGACGTGATAAGCTGCGAAAAGCTACGGGGAGTTGCAAATAAACTTTGATCCGTAGATGTCCGAA
>NZ_JACRSY010000022.1 GCF_014384995.1 Zhenhengia yiwuensis | reverse complement strand
ACGGACCGCTGGTGCATCTGTTAGGCTGCCAAGCCTATAGCAGAGTAGCCAAGTCTGGAACTGATAAACGCTGAAGGCATCTAAGCGTGAAACAGACCTCAAGATAAGACTTCCCATCCAGAAATGGAGTAAGACCCCTTGTAGACTACGAGGTAGATAGGTTGGAGGTGTAAGCATGGTAACATGTGTAGCTGACCAATACTAACGGTTCGAGGGTTTGACCTAAAAAACAAGGTTAAATAAAATGGTTATGTTTAGTTTTGAAAGTATAATGAAGGGGTATAGTTCAGTTGGTAGAACATCGGTCTCCAAAACCGAGTGTCGTGGGTTCAAGTCCTGCTGCCCCTGTTTTACTTTTAATATTTATTCCTTTGGGGGCGTAGCTCAGTTGGGAGAGCACCTGCCTTGCACGCAGGGGGTCAAGGGTTCGAATCCCTTCGTCTCCACTATCCAAAAGGATAACAAATCAATCTTTACTTCTTTGGGGGCATAGCTCAGTTGGGAGAGCACCTGCCTTGCACGCAGGGGGTCAAGGGTTCGAATCCCTTTGTCTCCACTTATCCAAGAAGGATAATGATTGGCCCAGTGGTACAGTTGGTTAGCACGCCGCCCTGTCACGGCGGAGGTCGAGGGTTCGAGTCCCTTCTGGGTCGTTTAATATGGTCGCTTAGCTCAGCTGGGAGAGCACCTGCCTTACAAGCAGGGGGTCATAGGTTCGAGCCCTATAGCGACCATGTTTATAAAAACAATATATGGCGGAATAGCTCAGTTGGCTAGAGCACATGGTTCATACCCATGGTGTCGGCGGTTCAAATCCGTCTTCCGCTACTTTTAAAGCAGATACTTAAGTATCTGCTTTTTTATGTTATAATAAAATTGGAACTTTCTAGTATTAAAAAAGTGAAAACTAGGGTTAAAGAGATTAGCCAGTAATATAAGTCTTTATCAAGAAGAACTCTCTTTTAGGAGAATGATGCAGGCAGGCTTAATTTATAATAAGACAGGTCTTTGTAAGTACTAATATGATTAGTGCCATGAACTATGTAAAGACTTATTTTAGAGATACTTTTGATTTAGTACTCAAAATAGTCATTATGAGTACAGTGCTTATTTTAATTTGCTTAGGTAGGAGTAGGGGATATGCTACTATCGTCTACTAAAATCTATAAAGTTTTTTATAATGTAGAGGAACAGAATATAAAATAGATCTGCTATTAAATTGTTTTATTTAGAGTCTTTACTTTAGTATTTTATTATTCCATCTAGAACAGTTTAATTTAAAGGAATTGTGCCATAGGACTTATAGGTGTAATTAGAGGTTATCTACTTAATTTTAGCATTTTGATTAAAGTTATTAGTAATCTTAAGCACATTAAGGAGTAGAAGAGCGGAATGTGTAAGTTCTTTAAATATTATTAGCGTGGCTATTTTAATGCTTATGATGATTTTGCTTTATCTGTTTCTAGGTGCATGTTTTATGAATAACAGTCAGGTAGGTACTTATATAGGGAATGAAAATAACTTTGATTTGTTTTACTGTATTTTTAAGCTCAGTTCTATCTTACAAAGAAAACTAGAAAATTTATGTAAAAAAATTAAAATAACCGTTGACAAGTGTCAATGATTCGTGTAAAATAAATTTTGTCAGTGAGACATTCCTCGATAGCTCAGCGGCAGAGCATTCGGCTGTTAACCGAAGGGTCGTAGGTTCGAACCCTACTCGGGGAGTTTATAAAGGGGTATAGTTCAGTTGGTAGAACGTCGGTCTCCAAAACCGGATGTCGTGGGTTCAAGTCCTACTGCCCCTGTTTTGTTTCACTACAACCTTTTGGGGGCATAGCTCAGTTGGGAGAGCACCTGCCTTGCACGCAGGGGGTCAAGGGTTCGAATCCCTTTGTCTCCACTATCCAAAAGGATAATGATTGGCCCAGTGGTACAGTTGGTTAGCACGCCGCCCTGTCACGGCGGAGGTCGAGGGTTCGAGTCCCTTCTGGGTCGTTTAATATGGTTGCTTAGCTCAGCTGGGAGAGCACCTGCCTTACAAGCAGGGGGTCATAGGTTCGAGCCCTATAGCGACCATGTTTATGAAAACAATATATGGCGGAATAGCTCAGTTGGCTAGAGCACATGGTTCATACCCATGGTGTCGGCGGTTCAAATCCGTCTTCCGCTATTCTTTGAAGCAGATACTTAAGTATCTGCTTTTTGCTATATATAAAAAACTATATAGTTTTAAAAACTACTTGAAATAATATATAAGATAAGGTATGATTGTAATTAATAAAAAGAGATTCTATAAAATATGGAGTTAAGAGAGGTTTTGAAGATGAATAGCCAAAAAATCGCTTTATTAGTAGATTCAGGTATAGATATTCCAAAACATATTAGAGAACAATATAATATGTATAGTATCCCACTTAAAATTATTTATAAAGAACGTGAGTATTCAGATGGTGTAGATATTACAGCAGAAGAAGTTTATAGTAAACTTTCAGAGGAAATTCCTAAAACTTCGCTTCCAAGCACAGGAGAGATTTTAGAGAAGCTTGCCAAGATTAAAGAAGATGGTTATGAAAAAGTACTAATAGTTACGCTATCAAGTGGATTAAGTGGTACTTTTAATTTGATTTCAATGATTGCTAAAGAGTATGAAGGCTTAGAAATTGCAGTCATTGATACACGTAATATTTCTATTGGCGGAGGCTTTAATGCTATACAAGCAGCTAAATATATTGAACAAGGCATGGGTTTTGATGAACTTAAAGAAAGAGTAGAAAAAGAAATTATAAACTCAAAAATATTCTTTTGTATAGATACATTAGAATATCTTCAAAAAGGTGGACGTATTGGCCTTGTTGTTTCTACACTTGGAACTGTTCTAAATTTAAAACCTATTATTTCATGTAATGAAGAAGGCGTTTATTATAATGTAGCCAAAGTAAGAGGTAGAAAGAAATCTATAGAAAAAATGAAAGAGTTAGCAGTAGAATTTGCCTCTAAAGGAAAACATTATAATATAGCTTTACTTCATGGATATGCAAAAGAAGAAGCTGAAAATATGAAAGCAGATCTTATAAAAGCATTACCGGGTATGAAAGATTTTATAGAAGGCCAAATTAGTCCAGCACTTGGTGTACATACGGGACCAGGATTAGTAGGAATTGGGATTCAAATAGTTGATTAATAAGGGCACCTAAGTCATTAAAGTGGCTTAGGTGTTTTGGTGTTTTAGGGAGGTTCCATTTTTTTAGGGTGTATATTTAAAGGTATAGAAAGTTAGTATATAATATAGATAAAAAATTTGAACCTATTCTAAGCAGATAGATACTTAAAGCTTAAAGGATATGAAGAGAAACAAAGGAAGAGGATGAAAAGATGTTAAGAATTGGTATGGGATATGACGTGCATAAATTAGTCGAAGATAGAAAACTTATATTAGGTGGAGTGGAAATTGAACACACACTAGGATTACTTGGCCATTCAGATGCAGATGTACTTGTACATGCTATTATGGATGCATTACTTGGTGCTATAGCTGGCGGAGATATCGGCAAGCATTTTCCAGATACAGACCCTCAGTATAAAGGTATCTCTAGTATTAAACTATTAGAACATGTAAAAGGAATATTAGATAGGGAAGGCGCCGTTGTCCATAATATAGATGCAACAATTATTGCTCAAAAACCTAAAATGGCACCACATATTATGGCAATGAGAGAAAATATAGCAGCAGCCTTAAATATTGAGGTAAATCAAATTAATGTAAAAGCAACAACTGAAGAAGGTCTTGGCTTTACAGGTACCCAACAAGGTATTTCAAGTCAGGCGATTGTTTTATTAGATAAAAAATAGTAAAAATCTCATCTTAATTTTAATTAAGATGAGATTTTTTATTATAGTACAAGTATTGTAGCTTTTATAATAAGTATGTTATGCTTGAGGCATAAATGAGTAAGATAAGGACGGATAGAAAATGTTTAGAGTGCTGATTATAGAAGATGATGAAATCATTGCTAAAGCCATAGAGAAGCAAGCGAGGGCATGGGGATATGAGGTGTTACGTATAGAGGACTTTAAGGAAGTAATTCCTATTTTTGTGCAGTTTAAACCACATCTTGTACTTTTAGATATTTCCTTACCTTTTTATAATGGGTATCATTGGTGTACAGAGATTCGAAAGGTATCGAAAGTTCCTATAATGTTCATTTCTTCTTCAGCAGATAATATGAATATTGTCATGGCTATGAATATGGGAGGAGATGATTTTATTGCTAAGCCTTTTGATCTTAATGTGCTTATTTCTAAAATACAGGCCTTACTAAGACGTAGCTATGATTTTGCAGGGCAAAGTGCATTACTTGAACATGTGGGCGTTATTTTAGATAAGGATAATTTAAGTATAACTTATGAGAGCAGGACTGTAGGGCTCACTAAGAATGAAGGAAAAATTATGATAGTGCTTATGGAACAGGCAGGTAAGTGTGTATCAAGAGATGCTATTATAAAGCGTTTATGGGAATCCGATCATTATATTGATGATAATACACTTACAGTTAATGTAACAAGGTTACGTAAAAAGTTAGAGGAAATAGGTATAGTAAACTTCATTGTGACACAAAAAGGCGTGGGGTATAGGATAAGATGAGGAAATTTATGGGGTACTTAAAAATATATTTAAAGTGCCATATGAGACTTATTATGATGCTAAGTGTGTTTAGCACTATTTTTATCATGCTTCCTTTCTTATATAATGTACCAGCGGAAATAGTATATTATGCAATGATATTATGCCTCGTCTTAGGAAGTATTTTCTTTGTAGAAAGTTTTTATAGCTTTTGTAAAAAGCATGAAAAGCTTATGAATATTAAAAAGCATGCACAAAGTATGATTGAGCAGTTACCTTCTTTTAGGAATCAGATAGAAGTAGATTATAATCAAATTGTTACGATAATAGACAAAGCAAGAAGGGATGATTTATCTTCAGCAGATGCTAAAGCACGGGAAATGCTTGAATATTTTACTTTATGGGTTCACCAGATTAAGACGCCCATTGCAGGGATGAATCTGATGCTGCAGACTATGGAAGGAGAGGATGCAGTAGAGCTTTTGGCAGAGCTTTTTAAAATTGAAGAGTATGTTGAAATCGTATTACATTATATGCGGATGGAGAATATGTGTACAGACCTTGTTCTAAAAAGGCAAAATTTAGACTCTATTATTAAGCAGGCCATACATAAATATGCTGGAAGTTTTATTAGAAAGAAGATTTCACTTCATTATGAATGTGTAGATACTTGGGTATTGACAGATGAAAAATGGCTACTTTTTGTAATAGAGCAGGTGTTATCCAATGCGTTAAAGTATACTAAAAGAGGAAGTATTTCTATTTATATGGATGAAGACAAGAAGTATACACTTGTTATAGAAGATACTGGTATTGGCATTCAGGAGGAAGATTTACCGCGTGTTTTTGAAAGTGGTTTTACAGGTTATAATGGACATATGCATAAGAAGTCTACAGGTATTGGGCTTTATTTATGCAAAAAAATCTTAAGTAGATTATCACATACGATTAAAATAGAATCTGTAGTAGGAAAGGGTACAAAAGTTTTCATTAATCTTGAGATGATAGAGAGAATGATTGAATAAGTAGCCCTTACAAAAGTGTAAGGTTGACAAGAGAAATGTAAGCTATATAAATGGCGGAGCATTTCTCTTTTTTATTATACTAGAGACAAGAAAATGCTTAGGAGGAAAGATCATCATGTTATTAGAAGCAAAAAGCTTAAAAAAAATATATCAAACACGTTTTGGTGGAAGCCAAGTTATAGCTCTATCTAACGTAAGTTTCTCGGTAGAAAAGGGAGAGTATGTAGCCATTATGGGGGAGTCTGGGGCAGGGAAAACAACTCTCCTTAATATTTTAGCTACACTTGATAGACCTACAAGTGGCAAGATTTTGTTAAATGGACAAAGTATAGAGGGAATGAAAGAGAAGGAACTGGCAGCCTTTAGACGTGAACATTTAGGTTTTGTATTTCAAGATTTTAATTTACTAGATACTTTTTCTGTAAAAGATAATATTTTCTTACCACTTGTTCTATCAGATAAAACGGTGGAGGAGATGGAAAGCAGGCTTGCACCTTTGGTTAAGAAGCTTGGTATAAAGGATTTATTAGAAAAGTATCCCTATGAACTATCTGGTGGACAAAAACAAAGGTGTGCTGTAGCCAGAGCACTTATTACAAACCCTCAAATTGTACTGGCTGACGAGCCAACAGGAGCCCTAGATTCTAAAGCTACAGATGAACTACTGAAACTATTTGAAGAAATTAATGAGGAAGGGCAGACCTTACTTATGGTAACACATAGTACGAAAGCAGCAAGTCATGCTAAACGTGTACTTTTTATCAAAGATGGAGAAGTTTTTCATCAAATATATAAGGGGGCAATGAGTAAGGAAGAAATGTATCACAAGATAGCAGATACCCTTACACTTCTTGCGACAGGTGGTGAACTTAATGGGAAATAAGTTCTATCTTAAAATGGCTATAAGGAATATTAAAAAGAATGCTAAAACCTATGGGCCTTACATGATAGCCTCAGTCTGTACCGTAGTAATGTTTTATATCATTCAGTTTCTAAGCATTAGTGAAACATTAGGAAAGATGAATGATGGTGTAAGTATTCAGTATGTATTAACACTAGGAGTGGGTGTAGTAGGGTTATTTGCTGGAATTTTTCTTTTCTACACCAATAGTTTTCTAATTAAACGTAGACAAAAAGAATTTGGACTTTTTAACATACTAGGTATGGACAAGAAACACATTGCTAAAGTCTTAAGTATTGAAACATTTGTCATAGGCATGGCAAGCATAGTGGGAGGCTTAATAGTTGGAATTGCTTTTAGCAAAATGATGCTTCTTATTCTATTAAAAATCTTTGATTTTGAAGTGCCTTCGGGATTTGAGATTCCTATGCAATCTATTA
Source organism: Zhenhengia yiwuensis (assembly GCF_014384995.1). GTDB lineage: Bacteria > Bacillota > Clostridia > Lachnospirales > Cellulosilyticaceae > Zhenhengia > Zhenhengia yiwuensis. Next base: position 59,197 of record NZ_JACRSY010000022.1, on the reverse strand, counting down.
GTCTAACCTGTCTAGTGTTTATAGGTATATATAGTACTATTTTAATATGGAATATAGTGCAGATTTATAGAGCTAATCCTATGGAACTTTTACAAAAAGCACGAGCAGGGGAGAAAGAGCCTAGATCAAGATGGTTACTCACCCTTATAGGGATAATGAGTTTAAGTAGTGGTTATGTTACTGCCTTACAAATAGAATCTCCAGTAAGTGCAATAGATACTTTCTTATTAGCCGTTATCTTAGTTATGATAGGAACCTATGCCCTATTTATAGGAGGCAGTATTATCGTATTAAAAGCGCTGAAAAAGAATAAAAGACTTTACTATAGAAATCCGAACTTTATCACACTTTCAGGCATGATTTATCGTATGAAACAAAATGCGGTAGGGCTTGCTAATATTTGTATACTAACAACAGCAGTACTTATTATGCTTTCTGCTACTTCTAGTATTGCTGTAGGTGTAGATGGAATTATTAAAAGTCAATATGATAGAGAAATGATGACCGTAGTAGAACAAATCACAAAGGAGCAAATACCTTTAGTAGAAGAGGTTATCCAAAAAGTATGTGATCAATTAGGTATTGAGATGTCCAATATTTATACTCAGTAGATTCATTATTTGATGCTTGAATATGATGGTAAGTGCTTTAAAGAGCCTTTAAAAAATGGATTTAATTTTGATGATCTCAGTGGTGTAGGACTTATACCACTTGATGTTTATAATACTTTAGAAGAACAAAGTGAAGTTTTACAGCCAGGAGAAGTACTTGTATATGAACAAGGGAATAAGCTTAAAGGAGATAGTGTAAAATTTGGAGAAGATAAGTTTTTGATTAAAAAACAGCTTGAAGAAGTGGAAATAAGTAAGATGTTTCAGTCAAGCATTATACAAAGATATATTTTCGTTGTAGAAAGTGAAGAGGTTATCCAAAAAATCTACCAAAGTTTAGAGCGAAAAGTAGAGAGTCAATCTGATTTTTCTTATGTCTATGGATTTGATACAAATGCCAATAAAAAGAGTGATTATGAGCTCATGAAAGCTATAGAGAATGAACTAGAACAGGCAGGATTTATCAATGCTGCTGTAGCATCCGAGCGATTTACAAGAGCAGATTATCAGATGATGTATGGTGGACTTTTATTCGTGGGGATTTTCCTTGGGCTTCTTTTTAGTATGGCAACAGCTTTAATTATTTACTATAAGCAGATTTCTGAAGGCTATGATGATCAGGAGCGTTTTAAGATTCTTCAAAAAGTAGGTATGAGTAAGGAGGAGGTAAGAAAGGTTATACGTTCCCAAGTCATTGCTGTATTCTTCCTACCTGTTATAGTAGCCTTTATTCATGTTATGGTAGCTTCTAAAATTATCCTTAAAATGTTAGCTATATTAGGATTTGAAAATAGTATGTTATTTATAGGATGTCTTATTGTAACAGTTCTTATATTTAGTGTCTTATATACATTTGTTTATAGCCTTACAGCAAGAAATTATTACAAAATTGTAGAGTAAAAGGGGGAGAAAAAATGAAAATGAGAAGTTTGATAAAGGGATTAATAAGTATAAGTATTACGGCTTGTCTTGTTACAGGATGTGCTATGCAGACAGAAGCTAAAAAAGTAGAGAATATGATGCAGTATGTTACAGATATTGAAGCTATTAAGGTCCCAGATGATGTGAAGATTATAGGGCTTGGGGAAGCAACACATGGTAATTCAGAATTCCAGGTGTTGAAACAAGAGGTTTTTGAAGCAGTATTAGAGCATAATGGCTGTAAAATCTTTGCTATAGAAGGCGACTTTGGAGGTTGCCAGAAAGTGAATGATTATATACTAACAGGTGAAGGAACTGCTAAAGAAGCAGTAGAGGCCATTGGGTTTGAAATTTACCGTACGCAGGAAATGGAAAATTTGGTGCAGTGGATGCATAACTATAATCAGGGTGTAACAGATGATGAAAAGATTAAGTTTTACGGATTTGATATGCAAAGATATGATTATAGTAAAGAGGGACTCCTAAGCTATTTAGGTCAAATAGATGAGAAGCTCGCTAAATCCTATGAAGAAAAATTAGCTGACTTAAATAATGCGACAGTCTACACACAAGCTAAGGAAAAGATAGAATACGCCTTATCAGAGCTAAATACCTTAATGATGGAAATGAGTGAGAATAGGGCTATTTATATAAAAGAGACCAGTGAAAAAGAATACACCTTAGCCCTTCAATATGCTCAGTGTCTTAAAGAAAATGCAACGTTGCAGTTAGGAAAAGCTAATTATTCACAGACAAGAGATACTTATATGACTCAGAAGGTGAAATGGATTTTAGAGTATGAAGAAGATGAGAAACTTTTTATTACAGGTCACAATGGACATATTACAAAGTCTAAATCAGGGCTTTCTTATACGACTATGGGGAGCCGTTTATTTGATGAATTTGGAGATGCTTACTATGCTATAGGAACAGACTTTTACCAAAGTACTTTTAGAGCCAATAACTCAAAAGGAGAGGCGAAGCATTTTACACTCAAAAATAACAATACACTTATAGAGCAGTTTATGGATTTACCTCATAATATGTACTTCTTAGATTTTGAAAAGGCAAAAACTCATCCAGAATTAAAAGCTATTCTTGAACATTCACAGTCTATGGCTAATATAGGTTCTGAATTTAATGAGTGGCAAAAATTACTAAAGATGAGTTATACGTTAATTTTAGTACCTGATACAAGCTATGATGGGATGATTATGGTAAAAGAGGCCACTCCAACTCATATAGAGAAATAGTGATATTCTATCTTTATAGATGTAAGAGATAAGCAAAGGAAATAGAAAGGCTGTAACAAGGTCCGTCTTAATGTTAATTAAGACGGACCTTGTTAATAAGATCTAGATACTGTACATCTCCTAATCCATAGGCTGTAAAGGTTTGGAGTAATAAAGCTGCCAGTTTTCGATCAGATAAATTTTTATGCTCTTTGATAAAAGTGAGAACTTCCCAGTCATCATCAAAGGTATTAAGATAGAGCCTTATGCCTTTTTGAAGAACAGGCATTAAAGGGGCGGAAGGGATTTCTTTTTTCATAAAAACTTTTTTATAAATATCTGCATAACCTGAACAAGAAAGTGGATAAATCTGGATAGTTTGTAAGTCCTTGTTGATAAAATCTGTATAGATAAGATGAAAGTTGACCTTGCCTGTAAAGTGCATAGTATCTAGATAAGCTAATAGGGTAAGTAGATTCATTTGGCAGAACATATCATGATCAAAGTAAAGATGGATTTCATCAAAATGTTTATTTAAGTCAGTTTGTAAAAGAGGTGCAAGGGGATTGAGTGTAATAGCTTCATAGTCTGAAGCAGTAATATGATGTACACGAGGTCTCTTGGCTATAAAAGATGATGTAAAAGGTAGATCAGTGACTTTACCGACGCACATAGCCTCATTAAAAGGAATATAAATGCCTTCTTTAAAAAGATTATTTGTTTCAAGGTAATCATATAGACATTGCCCATTTAAAATATGTAATGAAGTATTAGACATAAAGTACCTTCTTTCTTATATTTTTATACTTTTTATATTATAGTAAAATAAGCACGAAAATCTAATCTTTTAATATAATGATTCATATATCAGTTGAAACCCTTCTTTTTATGCATTATAATATGAAAGTATCATATACTGAAATGTATAATTAAAATTTATAAAGGAAAAGCAATGAAGGAAAGAGTAATATAGAAGCTTTATTCTAGAGAGACACATCATGGCTGGAAGTGTGTTATGAAGAACTATATGAAGTGCATTCTGGAGCTTTCTATGCGAAAGAAAGTAGTATAGAACGTATAAGCTGCGTTAAAGCCATTGAGATAGAGTACCTGGCATACTTAGGTGCTTTAAACAGAGTGGAACCGCGTATAACTCGCCTCTGATTATAGAGGGGAGTTTTTTTATGTACATTTAAAAATAAAGGAGATGAGAGTTATGGGCTATATTAAAGAGCAAATCGAAGTTATTAAAGAACGTGACCCGGCCATTAAAAAGTCAGCAGAAGTATTTTTATATCCTAGTTTTTATGCACTTTTATTCCATAGAATAGCGCATAAGCTTTATAAAAAAGATCATTTTTTTATAGCAAGACTCATTTCACAATTAGGTAGAGGACTTACGGGTATTGAGATTCATCCAGGAGCTACTATTGGTAAAGGATTATTTATCGATCATGGTATGGGTGTTGTTATAGGAGAAACTTGTGAAATTGGTGAGAATGTTACCATCTATCATGGTGTTACATTAGGCGGTACAGGGAAAGATCACGGCAAGCGGCATCCTACTATCGGTAACAATGTAATGATTAGTACAGGTGCTAAAGTATTAGGACCTTTTAAAGTTGGCGATAATTCACGTATTGCAGCCAATGCAGTAGTCCTTCAAGAAGTACCAGAAGATTCTACTGTAGTAGGTATTCCAGGAAGAGTTGTAAAAGTAGCAGGTCAAAGAGTCAATCCATGTAAGCAGCTTGATCAGGTTAAAGTACCAGACCCTATTCAAATGGAAATCTGTAAGCTTAAAAATACAATAGAAGTATTAGAGAAGAAACTCGGGCAAATAGAAAGTATAACACATATTCATACATCGATGATGTCTCATGATCATCACTGCACTGTGCCTAACTGCACCGGAAAAGAAGTATGTGAAAACTATAGAAAAGATCATTACGAAGGAAAGGAAGAGAGAAATGATTAAAATTTATAACACTCTTACAAAACAAAAAGAAACCTTTAAACCTATTGAAGAAAATAAGGTGCGTATGTATGTGTGTGGTCCAACAGTTTATAATCTCATTCATATTGGGAATGCTAGACCATATATCGTATTTGATACAGTAAGAAGATATTTTGAAGCAATAGGTTACGATGTAAACTACGTTCAAAACTTTACAGATGTAGATGATAAGATTATTAATAAAGCCAATGAAGAAGGTCGCAGTACAACAGAACTTGTGGAAGAGTATATTAGTGAGACGCTTCAAGATGCTAAAAATCTTAATGTAAAACGTGCAACTCATCATCCACGTGTAACAGAAGAGATGGACGGTATTATTAAATTGATCGAAACTTTAATCCAAAAAGGTTTTGCTTATGAGGTAGAGGGTACAGTATACTTTGATACAACAGCCTTTAATGAGTATGGTAAGCTTTCTAAAAAAGTATTAGATGAGCTTGAAGCTGGTGCACGTATTGAAGTTGCGCAGGAAAAGAAAAATCCTATGGACTTTGTACTTTGGAAACCTAAAAAAGATGGTGAACCTTACTGGGAAAGTCCATGGAGTGAGGGAAGACCAGGCTGGCATATTGAATGTTCTGCGATGTGTAAAAAATACTTAGGTGAGACAATAGATATTCATGCTGGTGGTGAAGATTTAGTGTTCCCACACCATGAGAATGAGATTGCACAAAGTGAAGCGGCCAATGGAAAGACATTCTCTAATTATTGGATGCACAATAGCTTCCTTAATATTGATAATCACAAAATGAGTAAGTCTCTTGGTAACTTTAAAGTGTTAAGAGATGTAGGTGAAGCATTCGGTTATGATACAGTACGTTTCTTCATGCTGAGTGCTCATTATAGAAGTCCACTTAATTATAGCAATGATTTAATGGAAGCTGCAAAAAATGGGTTAGAGCGTATTAAAACATGTAAGTCTAACTTAGAATTTGCCCTTATCCATGCAAAAGGTGAACCTTTAACAAATGAGGAGACTGTTCTTTTAGAAGAACTTAAAGGTTTCGAATTTAAATTCCATGAGGCTATGCAAGATGACTTTAACACAGCAGATGCTATAAGCGTTGTCTTTGAACTTGTTAAATTTGCAAATACTTATGCTAAAGAAGGTGCTACAAAAGACTTTACACAAGCTGTATATGATGAGTTTATGAAGCTTGTCAATATTCTTGGTCTTATCTATGAATCAGGTGAAGAAAAAGCACATGCTTTATCTGATGATGAAGTACAAGAATATATTGCAAAAAGAACAGCAGCTAAAAAAGCAAGGGACTTTGCTGAAGCTGATAGAATTCGTGAGTTCCTTAAAGAACAAGGTGTGCTCATTGAAGATACAAGAGAAGGAGTACGTTTTAAACGTATATAAAGCATTAGAATATGAATACTAATCTTAATGAAGTTTTAAATGTGACTACAAAAATGAATACGCATAAAGCCAATACCTATTCTCCGTTAGCACTTGCTTACATTGGAGACGGCGTATATGAACTTTTTATTCGCACATATGTTTTAAGTCGTGGGAATATGCCAGTAAATAAAATGCATAAGGCTTCACGCGAGCTGGTACGCGCTACAGCTCAGGCGAAGCTTTATCATCTTATAGAAGATATGCTTACAGAAGAAGAGCTGCAAGTGTTAAAAAGAGGTCGTAATGCAAAAAGTATCTCAGCACCTAAAAATGCCGATATTACAGAATATAGACATGCAACAGGTGTTGAGGCCCTCATAGGGTATTTATATTTGGAGGGTAGAATAGACCGTATCAATGAAATCATTGAAATAGGCCTTAATGCATTATAAGACGTTGTACTAAGGAGGAAATTATGTCAAAAGCAACAGGAAAGTTTGTAAAAGGGGCACTGATTTTATCAGTAGCAGCACTTTTCGCTAAAGTACTTAGTGCCTTTTTTAGAATACCACTTGGTTCACTTATTGGGAATGTAGGGATGGGATACTATGGATACGGTTATCCAATTTATACTTTTTTAAGTTCTATTGCAATCGTAGCCATTCCTTCAACTATTTCAAAATTAGTAGCCGAAAAAAGAGTTTTAGGTCAGTATAAGGAAGCACACTTAATCTTTAAGCATACTATGCGTTTTATGATTATTGTGGGTCTGATTATGTCTGGATTTTTCATCATAGGATCACCCTTACTTATTAAAGCATTCAGATGGGAAGAGCAGACAATTTATTCTTTATGGGGACTTAGTTTAAGTCCAATCTTTGTTTGTATTATGGGTGTATACCGTGGTTATTTCCAAGGTATGCAGAACATGGTTCCAACAGCTATTTCACAAGTTTTAGAGAACTTTGGCCGCGTTGTAGTAGGACTTGGACTTGCTTATTTCTTTATGCCAAATGTAGGTTATGCAGCAGGTGGGGCATCTTTTGGCTCCGTAGTAGGTGGTGTATGCGGTGCATTAGTACTTGCACTTTTATATCTTAAACATAAAAAAGAAATTCATGAGGAAATGGACAGTCAAAAACAAGCTACTATTGCGACACCATTTAAAAGTGTTGTAAAAGTTGTACTTGTACTTGCTATTCCAATTTCTATTGGGGCAGCAGTTAACTCTGTTATGAATTTTATGGATTCTGCTATTGTAACAGCTGTACTTGTAAAGGGTGGTATGTCTGACTTAGATGCAGCTAATCTTTTTGGACAGCTTACAAATACTTCAACACTTGTTAATCTACCACTTGCTTTTGGTATGGCACTTGTAACAAGTGTTGTTCCTGCTATTGCAGAAGCGGTAGCACGTAAAGATCACAAGGAAATGCAAGATAAGATGGAACTTGGCTCACGCTTTGGATTACTTTTATCCTTGCCAGCAGCTATTGGACTTGCAGTACTTGCTGTGCCAATTATGGGCTTCTTATTCCCAGAATCACTGCAAGGTGGCCCAATTCTTCAAGTAGCAGCTTTCAGTATTCCATTTATTATGTTAGGACAAGCTATGACTGGGGTATTACAAGGACTTGGAAAAGTGTGGATTCCAGTACAAGCAATTGGACTTGCAGCAGTTGTAAAAGCGGTACTTAACATTATTTTAGTAGGTACACCATTAGGTATTTTAGGAGCGCCATTATCTTCTATTGCAGGATATGGTGTATTTACACTTTACAACTTTATAGCCGTTAAAAAGATTACAGGCTTTAAACTTAATGTAGCATTAGTTATTATTAAGCCACTTATTTCAGCGCTTACAATGGGCGTTGCAGCTTACTTTACTTATGGACTTTTAGGGAAAGTATTAGATGCTTCATCAACGATACAAAATGCGGTGATGACTCTTGGAGCTGTTGCAGTAGGTGGAGTCGTTTATATGATTATGATTTTAGTAACAGGCGGTATATCTAAACAAGACCTTGATGAACTCAAGAAGAAAAAGGAGAACAAATAGTAATGAATCTAGAGCAAACAACTGAAAATAGACCAGCAGAAGGCAAAAAGCCATTTAAGAAAAAACCATGCCAAGGTAAAGGGCACCAAGGCAAGAAGCCATTTAATAAAGTACAAGGTGAAAAAGTAGTAGATGGTAAAAAAACATCTAATAAAGCACAAGGCGAAAAAGGTGGTGAAGGTGAAAAAGCTACAAATAGAAGACCTTCTTATAACCAAAGACCAGCTAGAAGCAAACAACCAAAAGAAGGTGTAGTAGTTGATGAAAACATCTTATTTGGTAGAAACTCAGTACTTGAAGTATTAAAATCAGGTCGTGATATTGAAAAAATCCTTGTACAAAAAGGTCAAATGGAAGGCTCTATCAAAAAAATCATGGGTGATGCAAAACAACGTGGGATTGTTGTGCAAGAAGTTGAAAAAACAAAACTTGATGAAATGTGTAACATGGAAAAACATCAAGGTGTGGTAGCTTATGTAAGTGCACACAAATATGTTGAAATCGATGAAATTTTAAATGATGCAAAGTCTAAAGGTGAAGATCCATTTATTCTTATCCTTGAAAACATTCAAGACCCACATAACTTAGGGGCTATTATTCGTTCAGCACATAATGCAGGTGTACATGGTATTATTATTTCAAAACGTCGAGCAGTAGGGCTTACTTCAACAGTATCTAAAGCATCAGCAGGTGCTATTGAATATACAAAGGTAGCGAAAGTATCTAATATTGCACAAACAATTGAAGAGCTTAAAGCAAAAGGGATCTGGGTAGCATGTGCAGATATGGATGGTGAAATCATTTATACAGATAACTTAAGAGGACCAATTGGTATTGTAATCGGTAGTGAAGGCGAAGGTGTATCTAAACTTGTTAAGAGTAAATGTGACTTCGTTGTTAGAATTCCAATGTATGGGAAAGTAACTTCTCTTAATGCGTCTGTAGCAGCAAGTATTCTTGCTTATGAAGTTGTAAGACAACGTTACTTCTAAAATTTTTACAAGAGAGATGAAGGCTTATGTCTTGGAGAGCTAGACTAAGGAGGGGATAGGTATGATGACACCCGAGGTCTTAACAGATGAAGAGCTTATTGCAGCTTATAGGTCTGGAGATTTAAACTGTATAGAAATTCTTATTCAAAGGTATAAAATATTTGTAAGGAAAAAGATTAAATCCACTTATTTCATAGGTGCAGATAGGGAAGACTTGATTCAAGAGGGTATGATTGGATTATTTAAAGCTATATGTGATTATAATCCAAACAAAGATACAACTTTTAAGTCTTTTGCAACTTTATGCATTACAAGACAGCTTAGTACAGCTTTTAAAACAGCTACAAGACAAAAGCATATGCCTCTTAATACAAGTATTTCTTTAAACTTACCTATAGCGGGGGAAGAAGAAGATCAAATCACTTTAATGGATACCTTAAGAGATGAAGTAGGACCAAATCCAGAAGAACTCATTATTCATCAAGAAGATTTGAAGCTTCTGAAAAAGCATATGAAAGAGACCCTTAGCGATTTAGAATGGGAAGTACTTTTAAGTCACACACAAGGCAAAAATTATCATGAGATTGCCCATGAGATGGGTAAGTCTGTAAAATCTATTGATAATGCTCTTCAACGTATTAAAAGAAAACTAAGTGAAAATATAAGATAAGAAAGAGTTTGCATAAGCAGACTCTTTTTTGTATAATTTAGTTATATTCGAAATATTATATTGAGTATAGAATTAATTAATTAAGGGGGAGATAAAATGGATACTATGATTATTACACTTATAAGCGTAGTAGTAGGAATTGTTGTTATTTTGCTTTTGATTGCTCTACTTTGGAAGAAAGCTCCACAAGATAAGGCTATTGTTGTAACAGGTCTTAAAAAGCGTGTTATTAGTGGAGCCGGTGGGGTTGTTATTCCTATTTTCGAACAGGTAGATCGTATTTCCCTGGAAAACATGAAAGTCGAAATTAAAACTTTTGGTTCTTTAGATAGTAACGGTGTACCACTTGATACAGATGGTGTTGCAATTATTAAAGTAAAATCTGATAAAGAATGCATCCTGCAAGCTGTAGAGCAGTTTAATACAGGTCGTGAAAAAGAAACCATTCAAGTTATTAAAGCAACAGTTCAAGATGTACTTGAAGGGAAATTACGTGAAATTATTTCTAAAATGACTGTTGAAGAAATTTATAAAGATAGGGAGATGTTTGCTAATCAAGTCGAAAGTGTAGCAAAATCTGATCTGGAAAAAATGGGTCTTGAAATCACTACTTTTACAATTCGTGATATTGATGACCAGCAAGGGTATTTAAAAGCACTTGGAGCAAAACAAATTGCAGAGGTAAAGAAAAATGCGGCGATTGCAGAAGCAGAAGCTCAAAAAGAGCAAATGCAAAAAACAGCAGAAGCTAAGCGTGCAGGTCGCGAGGCACAGCTTTTAGCTGAGACAGAAATTGCACGTGCTGAAAAAGAAAAAGAATTAAAAGTTCAGGAATACAAAGAACAAGAACAACGTGCACAGGCTAAAGCAGACCTTGCTTATCAAGTAGAAGAAAATATTGTTAGGAAGCAAGTTATTGAAGGACAGAAAAATGCTGAATTGTTTGAAGAACAACGTCAAACAGAAATTGCAGAGCAACAAGCTAAAAAACGTGAACGTGAACTTGAAGCAACGATTAAGAAAGTGGCAGAAGCAGATAAGTTCAAAATTGAAAAGAATGCAGAAGCTGAAAAATATCGTATTGAACAAAAGGCCGATGCTGAACGTACTGAGATGATTAAGCGTGCAGAAGCAGAAGCTGAAACCATCAAGCTTAAAGGTATGGCAGAAGCAGAAGCTATTAGGCTTAAGGGTGAAGCTACAGCTGATGCTATGAAAGCAGAGGCAGAAGCTATGAAAGAAAAAGCAGAGGCTTACAAACAATACGGCGAAGCAGCTATTGTTGAAATGCTTACATCAAGATTACCTGAAATTGCAGCAGCTATCTCTGAACCACTTAGTAAAACAGAAAAAATCGTGGTTATTGATAATGGAGGAGATGGCGGTGCAAGTAAGATCACAAAAAATGTAACCAACATTGTAGCACAACTTCCAGAAGTCATTGATTCATTAACAGGTGTAGACTTAGTAGACGTTGTAAAAAATGTTGTTAATAAAAAAGAGAGTTAGAAAAGTATAAGAAGATGCCATCTGAGCTATTAAAGGTTTAGATGGCTTTTTTATACTTACTGTGGCAAGAATGAATAGGGAGAAGCAGAGTCTCTGCGTACGCTAAAGAGAATGAGATAGTATGCTTAAAAAGAATGGATATAAAGAGAAAAGAATAGGATATGATGTGTTAAATAGTAATAAGAGAGGGAGATAGAATGGGGGAAAGAGTCAGGTTAAATGAAATAACTGACGAGGAAATAGAATATAAATACTGGTAAGAGAACTAGGTTTTAGAGATAAATTAAAGCTTGGGGGGAGAGTGTGTGGATAAGAAAGTACGATATTGGCCAGCTTTTGTACTAGGGATAATGGTTATAGGTTTCTTTATAATGACTAGGCCTGTGACCTTTGAGAAAATGAATCATATTGAGGAGGAGACAGAGATTATAAACTGTATCGTACGTGTAACATGGTGGGATAGGGGAACACCAGCTTCTGAAACGATTGCTATTCATCAAGAACAGTTTGAAGAAATAGCAGCATTGATGGAGGCGTTTAAGTATTGTAAAGTATGGGACAAAAAATATCATAGTTCACCAGATGGGAGGTACTATACGATTGATATTGAATATTTGGTAAAGGGAGAAACTCTATTTCAAAGAATGTACTTAACACGAGATGGCTATATTTATATAGATGATGAAACGTTGCCTTATCAAGAAATACATGGTAATACAGAGTACATTGTCTTAAATTTAGAAAGTTATCTTAAAGGGATTATGGAATCAGATGAATAAAAAACTGCTGTAATATATATTTACAGCAGTTTTTGTATGTCCGATTTATAATGTTGCAAAGTTGCTAAGGAATTTTTTAAGGCCAACTAAACCTTCATTAGTTAATTTGTATACGCCACAGTGTTCAAGTACTTGAACAAACTTATCTCCAAGTGCTGCTGTGATATAATCGTCTAAATTAGTATCTGGTATGTACTTTTCTTTAAGCATATCTGCCCAAGCTTTATGATATGGAGGAACATCTTGGGATTCAGATAAGATATAAGCTTTAATCGTTTCTAATTCAGTAAGAAGTCTCGCTGGCAAGATTGCAAGACCCATTACTTCAATAAGGCCTATATTTTCTTTTTTAATATGGTGTACATCTTCGTGGGCATGGAAGATACCTAGAGGATGTTCATCATTTGTACGGTTGTTGCGAAGTACAAGACGCATAACATATTTATCACCTTGACGTTTGCAAATTGGTGTAATGGTGTTGTGAGGTGTATCTCCAGTATGAGAGAGAATACCAAGACTCTCATCACTATAATTACGCCAAAGTTTTAAAATCATATTGCTACACTCTGCTAAGTCACTAAGAGAAGTGCTTGTGAGTTCAAGTGTAGAAAGAGGCCAGTTAAGCACATGACCTTCTACATTTGGGTATTCATTAGGTGTAAAGTTAAAGAGTGTTGTAGCATGGTCCATAGGGAAGGTGTAGTGCCCACCTTGGTAATGCTCATGAGAAAGAATAGAGCCACCCACAATAGGAAGATCTGCATTTGAACCTATGAAGTAGTGAGGGAACTGTTTGGTAAAGCCAAGTAAGGTATAGAAAGTTTCACCTGTTACTTGCATTGGCGTATGGTTTGCTGATAAAAGGATGCAGTGCTCGTTGTAGTAAAGGTAAGGAGAATATTGAAGCATCCAGTCACCATTATTAATAGCAAGGCGAATCATACGATGGTTAGCACGATCAGGTTGCTTAAGTGTACCTTCGAAGCCTTCATTCTCAGTACAAAGCAGGCAAGTTGGGTAACTACTGCTTGCAAGAAGTTTTTCTGCTGCAATCTGCTTAGGGTCTTTTTCAGGTTTAGATAAATTGATAGTAATCTCAATAGGACCGTAAGGAGAAGGTGTTGTAAATTGCTTATTTTTAGCAATGCGGTTCATTTTAATATAGTTAGAAGCCTGACTCATAGCATAGAAGTAGTTTGTAGCTTCTTCTGGTGAATGAGCGTAGTGTTCAAAGAACTTAGCATTAACTACAGAAGGTTTATCTAGGAAAAGATTCATAAGACGAGAAGTAAAGATATCTTTTTCTGCTAATGTATCGCCAATGAGTTCTTTTTGCATGGCTAAGTCAGCAAGCGCGTCTAATGTATCATAAAGAGTACCTGTAGCTTCTTCAGTTTCCTCGTAGCTCAGTTCACCAAATTCAGCAAGGATACGATTACGTACGTACTGAATGTCTGTTTCCTCTATAAGGTTTGCATCTAGAGAAAGCACAATAAGTCTATCTACAAGAGAGAAAAGGTTAGACATGTGCCTCATCTCCTTCCATTTGAATGCAAGTAGGACCATCACCGATAGATGCGATGTAGAAGGAAGCCTCATAACCGATAGCATCTACATATTTAGCACCTACATATTTAGTAAAGGCTTCAGCAGAGTCTTTTTCTACGATAGCTAAACTACAGCCACCGAATCCAGCACCTGTCATACGTGCACCTACAATACCAGGCGCTTCCCATGCTGCTTCAACGAGTGCATCAAGTTCTTTGCCTGTTACCTCATAGTCATGGCAAAGAGAAGTATGAGAAGCATTAAGAAGTTTACCGAATTCTTCTAAGTTGTTAGCTTTTAAGCATTCAGTTGCTTGTTTAACGCGTTCATTTTCTGTAATAACGTGATGTGCTCTGCGGTATTCGACTTCTGTTAAAAGGTTTTTATGAGCTTCTAAGTCAGCAAGCACTATAGAGCATAAGTTAGGTGCATTTAAGACAGTTTGGAGTTTAGAAAGAGCGCTTTCACATTCACTGCGGCGTTCATTGTACTTAGAGTCGGCAAGTTCACGACGTTTATTAGTATTCATAATAACTATACAATGATCTTCGAGCTTTATTGGGAAATATCCATAATCTAAATTTTCACAGTTTAGTAAAACTGCATGATCTTTTTTACCTAAAGCTATGGCAAATTGATCCATGATACCACTATTTACACCGATATAAAGATTTTCTACTTTTTTACCTAAAAGGGCAGAATCTACAGGGGATAAATTAAAATTAAATAAATCTTTAAAGATATAAGTTGTAAGCATTTCAAGCGAAGCAGAAGAAGAAAGGCCTGAACCGTTAGGAATATCTCCGAATACTACAAGATTAAGTCCTGAAGGAACAGGAGTGCCTTCTTCAGCAAGCATTTTAGCCACACCTTTGATGTAATTTACCCAGTCATGTGCTGGATCATAGGTAAGGTTGTTTAAATCAAAAGTAATAAGGCCAAGATCTTTAAAATTCATAGAATAAGCTTTTACTAATGTATCATCGCGTCTACTTACGAGTGCATAAGTACCAAGTGTAATAGGCGCAGGGAAAACAAGACCACCATTGTAATCAATATGTTCTCCAATAAGATTGATACGGCCGGGGGCAAAGTATGCATGCTCAGGCGCGTGGTCAAAAAGTTTGATGAATTCTTGCTTCATGGTCACTACGTGCATAAGAATCCTCCTTGAAATATTAGAATATAATTTAATTATATTAAAATAGTAAAATAAATCAACATTTTTAGTAAAAAATTATGTTTATTTTACTTAAGAATAAAAAATATAATATTGAAAGACTAGTAAGAATGTAATATACTAAAAGTAAAAAAGAGTAAATTAGAGAAGAGGTATATATGGCAACTATTAAAGACATCGCAGCTCAGGTAGGTGTATGTGTAGCTACAGTTTCCCGTGTACTTAATTTTGACCAGAATATGAGTGTGTCAGAAGAGACAAGAAAGAAGATTTTTGAAACTGCAGAAGCCTTAAATTACACGCCTACACGAACACGTAGATCTAAATCAAAACAGTATACAATAGGTATTGCAAATTGGTATAGTCAAAAAGAAGAGGTGGGGGACCCTTACTATTTGTCTATTAGATTGGCAGTAGAGAAGAAATGTCAGGAACTTGACGTACAGTACGTCAATATTAATCATTTAAATGAAGAAAAAGTAATTGATGGACTTGTGGCAATTGGTAAGTTTGGTGAAGAGGATATTAAAGAAATAGAAGCTCTTTCGCCACATATTGTATTTTTAGATTGTTCACCTGCACCAAAGCGTTATGATAGTGTTATTGCAGATTATGAGGGTGGGGTAGAAGAAGCTTTAAACTATTTAGAAAAGCTTGGACATAAAAAAATAGCCTTTATTGGTGGAGAAGAATTCATTAATAAAGATAAGCAGAAACTAGATGACTGTAGGGAAATAGCCTATAGAAAATGGATGGCACAAAAAGAAGCTGTAAAAGAGAAATGGATTTTAAAAGGAAGTTTTACTTATGAAGATGGACACCGCCTTATGGGTAAACTACTAAAAGAAAAAGATAGACCAACTGCTGTTTTTATTGCTAGTGATCCTATGGCTATAGGAGCTTATAAGGCTATATTTGATGCAGGACTTTCTATTCCAGAAGATATAAGTATTTTAGGTTTTGACGATATTAAAACAGCACAATTTTTAACACCAGCGCTTACAACAGTTAAAGTTTATACAGAATTTATGGCTGAAACAGGGGTCGAGCTTTTGATTGAACAACTTACAACAGGGAGAAGTTTGCATAAGAAAGTAACAATTCCAACTGCTCTTATTCAAAGGGATAGTGTGAGGTGAGAAGATGCGATTAAATAGAGAAGCTATTGGGGTAGGACCTAAACAGGCACAAAAGATAACCTTAACAAATACACAGCAAATGAGTGTAGAAATTTTGAGCTTAGGTGGTATCATTACAAAGATTATGGTACCTGATGCTAAGGGTAATATAGAAAATGTAGTATTAGGATATAGAAATTTAGAAGATTATTTAGAAGATGGAGCATGTTTTGGAGCTCTTATAGGACGTACAGCAGGACGTATTGGCGGAGCTAGATTTACACTCAATGACAAAGTTTATAAATTGCCAGTTAATAATGGAGAAAACAATCTTCATGGTGGGTTAGAAGGCTTTAATAAAAAAGTTTGGAATGTAGAAACTTTCGAGCACGCAGATGCAGTGGGTGTTAGTTTATCTTATGTAAGTACCCATTTAGAAGAAGGGTATCCAGGTAACGTACAAGTTGAAGTAACTTATACATTAACAGAATCTAATGAATTAAAAATACATTATAAAGCAGTAAGTGATGAAGATACATTAGTTAACTTAACAAATCACAGTTACTTCAATTTATCAGGAGATGTAAAAGCGCCTGTTACCATGCATAACTTACAAGTATGTAGCGATTATATCGCACAACTCGATGAAGCTTCGATTCCTACAGGAAAACTTTTATCGGTAAAAGATGTAGATGCATTTAATTTTAATAACTTAAAGTGTATAGGCGCACAAATTGATGAAGAATGTACAAAACTTCAATCAGGCTATGATCATCCATGGGTATTACGTGAAGGAAGTAAGCAGGCAGTTGTTTACGAGGACCCTATTTCTAGAAGGCGTATGTATGTAACAACAGATCAAAAAGTAGTAGTGATTTATAGTATGAACTTTGCAGATGATCCAAAGTACTTACAAAATGGTGAAATGGCTAAAGTAAGAATGGGAATCTGTTTTGAGACTCAGAGTTTACCTATTGGATATGAAGACTGCTTTATAGAAGATAGCATCTTAAGAGCAGGAGAAAAGTATGAAAAGGAAAGTTGCTTTAAATTTGAGTGGTAAAGCGTATCTTATAATATAGAAATAAAAAAGGGAGGATTGCAAATTTTATTTTGCAATCCTCCCTTTTTTATTTGGAAGATTATTGGTATTCAGGAAGCCAATCTTTTTCAGCTTCTATAAGTTCATCTACCATAGCCATAATATCAGGGATAGAAAGTTCACTAGCTGTATGAGGGTCTAGCATAGCAGCGTGATAGATATGTTCTTTCTTTTTAGTAACAGCAGCTTCTATAGTGAGAAGTTGAACATTAATGTTAGTCATATTCATAGCTGCTAGCTGTACTGGAAGCTTACCTACATAGCAAGGATGAATGCCTGCATTATCTACTAGACAAGGCACTTCCACGCAGGCATCTTCAGGAAGGTTTTCAATGAGATGGCCTTTGTTAAGTACGTTTCCACCGATTTTATAAGGAATATTAGTAACGAGGGCTTCCATGATATAAGAAGCATATTCCTGGCTACGATTATGTTCGAGAACTGGGTGAGCAAGTAAGTCATCACGTTGATGTTCCCAACCAGCAATTTGATTAACACAGCGACGAGGGTATTCATCTAAAGGAATATTGAACGCATCAATAAGTTCTGGGTATTTGCTCTTAATATAGAACATATTGTATTCAGAATTATGTTCGCTAGATTCTGTGCAGTAGTATCCAAGTTTATCCATATAGTCAAAACGTACCATATCGTGATGTTTTTCAGAAGCATTCTTAGCTTTGGCACGTTTTTTAATTTCTGGATAGAGGTCATTACCCTCTTTATCTTTGATTTCTAGAAGCCATCCCATATGGTTAATACCTGCTATAAGTTCCTTGCGACCTTCAATTTTATCTTCTAGACCTACAGATTTTAGAAGTTCACGGCTACAAGTTTGTACGCTATGGCACAGACCTATAGTTTTTATTTTTGTATAGCGTTGCATATAGCCTGTAAGCATAGCCATTGGATTGGTGTAGTTCAGGAACCATGCATCAGGGCAAACCTCTTCCATAGCGCGTGCAAAGGTTTCCATAACAGGGATTGTACGAAGGGTACGCATGATGCCTCCAATGCCTAAAGTGTCCGCTATGGTTTGACGAATACCATATTTCTTAGGAATTTCAAAGTCTAAAATAGTACAAGGATCATAACCGCCTACTTGAATAGCATTCACTACAAAGTGAGCATCTCTTAAAGCATCTTTTAGAGCATCTAAACCTAGATAAGTTTTAATAGTACTAGGATTTCCTTTTCCTTTATTAATAGCATTTAGTATCATGTGACTTTCATTTAATCTTTCAGCATCAATGTCATAGAGTGCAATCTCACATTCGCGTAGTACAGGACTACACATACAGTCACCTAGAACGTTACGAGCAAAAACAGTGCTTCCAGCACCTAAAAAAGTAATTTTAAGCATATTTACACTTCCTTTCTTTGGATTTATTATAGGAAAAAAATTAACTATAGGTAATTGGATGATGTGAGATAAATTTGTTATAATGTGTGTAATCTTTAAGATACATCTATTTCGTATTGTTTTAATAAGTACATATAAAATTTGTAATAAATTTAGGAGAAGTGGAAAAATGATTAAAGAAGTTTTATTAAGGGATTATCCTTTTAAAGATATTAAGCCACTTTTATGTGGAGAAGAAAAGTGTAGAAATGGACATGCATTTGGGCCTGCTACAAGACCCTATTATTTATTACATTATGTGTTATCTGGTAAAGGAAGGTTTGAAAGCTCAAGAGGTAGTTATAATGTTAAACAAGGTGAAATCTTTGTGATTCATCCTTTTGAAGTAACCTATTATGAAGCTGATCAAAAAGAACCATGGCATTATTGCTGGGTAGGATTTGAACTAGATTTGCCTATTCGTACATGTCTTGAGGAAGATGTGATTTCGCTCCCTCAAGCAGAGTATATTTTTAAAGCGATAAAGGAAAGTGACCTTATTGAAACAGGTAGAGAGTTTTATATTTGTAGTAAAATTTATGAACTTCTTGTACAGGTAGAGGATAGAAAAAGAGAAAACAAAGAAGCGGTGAGCATCTATATCGATAAAGCGAAGAACTATATTATGGCCAATTATATGAAGCCTATTACTATAGAAGGTTTGGCAGAAAAATTAGGACTTGAAAGAAGTTATTTCAGCAATATATTTAAAAAGAAGATGGGTAAATCTCCTCAAGCTTATTTAGTAGAATTTAGATTAACAAAAGCTGCAGAGCTTATGGGATTATATGATTATAAGCCGGGAGAGGCTGCAACGAGTGTAGGATATCATGATTTGTTCAATTTCTCAAAAATGTTTAAAAAAAAGTTTGGCATATCGCCTACTGAGTATTAAAAAAACTATAGACATTTAAAGAATTAGATAATAATTACCATAAAATAAGTTAAAAAAATATTATATTTTAATAATGAAAATTATAAAATTATCTGATATAATTTATACAATTACTTCTAATTCAAAATTATAAGGTGTTAATTTTGGTTAAAATGATTAAAAAAATACTGAAATAGCTATCAGGGGGACAAATTATGAACAACTATGCTCGTTTATTAAAATTTATTCCGTATTTTGAAGACCCAACTGTACTTACTCTGGGGTACAGAAGACAAGACGATGAAATTACAGCATTTGTAGACGAATCCCATCAATGTGGCATAATTAACAAAGAGTATTTTAACTACTTACAAGAAAAAGCACCAGGTGAAGAATATGAAGCACTTATTCCAACAGCTGATATGGATATGCTAAAAGCACTGTTTGGCTATTATATTTGCCAAAAGCCTTATGCTATGAAGCTTTGGGAAGAACCAATCAAAGAAGAAATCTTTTTGAAACTCTTATATAGACTTAAAACATTAAGTGAAGCGTAAAAGGAAAAACACGTCTTGAAAGGCTATGTGGCCTAGTCAGGGCGTGTTTTTAGTTTAGAGCCTATATTGAGAAATGCTATTAAGAAACTTTATTTAAAGTTGTATAAAGATGTAAGAGAGAGTTGTTTCTTAAATAAAAGCATTGGATTTATAATAAAGCTAGTGTATTAAGCTGATAAGTGCATCATAAAGCATATCAGAAGTAATTGAAAAGGGCATATTTTTGATGCCTGGTTCTTCTAAGATAAGGGGGATGAGTGTGTGAAGTTGCTCTTCTTGAACGCCAAGAGCTGTTAAGGTAGTTGGGAGGCCTACAGTACAGCAAAAACCTATAATAGATTGAACTTCTGATTTTGGTCTTTGCTCAAGTATGATTTGAAGTAGTGTACCAAAGGCAACCTTTTCACCGTGTAGAGAAACAGTAGAAGTAGGTAGTTTAGAAAGTGCATTAGCCGTAGCATGAGCAAGGGCAAGACCGCAGTTTTCAAAGCCTACACCACTTAAATAAGTATTAGCTTCTATAATATTGTTTACAGCAGGTGAATCAACTTTTTTCTCGATGGCACACTTTGCAGCATAACCATCTTCAAGCAATGTATCTAACGCAAGTTTACTAAGAGCAAGAGCGGCTTTAGTGATTGTTCCACCTACTTGAGAGCATGCACCTGACTGGTAGCAGGCATAGGATTCATAATAAGTAGAAAGTGCATCTCCCATACCGGCTACAAAAAGTCTGATAGGTGCTTGTATAATGAGTGAGGTATCTACGATAACCATATTGGGATTAGTGCCAAGCTGAAGGTAGTAATCGAAACATCCATCAGCTGTATAAATGGCAGAAATCTGACTGCAAGGTGCATCAGAAGAAACAGAAGTTGGCAAAATGATGACAGGTAAATGAAGAAAATGTGCTACAGCTTTGGCAGTGTCTAATGTTTTCCCACCACCTATACCTATAACAACATCATAGGCATTTAAAGTATGTGCATGTACATGTAATTGAATTTCTTCCATACAACATTCTTTTCCGAATACAGTTAAGGTGTAGGGCGTATGTGAAACTTCAAAGCTCTTTATAATCATGTCATGATAAGTTTGGTTAATAAATGAATCTACAATAATATAGGCAGATTGATTACCTATTTTTTTATAATAAGAAGCAAGTTTTTCTATAAGATGTTGACCTTGGCTATATTGACTAGGTGCACAGATTATTCTTTCCATTACAAAACCCCCTTAATTTTTTATTACTGTAGCATTTTCGAAATTCTAGGTCAATATTTAATTAATATATTTTTTAAAGTTTTAAATTAAGGAAATTTTTTTACGTGAAAGTAAAATGTAGCTATAAAAATGTTAAGTAAAACAGTATTTCTAAATAGAATGATAATTTTAAAATATAATATGCAAATTTAATACATAATTTATGATATAGTATAATCATATAAAATATTTAGGCTTATAGAGAAAACAAAGGGGGCTTATAAATGATTTATAAGTCATATGGAAAAACAGAAAAGAAGTACCTGTACGTGGGCAGCTATTGTTAAAGAACAAGCCTATAAATAAAAGAAGAATTTAGGAGTAGAACAATGGATAAGAGACCTAATATTATTTTTTATTTTTCTGACCAACAAAGATGGGACACTCTAGGATGTTATGGACAAAAATTAGATGTAACACCAAACTTAGATAAGTTAGCTGAAATGGGGACAAGGTTCAATGGAGCCTTCACTTGCCAACCTGTATGTGGACCAGCAAGATCATGCTTGCAGCTTGGACAGTATGCTACAGCTACAGGATGCTTTACAAATGCTATTGCACCAGATTTTACGCAGAAGATGCTAGCAGATTATTTTAATGAAGCAGGGTATGAAACGGCTTATGTGGGTAAATGGCATTTAGCAAGTGATAATGGTACCAATATGCATTATGAAAAAGCAGCTATTCCAAAGGAAAGAAGGGGGGGCTATAAAGATTATTGGATGGCTTCAGATGTATTAGAATTTACTTCACATGGCTACAATGGGTATGTATTTGATAAAAACAATGAGAAGGTAGAATTTATAGGATACCGTGCAGACTGTATCAATAATTATGCACTTGATTATATCCGCAATAAAGAAAGTGATAACCCATTCTTCTTATTTGTATCACAAATAGAGCCTCACCATCAAAATGACCGTAATCGTTATGAAGGGCCTGATGGAAGTAAAGAACGTTTTAAAAACTATGAAAAACCAGGAGATTTACCAGAAGGAAAAGGCGATTGGGAAGCACAATATCCAGATTACTTAGGATGTTGCCATAGCTTAGACTATAATATAGGAAGACTCGTAGATACACTAAAAGAAAAAGGTATTTATGATAATACTATTATTATTTATACATCTGACCATGGTTCACACTTTAAAACACGTAACAGTGAGTATAAACGTTCTTGTCATGATGGTTGTATACATATCCCACTTATCATCCATGGACCAGGTTTTGAAAAGGGGCGAGTAGTAGAAGAGTTAGTAAGTTTAATTGATTTACCACCTACACTTCTAGATTGTGCAGGGATTGCTATACCAGAAAGTTATCACGGAAAATCTATTCGTAAATTGGCTCAAGGGGATGCAAAGAACTGGCAAGAAGAAGTCTTTTTGCAAATTAGTGAAAGTCATATTGGAAGAGCTATTCGTACTCAGCGTTATAAATACGCTGTAAAAGCACAAGGTGATCCATGGAAAGAATCAGGAGCATCTACTTACTATGAAGCTTACTTTTATGATTTACAAAAAGATCCATATGAACTTTGTAACTTAGTTAGCGATGCTGCATATAAAGAAATTAGAAAAGAGTTAGCGGCAAGACTTGTGGAGAGAATGAAACAAGCAGGGGAAGAGGTGCCTGTTATTTTACCAGCTGAATCAGTATAAGATAAAACACCTCCTTAAGATGATGTAGAAGTCACCTTAAGGAGGTGTTTTGTGACTTTAGTGTAGATTATTATAAATTACAGATGATAGATTGAATAACTTATAATTTTGAGAAAAAATTAGTTTGGTAATTGTGTGGCGTGCACAATAATACTAGAGGAGAAGAATAAAAGTGGTTGTAACAATTAAAGAAATAGCAGAAATGTCAGGTGTTTCGAGAGGTATTGTAGAAGTGATCGCCAAGTGCCCTAATCAACAAGAATATGTTTTTGTTCCTTATTATAGCTGGGGGAATAGGGAAATAGGAAAAATGAAAGTATGGCAGAATTAGTAGTAATTTTTACAGATTATGTTAAAATATATAACATAATATTTTTGTATAATAGGAAGGACACGATAGATGATGGACACTTCAATTGACTTGATGCAGTACGCCGCAGTAGGTGGTATAATAGGGATTCTTATTTCTCTCATACCTGTTGCCATATATTTAGCAGGTGCTGCAAAACGTGACGCAAAGAGAGAAGCAAAAAGAGAACGTAAACTTAAAAAAAAAGAAGCAAAAAAAGCCGAGAAGATGGGCGAAAAAGTAGTATCAGAAGAAAATCAAGAACCACAAGAAGTAAGAAAAGTTCAGAGGGAAGTACCACCAGTCAAACAGGAGGAAGTTCAAGAGGTAAATCAGCCGCAAGTAAGCACACAGCAGGTAGAGGAAAGGTTACAGCCAGTAGAAAAAACACTAAATCAGGGGCAGGAAAGCAAGCAGCAAGTGCAGGAGCCAAATCAACTAGAGGAAAGCAAACAGCAAGCAGAAAAAGTAAGTCAGTCTCAGGTAAGAGAACAACTGGTGGAAGAAGTAAGATGGCCACAGGAAAAACCACAACAAGGAGCAAGTCAGCTTCAAGTAAACGAACCACTAGTGGAGGAGATAAATCCACCCCTAGAAAAAATACCGCAAGTAGAAGTGCAAAATCAGGAGCAGGCAAGGGGACAAGTAGAAAATCTACAACCAGCAGAAGTAGCAAGTAGCCTCAAGGAAGAACCCCATTTAGAAAAAATTATTAGTCAGCTCAAACAAAAAAGTGAGGAATTAGAAGCAGAAAAGTATAAGCAGTTTGCTGAAGATAAACTAGTGCAGCAACAAAATACACAAATCGTATCAGAAACAAGCTATGCAGAAGGATCCGTACCTGTTATTTTAAACTTCTATAAAGTAAGTGCTACTCAAAAAGATGAAAATAAAAGATTTGTACTTGATGGTTATTTAACTATTGGTAGAAATACAGGTTATCATCACTGGACTATTGAGGGAGATATGACAGTATCAGGAAATCACTGTAAGATTTATCAAAGAAATCAAGAGCTTTATATACTAGATTTAAATTCTACAAATGGTACATACATTAATGGACAGAGAGTAAGAGGTGAAATGAAGCTTTCTAATCATGATAAGATTCGCATTGGTCAAAGTGAATATAGATTAGGTCTATAAGAGCTGGATGAATTAAAATGCGGAAGTACTTTAAGTGAGAGTAAATTGAGAAGTTATACAAATACTATAGTATAATGGCATATAAAATTTAAAACAGTGAGGTGTAAAATGACAGCATTAGAGAAGCAATTTGAAGAAGAACTAATTAAAAACTGCCAAATAGCAGAGAAAGAATGTGGTTGTAAATTAACACGCTTCTTACAGACAGTAGAGAAGTTTGGTGGAGTTAAAACAGCAAAAGAAATTCTGAGAAAAGGTAGACTTTCGGATGGATTTGATAAATTACAAGAAGCAGGGCGTATAGAGCTTACTATGGAAGCAGTAGTATGTGATAGTAAGTATGGTGACCTCTTTACAGATGATGAAGTAAATAGCTGTTATGAAGTACTGTGTGAGCATGGATACTATAAGTAATAGGAAAATGAAAAAGAATAATGAATGCTAAAAAGAACTAACTGCCTAGGCAGTTAGTTCTTTTTAGCATTAGAAGAAAGTAAGGCATCACCCTTAGCAATATTAAGCATTCTAGCAGCTTCAAATAAATTTTGGGGATCATGTTCTTCTAATACACCATCTGGAGTTGGGCCACTATTGACAATAAGTAGATTACCTTGTTTGGTTAAATGATGATATTTTTCTGCAATAAAAGCAGGTGTAAGAGTTTGCGTTTTGGGATAAGCTGGCCCCCAGAACCAATAAGTCATATTAAGAATGCAAATAGTAGCTTCAAATAGTAAGTATTATATTCTCTAATGGTGATGTTTACACCAAAACTACAATGAGGTTGAAGTGCTTTTAATGATTTGACATTGTTTTGTGTTATGATTTTAGTATATATTTATAAAAGATTAAATAAAATTAATATAATTATTTAACAAAAACACTATTTATAATAATTGAATTCTATTATAATATTAATGAAATTTTAAACTACAAACTAAAATGATAGGAGTAATAAGATGTTACATAATCAGTTTGAAGCATTAGGATTAAAGCCATATGGAGCGGTACCTTCTAGAAGACAAATGGATTGGTATCGTAGAGAAGCAACAGCATTTTTTCATTTTGGTGTAAATACATTTACTGATTTAGAGTGGGGAGATGGAACAGAGGCAGAAAAAATGTTTAATCCTACAGAATTAGACTGTAGACAATGGATGCGTGTTATTAAGCAGGCTGGATTTACAACAGCTATCTTAACAGCTAAACATCATGATGGATTTTGTCTATGGCCAAGTGAGTACTCTGAGCACACTATAGCAAAAAGTCCTTATAAAGAGGGAAAAGGGGATGTGGTAAGAGAGTTTGTTGAGGCTTGCCATGAATATGGTATTAAACCGGGTCTTTATCTTTCACCTTGGGATAGACATTCAAAATATTGGGGAACAGATGCATACAATACATATTATAACAATCAATTAACAGAACTTATGACACAGTATGGCAGGATTTATGAATGTTGGTGGGATGGTGCGGGCAGTACAGAAGCTCAGTACGATTGGGGAAGATGGGCATATACAGTTAGAACTCATCAACCAGATTGTATTATTTTTGGATCATTAGGTGCTACAGAATATGTAGAAGCAAGATGGGTAGGAAATGAGAGTGGTTATGCAGGTAATCCTTGTTGGGCAACCATTGACCAGAGTTCATTAGAAATAGAAAATACAGTAGAACTTAATAGCGGGAAAGCTGGTGGTAATCGCTTTATTCCAGCAGAGGTAGATGTATCCATTAGACTAGGTTGGTTTTATCATGAAAATCAAGATGGGGCAGTACGCTCAGCTGAAAACTTAGTAAAATATTGGTTTGAATCAAGTGGTAGAAATGCAGGTATCTTATTAAATTTCCCACCTGATCGCAGAGGCTTAATCCATGAGATTGATACTAAGAATGTTCTTAATGCCGCTACTATACTTCAAAAGACTTTTGCAGTAAATTTATTACAAGGAGCAGAAGTTAGTGCGACAAGTGAAATGAGGCCAATTTGTTCAGCTGATAAGATGCTTTTAAAAGATGAAAATTTATTCTATGCAGCAGATGAAAAGGATCTTACACCAACTATTACTTTTATGGCCCAAGAGCCTATTACCTTTAACTGTTTTGTACTCTCAGAAGTGATTGAGTTAGGACACCGCGTAAGAGGCTATAGGATAGAGGCAAAAGTAAAAGATGAGTGGAAAGTATTAGTAGACAATCAGTGCATTGGATTTAGATGGGCAGAGTACTTTGATACGATTACAACACAGGAAGTTAGAATTGTGATTACAGATGCGGTGGTAGCACCTGTATTACGTAGCTTTGGTGTTTATTATAAACCAGAGGTAGCGTCTGTAACGAAGACAATAGATGAAGTTGTTGACCTTATAGCGCAACCTACTACGCGTCAAAGTGTTAAAGATAATGAATTAGAAATTGAATTTGGAGGTATTTACCCATTTAATACATTAGAGATGAATGGTCAAGGAATGAAAGCTTATGTGCTTTACGCTTTTAATGGCACACAGTATGAAAAAGTATATGAGAGTAAGCATGTAAGCGCACATGAAAAAGCTGCCTTTGAAATGCAAGAAGGAAGCTATAAAGTAAAATTAGTAATAGATATGGAAGAAGGATGTAGTTTAGAAACCCTTATAGATGGGCTAGAAATCAAAATTTATAAGTCTATATAAGTGAGATTTAAGTATTAAAATAAGTTACAGTCTGCTATTAAATATCATGACAATAGCAGGAAGTGATAGATTTAGGAGGAAATATGAGAGACCAAAGAATAACAAAACTTGCACAAAACTTAATTCAGTATTCTGTGCAATTACAACCAGGAGAAAAGCTTTTAATTGACCTTCCAAATGGAGGAGAGGAGATTGCATCAGCACTTGTAGAAGAAGCATACCGTGCGGGCGGTATCCCATTTGTAAATCTAGAATCTGAAGTGATTCGCAAGGCCCTTCTTATGGGGGCTACAAAAGAGCAGTATGAGTATCAGTTAAAGTACGACTTAGAGCGTATGAAAGATATGGATGCTTATATTGCTGTAAGAAGAGTAGATAACCTTTATCAAATGAGTGATGTACCAGCAGATAAGATGAAAATCTATACAGAATATAGTGGACCACTTCACTTAGGAGAAAGATGTAAAAATACAAAGTGGTGTATTTTAGGGTACCCAACCAATAGCTTTGCTCAAATGGCGCATATGAGTACAGCAGCTTTTGAAGACTACTACTTTGATGTATGTACATTAGATTATGCTAAATTCACTGAGCTTATGGAACCTTTAAGATCACTTATGGCTAAAACAGATAAAGTACATATTAAAGCACCAGGTACAGATTTAACGTTCTCTATTAAAGGCTGCTGGGCAGGCATTTGCGGTGGACGCTTTAACATTCCAGATGGAGAAGTAGGACTAGGGGAAATTGTAAAAGACTCAGTTAATGGAACAATTGCTTATAACGTACCATCTCATTACCAAGGCACAGTGTTTACAGATATTAAATTTACCTTTAAGAATGGCAAGATTGTAGAAGCAACAGCTAATGATACAGAAAAACTTAATGCCATTTTAGATACAGATGAAGGTGCACGTTATATTGGAGAATTTTCTATTGGGACAAACCCATTTATGACACACCCTATTTATAATACCCTTTTTGATGAAAAGATGATAGGAAGCTTCCACTTTACACCAGGATGCAACTCTTCTATTCACTGGGATCTTATTCAATCTCATAAGCCAGAATGTGGCGGTGGAGAGATTTGGTTTGATGATGTACTTATTAGAAAAGATGGAGAATTTGTTTTGGATGAGCTCCTTCATCTTAATCAAGAAGCACTTCAAGAAGCTTTAAGCTAATAATAAAGCAGAAGGTATAGAATGCATGAAATAGTTAAATATTCACAAGTGATAAAGAAAAGGAGCTAGGGGAATAAAATGAGTAAGCTCGTGTCAGTCAATATTGAAAACTATAATGAAGGCGGATTTAAAAGTTATAGAATACCAGGTATTGTGATATCAAGTAAAGGTACGATTATTGTGTACTATGAAACCAGACTTTCGGCTTATGATGATTGGAGTGCAATGGGTATAGGAATGAAACGTAGCACGGATCAAGGTAAAACTTTTTCAAAAAGGCAAATGATTGCGATTTCTGAAGACCTTGCAGTGAATAATCCCGTTATGATTGCCTCTCAGGATGGACGCATACATTTTCTTTGGCAAAAAGATTATAGACAGCTTTTTTACCAAGTGAGCACGGATGATGGACTTACTTTCTCAGATCCAGTAAGTATTTTAAATGCTGTAACAGCCTTTAAAGAAGAGTACTGCTGGTCACTCTTTGCGATAGGTCCAGGACATGGCATTGAAATGAGAAATGGCAGATTAGTTGTACCTATATGGCTAGCTCGTGGAGAAGGAAATAATCACTATCCAACACAGGTAAGTACCCTTATCAGTGATGATGGAGGCACAACTTGGGAGCGTGGTGAAATCATTTACAGTAGTGAAAACTGGGGAGATGATTTCTTCTGGGTGAATGAGTCACAAGTTGTAGAACTTTCAGATGGGAGTGTCTTAATCAATATGAGGCATAACGGTATTAATCGTTACCGTTATATAGCCATCTCACCAAATGGTAAGGACCACTTTAGCACACCAGTTCCAGATAAACAACTTCCGGATGCTATTTGCTTTGGAAGTATTGTAAGAGATAAGGATGGTAAAATTTTATTTGTAAACTGCGCTAATAATGAAGAGATGAGAGGAAATGGCTGGCCTAAACGTATTCATCTCACTGTAAAAATGAGCTATGATGATGCAAAGACTTGGCAATATGCGAAACAAATTGCAGAAGTTGGGGGATACGCAGATATTGCGACTTCACCAGATGGCAAGACTTATTATTGCTTCTTTGAAGATGGGAATCCACCAGAAAATGAAGAACCAGCAAGATTAACTTTAGCCATATTTGGAGAAGCGTATTTGATCGATTAAAGCTTAGAATAGAAAGAAAAGAACCTACTTAATCTGAGAGATGATGAAGTAGGTTCTTTTTAAAATAAATTTAATAAATGTAACCAATATGAGTAGTGATGGATAAAAATATTTAAAATGTGTTACAATTTTAAAATTGATTGTGTCTAAGGGGAGAAAGGGGGATAGGAGATGGAAAGTATTATAGAGATTGAACAACAAGAAATCGTAGAAATTGAGAGAATGATGAGAGAGTATGGTGATTCACTTTTACGAATGTGTATCATTTACTTGAAAGATAGAGCATTAGCAGAAGATGCAGTACAAGAAACCTTTATTAAAGTCTATCAGAAATATTATACTTTTAATCAAATATCAGAGGAAAAGACATGGATTATGCGTATTGCTATTAATGTTTGTAAAAATTATATGCGTACAAGTTGGTTTAAAAGAGTTAAGACTGGTTTAGATTTAGAAACGATTTCTAAAGAGCGTATAGACCAGAATTTTATTGAAAGAGAGAGGCAAAAACAAATTTTAAGTGAGATTGCCGAATTAGAACGTAAATATAAAGAAGTCATTCTCCTTTACTATTATCAAGAAATGTCTACAAAAGAGATTGCAAGCATTTTACATATTAAAGAAGGCACAGTAAGAGTGAGGCTACAGAGGGCAAGGCAAAAGTTAAGTGTACAATTAGAGGAGGGTGAGAAGTTATGAAAGAAGCTTATAATCTAAAAAAGGTTATAGATAAGCAACTCAAAGAAGTGCATCTTAACGCACAGCTTGAAGAGTCTATAAAAGCCAAGTGTCTAGATAGGAGTACGCAGGCAAGAAAGAAAATATATAGCGTACCTAAAGCTTTAGCACATGTGGCACTATGGATAATAGGTATCCTATTTGTCTTTTCAGGAACTGCCTATGCCATAAACCATGTAGAAGGCTTTAGTATGTTTATAGGAGAGAAGGTACTCAAAAATATAGCTCCTCATGTACAGACTATTAATAAAGAGGATCATCAAAAAGAAGTTAAAATGGTTGTAGAAGCAGCTATAGCAGATCATTACAATTCTCTTCTTGTTTTTAGTTTTATTAATGAAGGTGAAAAACCCTGGACAGAGGGGGTTAAAGTAGGAGAGTGGGATGATTCATGGTCACAATCAGGCAAATATGGACCGCCTATTCTTTCGGAGGATGGCAGGAAACTGACTTATTATGTGGAAAGTAGTGGAAATGAAGATATACTAGAAGGTAAAAAGTTTATACTAAAAGCAAGTAATATCATTCAATCAGTAGAAGTGGAAGAAGAAATTGATATACCGTTAGGTGATTTATTTCAGGCACATAACACGGTACTCGATACAATAGATTATGATTATCCACCCCATAGTAAATATCTTTATATGAAATTAGATAGGTTATTACACAGAGAAATAGGTGATTCTCAAAGAATTGTATTAAGAGAAGAGCCACTTGTGACTTTTGAGTATGTAGGGTTAATTCAAGACTCAAGGCTTGAAAATCCTATGAATCCAGATGGAGGTTTAACCCTTTATACAAGAAATGCAAGTGATAAATATTGGACAGGGACAAGTCATGATTATGTCATAGGAACTATTTCAGAAATAACAGATATACGAACAGGTAAGGTCTATACGGCACATCAAAGAAGTATAAATTATGATATGGCAACTTTATGGAGAGGAAGCCTAGGGACAAGTCAGTTTAGTGAGATCATGGACCCAGCTGATATACCTTATCTAAAAGCTACAAAAGTAACTTATGAGGTGCAGGAAGTCCTTACAAAACAAGACTGGAAAGTGGAATTTGATGTGCAAGATACAACGACCATAGAGCCTATTCAGCTTAATTTAGGTTTTGCTGCAAATGGAGAATCGATTCAGATTCAGCAGATGAATATATCCGTAATGGGGATTACCTTAACAGGAACAAAAACAGGAAGGCCAAAAGATCCTAAGAAGGATTCAATCTATGAACAGATAAAAGTAGAGATGCATATGCAAGATGGTAGTATCATTCCATTTATAAATAGTGATACGACTAGTAGTAAAGATAAGTTTAAAGCTACCTGTGTAGTTTTAGATGATAAACATGATAGGGTGTTCTTAGACATAGAGAAGATAGACAAAATCTTTATTAATGGAGAGCAGGTATGGTCTGCATCACCAAGTATGTAAAAAGAGTGTTCACTTAGCAAAAGTGAACACTCTTTTTTAGCTAGTCATAGCTTAACTATAAGATTTTTTTAATGCTTTAAGGAGGACTTTTTTATCCTTTTTATAAGGGGTAACAGGGCAAATGGTTTTATCTGTAACACCCATTAATTTATAAATAGCCATACGTGCTGCACGGACAGAATACTCTTCAGTAAAGACCATATCTTCAGGAATTTCAACGAATTGGCTAATCATAGCAAAGTTGGTTGAACCTTGTGGAATGACTTGTGGGCGGTCTGTCATTTTACGAGGTTGGAATTGAGCGTCAATATAAGGCATCATACAAGGAACAACATTCACGACATCTGCCATAATCTCATCTAAATGATCTTCCCAGTGGAAGTGATGAATAAGCTCTGTAAGGATTTCTTCACCTGTACAATCACGCATAGCTTTTTTTACATAGTTGCCTGTTTTATCTGTATATAGGCCATAGCCCCAGAAGATAGTTGTATCAGCTGGTTGATTTTTAAAGTGTGGCTGTGCTGCAACGACAATACTCATAAGCCAGTTAGAATCCTTGAAGGTCATAAGGGCACCACTTCCAGGAATATTGCCTGAGAATTGTTCAATCATTTTAAGAAGTTTATTACCTTTGCAAGTTACAGTAAAGCTTTCCCAGTTGGTTTCATCTGGATGCCCAAAGAAAGGTTCAGGATTGCCAAGCCCTTCTCTCTTAGCAGCCACTTTGGCCCAAAGGTCACCAGAGATAGGGTTTGTTGGGTTATAAGGGGCTGGTGTATACATATCGCCAAGGGTTGCACTATCTGTCATACAGCCGTTAGTCATAATGCAAAGGTCTTGGTCTTGTAACGTAATAATTTCTTCGCCTTCACTTGTCTCAAGGTGAATAGCAGTTACAGTAATAGAGCGGCCTTCTTTAAAATCAAGGTCTGTTACCGTAGCATTAGTATGGAAGTTCACACCATAGCCTTCTAAGTAAGTGCGTAGTGGTAAAATGACAGAGTCATATTGGTTATAAGGTGTACGTGTAACCCCTTCAAGTGTTTCAATACGTGAGAATTCAAAAATCATACGTTCCATATAGCGTTTGAATTCAAAGAGACTAGACCATTTTTGGAAGGCAAAAGTAGTTTGCCACATATACCAGAAGTTGGTTGTAAAGAAATGAGGACTTTCTGCAAACCATTCTTCAATGGTCATATCATCAAGAGTTTCTTCTGGCGTAATCATAAGTTTACCAAGAAGAAGACGGTCTTGTGTATCAAAGCCCATACTTGTTACATCTTGAATTACACCTTCTTTATCAATAAGACGTGCCTGTGCATGAGTTGGATGTAAGTGGTCAAAGTTTAGAATTTCTTCTGTAACACTCATGCCTGGCATATCAAGAGAAGGAATAGAAGAGAAAAGCTCCCAGAAGTTTTCGTAAGTCTCTTCGTTAAGCATACGACCACCACGGCATACAAAGCCGTTTGTTACATTACCAGCCCCATCGTTGCTGCCGCCAAGTATATTCATACCTTCAAAGATGTGAATGTTACTTCCTGGGAATTTACAGTCGCGAATAAGATAAGCAGCACCTGCTAAAGAAGCAAGACCACCACCTACAAAGTACACTTGTCTGTCACTATGGTCAGGATAGTTGCTAAGAAGAGGTGTCATTTTATGTGTGTTTTTTTTCTTATTAGTATGATGCATGGCAAAAGCCGCAGCACCTGTAATAGCACCTACAGTTAAAAGAGCGCCTAAATGATTTTTTTTCATATGAAATACCCCCGATTCTTTAAGTTGTTAAGCTGTTTATAGGCCTAGTATATAGAAGGTTAAGAAAGTTGTAATTAGACAAAAAGGAGAATTTGTATAAGAACTAGACAAAAGTGAAAATGTGTATATATATCTTCAAGCTATATAGGCCTAAACTAAGTTTAAATGAAAGAAAGGGGATTATAAGATGAGTTTGGAGACAAAATTAAAGCAGGTTACGCTTAGTGTGTCTCTTCGCCATTTATTGAGAAATAAGGCGAAATCTAAAGAGCGTACCTGCCGTAATATGATTGAGTTAGGGAAAGGATTAAGTAAAGTTACACCTTCAGAAGGTGAGCTAAGTAGACTCTATCAAGAGCTTTTAAAAATGATAGATGAAAAAGATGAAGATGAGCTTAAAAAATGGATGATAGGTGTTTTTAAGCTATAGAAGCCTTTCGTGTTCTTTAATATAGAAATTATAGCCAAGCTGTTCACTGTGGCGTGCAAGTTTTTTAAAGTTCTTAGCAACCTCTTCGGGTGGCTGTTTCATATTGGACTGAACCCAAGAAAGAATAACACCACAAATGCCATAAGCATAGAATTCTGAGAAAAACTGCTTTTGCTGTGCCTGTACTTTATGCTGGGTATCTAAAGCATTAATAGCTTCTGTAAAGAGGGTGGCAGTAATTTCTAAAAGATAGTCCATAAAATAGCGGCTGTCATGCTTGATGGTATGACAATAAAACGTCTGATCCTTCTTCATAATATTTAATAGAAGAAGGATTTTTTGATCCCAATTTTCAAAAGTAATATCTTCTACTACAAAAGCAAAGCCTTCTGTATAGTAAATCCAAGTAAGGAGCTCATATTTATCTTGAAAGTGATAATAAAAAGTTTGCCTGTTAAGCCCACAGGCTTTTGTAAGGTCTGCTATTGAAATTTTATCAAAAGGTTTCTCGAGAATGAGGCTTTTAAGTGCTGTAGCAATAGCTTTTTTGGTAATAAGTGATTCTGACATAGGCCCCTCCTTTGTAAGTTAATATGAAAATACTATAGCAGATTCTATTGCGGCCTATCAAGTTCCACTAGAGATTTTTCGCTAAACATAATGGTTATGGCATAGACATGTTCATAGTTGTGCTTTTCATAGACCTCAGGCTTATAAAAATGCTCTAGAGTGTAAGAGCTAACTACATTTTGAGAAGTTAGTATTTGCATAACCAGTGGGATTTCTTTTCTAAAATAGAAATTGTTAAGTTTATAAGACTATTTGTTAAAAAACAACTTACAAAGTTAAATCGAGTTTAAATATATTGTCATACTTAAAAGAATATTATAACGTATTAGATATAAAAGTTTAAATAGAAATATAAAAAGATTAGATTAAAGAAGAGGTATAAAAAAGATGGACAATATTAAAGTGATTATATGTGATTTAGATGGAACCTTATATCAAGACAGGCAATATTATAAACGATTTATTTCTCATCTTTTGAAAGAAAGTGTATTTGAAGAGTTTGAAGCGCTTATTCAAGCAAAAGCTGATGCTATCATAGAAGGTAAGGATAAGTTTTTATTAGGGCATCTTTATGATAGGACAATGGACTTAACAGGTAAAACATTAGAAGAGAGATTAGATATTGAACCTATTGTAAATATAGATGGACATTTTGAAAACTATTTAGATAGAAAGTATGGATTCATAGGGGATGGATGGAGTATAGTCTTTATGCTTGCTAGCCAATTAGGCATAGCAAAAGAAGTAGTAGATAGAGCCTTTGCTAAGGTAAGAGAAGAAATGCTTATGCCTGAGTATGCTATAGAGGTCAATGAGCAACTTGTGCAGGTTCTAGGTGAACTTGCTAAGTACACAGAGGGGATGTATATGATGACGAATACAGCTAGGCCAGAAGCAATCGATTTTACCAAGTATATTAACTTAGAGGATAAATTTAACATCATTCACTATGGGGCAGATAAGCCTTTTGGTCTTATGGAGCACTTACCAGGCATCCTTAAAAATCATCATATAGAGGGTTCAGAAATATTAGCTATTGGGGACCATGGCTATAATGACCTTTATCCTGTTAAAGCTATTGGAGGTCATACCATTTTAACTTCCCCTTATGATATTCATGATCATGTAGATTGGTCAGTACGTGTTCATACATTAGAACAATTAAGAGAGCAGTTAGAAGAAGTTTTAGTCTACTGCAAGAAGAGAGAAAGTGCTTAATGATAATGGCATGATGTCAAGTTCATGAGATATAAAAGGAAGAGAGAAAGTTTTGATGAGGACTATTTACAAAGAGATAGTCCTCGTTTTGATTTATGAGTCAAAACTCTATTTATCATAAATTTAATATAAAAAAACAATTATTTAACCTAAAGTTCCTCAGAGTTTAATAAAACCTCTTTAAAATAGGCCTTGTAACAGCAGAAGAGAATAAAGTTAGACCAATAAGGGAGGACTTATGTCAGAGATTTGTTTAAAGAATATAAGAAAGACTTATGAGAACGGAACAACCGTTATTGAAAATCTAAATTTAAAAATTGAGTCAGGTAGCTTTACAGTATTAGTAGGGCCTTCTGGGTGTGGCAAATCAACTACATTAAGGATGATCGCGGGCTTAGAAGATACAACAGATGGAGAAATTTATATTGATGGCAAACTGATGAATCATGTAGAGCCAGGAGATAGGGATATTGCTATGGTATTTCAAAACTATGCTTTATATCCGACTATGACGGTGAAAGGCAATATTGAGTTTGGTCTTATTAATGCCAAAGTACCTAAGGCAGAGAGAGAACGTCTTATTGAAGAAATCGCAGGCATTGTGGATTTAACAGAACATCTTCATAAAAAACCTTCCCAACTATCTGGTGGGCAAAGACAACGTGTAGCCTTGGCAAGAGCCATGGTGAAGAAGCCAAAAGTATTCTTAATGGATGAACCTTTAAGTAATTTAGATGCTAAATTACGTAATCAAATGCGATCAGAGCTTATTGAGCTTCATCATAAATTAGGAGTGACTTTTGTATATGTAACGCATGACCAAGTAGAAGCCTTATCTATGGCAACAGATATTGTACTCATGGAAAAAGGTGTGATTAGACAGCACAGTACACCTCATGAAATCTATGCATCTCCTCAAAATATTTTTACAGCACAATTTATTGGGACACCGGAGATGAATATCTTAACAAGAGACAAGGTTAACAAATGTCTAGAGCTACAACCAGAAGTAGGCTATATAGGTTTTAGGCCTTCTAAAGTGAAAATCTATGAAGAAGGCGATGAGACAAAAGAAAAGTTCGTATTTAAGGGTTCTGTTTTAACAAGAGAGATGCTTGGTTCAGAAGTTATTTACCGTATCCAAACTAAGATGGGTGTTATAGCCATTAAGGTATTTAATGATGTAGAACTTGAAATAGAAGATGAAGTAAAGCTTTCTCTTGCTTATAAACATATGTATGGATTTGACTACAATAAAGATAGAATTCAGGGGAGTATATTATGAAAAAAGCTATTAAGACTCTGAAGCCTTATTTATTTGTGGCACCGGCACTTATCGTTTTTATTGTGTTTTCTATTTATCCTATTTTAAATACTATTTTCCTTAGTTTTTATGAATGGGATATGATTTCACCTACTAAAGAATTTGTAGGTATTAAAAACTATCAAACTTTATTTAGAGATGTAAAGTTTTATCAAACCCTATCCAATACCTTTGTGTATATGCTATTAACGGTTGGATTAGGTGTGATTTTAGCTATAGCCTTAGCTTTATTTTTAAGGAAGGATACACGCATTAATAAATTTATGCAAAATCTCATTTTTACACCTTATATTGTATCCCTTGCCTCTATTTCATTCTTATGGATGTGGCTTATGAATAATGACTTTGGACTACTTAACTATCTTTTATCCCTAGTGGGGGTAGGACCTATAGATTGGCTAGGTAATCCTAAAGTGGCCTTAATCTCACTTGTAATTATTTCTGTATGGAAGACGCTAGGGTACAATACGCTTATTATTTTATCAGCCCTTCAAAGTATACCAAAGCATTTGTATGAAGCGGCATCTTTGGATAAAGCAACTAAAAGGCAAACCTTCTTTAAAATTACCTTGCCTATGATTTCGCCTACACTCTTTTTCTTAACCATTGTAAGTATTATTGCCTCATTTAAAGTTTTTGAGACTATTCAAATCATTACAAATGGAGGGCCTCAAAATAGTACCAATACTCTTGTGTATTCCATTTATGAATATGGATTCCAGTTCTATAAGATTGGGTATGCATCAACCATTGGTGTGGTACTCCTTGTAATTATCTCCATTTTTACAATCATTTACTTTAAGTTACTTTCTAAGAAAGTTCATTACCAATAGGAGGCAGTATGAAAAGGATTAAACAACTTCCAAGATTTATGGTGACAGTGATTTTATTTCTCATATTTTTCTTTCCGTTTTATTGGATGTTTATCACATCTGTCAAAACTTTAGGGGAGACTGTTATTTTCCCACCGAGTATGTGGCCAGAAGTTTTTCAGTGGCAAAACTTCCAGCAAGCTTTTAATTCTATACCTTTTATGCATTATCTTAAGAACAGTATCATCATTACAATAAGTGTACTTGTTTTACAAATGCTTACCATTGTTCCAGCAGCTTATGCCTTTGCTAGGTATGAGTTTAAAGGGGATAAACTTATCTTTGGGATTATTATGATTACTATGATGATTCCAGGACAGCTTGTTTTCCTACCTTTATTCGTTATGTTTTCTAATATGGGACTTATTAATAAATTGCCAAGTCTTATTTTACCGTTTGCTTCTAGTGCCTTTGGCATCTTTATGTTAAGGCAAACTTTTAAACAAGTTCCAAAAGAGCTGATTGAAGCAGCTAAACTAGATAAGGCAGGGGAGTTTAAAATCATTACTAAAATTATGCTACCTCTTGCTAGACCGACTCTTACAACGTTAGCTTTATTAACCTTTATTAGTACATGGAATGATTATTTCTGGCCTTTAACGTTAACTACAAACGATAGTGTTAGAACATTACCAGTAGGAATTGCTTCCTTAAGACAGATTGAAAGTGGTGTAA
The DNA here is from genome assembly GCF_014384995.1 of Zhenhengia yiwuensis. Classification (GTDB taxonomy): domain Bacteria; phylum Bacillota; class Clostridia; order Lachnospirales; family Cellulosilyticaceae; genus Zhenhengia; species Zhenhengia yiwuensis. Next base: position 20,833 of record NZ_JACRSY010000022.1, on the reverse strand, counting down.
ACTATCATATTTTAATGGCAGGTAATGTCATGCTGGTTATACCGATTTTAATTGCATTCCTATTTGCACAAAAACAAATTATTAAAGCTTTTACCTATTTAGGGGATAAATAAAATTTGAATACTCATAAAAGGAGAATGAAAATGAATAAAAATCTTTTTAGAAAAATGTTAGGTGCTTCACTTATTGCTATGATTTCTATAAATACAGTAGGATGTGCATCAGGCCAGGCCGCTGAGGCACAAAGTAGTGTGAAAGATACCCAGAAAGGAAGCAATCAGGAAGGTGAAATGATTGAATTAGAATTTTGGTACTCTTGGCAAGATAAAGTAGCTGAAAATAACCAAGAACTTACTGAAAAATTTAATGAAACCGTTGGCAAAGAAAATAATATTCGTATTACAGCTGAATACCAAGGTAGCTATGATGAATTACATACAAAACTTAAAAGTGCTTTCATTGCCAATGAACAACCAGCTATTTCTGTAATGGAGATTGCCAGTATTAAAAGCTTTGCTGATGCAGGCATGATTGAACCTTTAGAGAACTATATTAGTGATGAAAAAGAAAGCAATTTCTTGCCTGGATTAATGGATAATTCTTATGTAGATGGTAAGCTCTATGGCGTACCTTACTTAAGAAGTACACCTATTTTCTACTATAACAAAACGTTATTTGATCAGGCAGGCATTACCAGTGCACCAACCAATTGGGAAGAGCTTGCAAGTACTTCCAAACAACTTGAAAGTATTGGTGTAAAAGGTTTTGGATTCCTTAATGATATTTGGCATTTTGAAGCATACACACAAGGTAATGGTGGAAATATAGTGAATGCAGATGAAACAGAAGCTATCTTTAACCAAGAACCCGCAGTTGAGGCTGTAGAGTTCTTAAAAGAAGGTATAGAAAAATATAACTTTAAATATTATAGTGGTAACAATGCAAGTGATACACGTACAACTGAAATTATGAATCAAAAAATTGGTATGTGGGTGGACTCTACAGGATCTCTTAATAATACGTTAGATATTGCGGGGCAAAATGGTTATGAAATTGGTACAGCTTTTATCCCATGTGGCAAAGAATATAGCGTACCAACAGGGGGATGTAATATTGTTATGACTTCTAAATTAACCGATGAAGAAAAAGAGGCAGCAGCACTTTTTATTAACTTTATGACAGAAGAAGAACAAGTAGTGTATTCACATAAGAAAACAGGTTATCTTCCAACAACGATTAGTTCAACAACTCATCCAGAAATTGAAGCTTTATATGAAAGCACACCACAATTTAAAGTGGCTGTAGATCAATTACAATATGGTCATGGACGTCCTATGAATAAAGCATATGGTGAAGCCTATAATGTGTATATTAATGCTTTAGATCAGATCTTTACAACGGATGTAAAGGTGCAAGATACATTAGACAAGGCAGCTATGGAAGCAACAAAATTATTACAAGAAAGCAAATAGGAGAATGAATAGATGAGAAAATTAGTGGTAATCAGTGTAGACTCTTTATTTACAAGTGACTTAGAAGTGGTGAAAGACTTACCAGGTTTTAAAGAAATACTAGAAGACAGTGTTGTTGTGAAAAATATAGAGTGTATTTATCCAACACTAACTTATCCATGTCATGCTACGATTATGACAGGTCATTATCCAGAGGGGCATGGTATTCATCATAATGAAATTTTAGATCCCGAGCATTATAATGAAAATTGGTATTGGTACTATAAAGATTTAAAGGTTAAAACAATCTTTGATTATGCTAAAGAAAAGGGCCTTACAACATCAGCAGTGCTATGGCCGGTAACAGCTGATGCACCTATAGATTATCTTATTCCTGAGATCTGGGCGCCAGAGTATGATGCAGCGAATAAAAGAATTGTAGAAACAACATCATCTCTTATGGAAGAGATTTACGAGCATCATAAAGGGTTACTTAATTGGAAGAAAAATCCTAATCTTGACCAGTTTGGAGAAGCTTGTTTATTAGAGATTGTAGACCGTTATACACCAGATGTACTCTTTTTGCATCAGGCAAGTCTAGATCATGCAAGACACGCGGCAGGTACTCAGGCTGAATTAGTAAGTGAGGCGCAAAGACTGCATGGACAGTGGATTCAAAATATAATAGACCTCTACAAACGTAAAGGCCTATTTGAAGATACAACTTTTGTTGTACTAGGAGATCATGGTCAGCTAGATATACAAAGTGTCATCAGTATCAATGAAATGCTAAGACGTGCAGGCTTAATTAAGACAGATGGAGCGGGCAATGTATTAGAGTATGAGGCCTATATGCAGTCAGCTGGTATCTCAGGACATTTATACATAGTAAATCAAGAAGCAGAAATTAAAGCTTTAGAAGTAATGGAAGAAGCTAAGAAGTTAGGTTATATTGAAGCCATCTTCAATAAAGAAGAGGCTAAAGCACTTCATCTTACAGGAGACTTTGAATACGTAGTAGAAGGTAGTGCAGGTATATCCATATCTAATCAAGTAGACTGTGAGGTGGCACAAGATGTAGATACAGAAGACTACAAGTATTCAAAGGCTACCCATGGACACCTTCCTGTAAAAGGAGATAAGCCACCTTTCATTATTTACAATTCTAAACGCCCAGCCAAGGTTATAGAATCTGGTAAGCTAGTAGATGAATTCCCAACTTTAATGAAGTTATTAGGGTTAGAGTTACCAGAAGGATTAGAAGGCAAGGCATTTATAGATTAAATCTTTAGGGAGCATTAGTGTTATGAGCACTGGTGCTTTTTTTTAGCTATATTATAAAATGATTCATATAAATATAAGCATTAAGATATAACTATATGAAAACTTGGATTACTCAGTAATAAACTCCATAAAATTTATAACAAGGGAGTTAAAAAAGATGAAATTAATCGATTAGAAATTGCTGATTATAGAGAAAGTCTAGAGCAAGTATGTGAACCGTACGACGACACGCCTAGCTTAAAATTTCTTTGGGATGGGGGCAATGTGCCTGGAGACAAAAATATGCTTAGGACCAAGTCAAAAGAATAGTATAGTAGTATTTAGAGTATTTTTATATGACTCATAGAGATTATACAACTGAGTTAATAGATTTATTGCTACAGGCTATGATTTTCTTTTTAAAAAAGGTATGATAAAGAAAATGTATAGTACTGGCAAAGGAGTTATAAGCATGAAGGTTACGATTCGAGATGTAGCAAAGGAAGCAGGGGTATCACCTTCTACTGTTTCAAGAGTGTTATCAAATAATGAGCGTATTAGTCAAGAAACAAAGCAAAAGGTAAAAGAGGCAATCAAGAAGCTAAACTTTAAACCTAATGCCATTGCAAGAAGTTTGGCGAATAATAAAACACACATATTAGGTATTATTTTACCTAATGAAATTGAAAATACTTTTGCAAATCCATTTTTTATTCAAGTTATGCAGGGTATTAGTTTATATGCTACGCAGCATCATTATTACTTAATGTATGCTGTAGCCAAGGATAAAAAGGATGAGCTTAAGTATGTCAAAGATTTTACTTTGAATGGGCGAGTAGATGGGATTGTCATTTTAAAAGCTGAATCACAAGACCATACCATAGAACTTTTAAAAGAAATGAATTTTCCCTTTGTAGTCATTGGTCATCCAGAAGATACGGATACTACTTTATGGGTAGATAACGATAATGAGAGTGCTACATATCAGGTAGTAGATGAACTAATCAAAAGTGGACATAAGCATATTGGTTTTATAGGCGCCAAAATAGACTGGGTGGTTTCTAAAGATCGGCTGGAAGGTTATAAAAAAGCACTTAGAGATAATCAAATAGTATATGATGAAGCACTCGTCTATCATGGAACAGGTTTTGATGAGAGAACTGGGGAGGAAGGGGCTAAGGTCTTACTTTCTAAAAAAGAGTTGACAGCTATTCTAACTACTGATGACCTTATAGCAGTAGGGGTTAATCTATACTGCAATGAAAATGGGAAAGATGGAAAAGTACTTATTGGGTTTAACAATACAGTAATAGGCCAGTATCAAAATCCACCTATTTCTTCCATAGATATTCAAGCTGTAAAATTAGGATGGTATGCAAGTAAGCTACTCATTAATCAATTAGAAGGAAAAGAGCAAAAAAATAAGCATTATATAGTAGAAACTGAATGGATTAAAAGAAAATAGAATAAAAAGAATGAAACCGGTTGCATGAATGTAGCAAAATGAGTATAATAAAAATACGATATCAAATTGCACAAAACAACCGGTTAATTTACTATAAATATGGTCATTATAAACATATATTTTTTTAGAGATTTATGCAAACGGTTGCACTGAAAGGAGACATCATGGACTGGAAGAAGGAAGCGATAGGTTATCAAATATACCCACGCAGTTTCATGGATTCTAATGGAGATGGTATAGGTGATTTAAGAGGGATCATTTCTAAGCTAGATTATCTGAAAGATTTAGGTATAGACGTTATTTGGATTTGTCCAATGTACAAATCGCCAAATGATGATAACGGTTACGATATTAGTGATTATGAAGAAATTCTTGATGAGTTTGGCACAATGGAAGACTTTGATGAACTTCTCAATGAGGTACATGGAAGAGGTATGAAGCTTATCATAGATTTAGTTATCAATCATACATCAGATGAGCATGAGTGGTTCTTAGAATCACGTACTTCAAAGGATAGTAAGAAACGTGATTGGTACATTTGGAGAGAAGGTAAGGATGGACAAGAGCCAAATAACTGGGAGAGTATTTTTAGCGGCTCAGTTTGGGAATATGATGAGGTAACGGATGAGTACTTCATGCACCTCTTTAGCAAAAGACAACCTGATTTGAACTGGGAGAATAAGGAAGTTAGAAGAGCTTTATATGATATGATTAATGGCTGGTTAGATAAGGGTATAGATGGTTTTCGAGTAGATGCTATTAGCCATATCAAAAAAGAAGAAGGATTAAAGGATTTAGATAATCCAAAAGGACTTAAATATGTCTCTTCTTTTAGTAAGCATATGAATGTAAAAGGTATACACACTTATTTGCAGGAGTTGAAGGAGAACACTTTTGATAAGTACGATATTATGACTGTAGGCGAGGCCAATGGTGTAAGTGCCAAGGAAAGTCATCTATGGGTAGGTGAAAAGGAAGGGAAGTTCGATATGATCTTCCAATTCGAACATCTAGAGTTATGGGATAAAGAAGGTGTAGAAGATTTAGATGTTATCACGTTTAAGAAGACGCTTTCAAAGTGGCAAGATGCGCTGTATAACAGAGGGTGGAATGCCTTATTCATTGAAAATCATGATATTACAAGAGCAGTATCCAAATGGGGAAATGATAAAAACTATTGGCTAGAAAGTGCTAAAGCTTTAGGGCTTATGTATTTTATGCAACAAGGCACCCCTTTTATTTACCAAGGACAGGAAATTGGTATGACCAACGTAGCTTTTGATAGCATAGAAGCTTACAATGATGTATCTTCTGTCAATAAATACAATGAAATGATTGCAGAAGGTGTACAGGAGTCTGAAGCACTGAAATTTATGTGGAACTGTTCAAGGGATAATGCAAGAACGCCAATGCAATGGGATGGGAGCGTAAATGCTGGATTTACTACAGGCATACCTTGGATAGGTATAAATCCTAACTATGTTACTATTAATGTAAAAGCTCAGCAAGAAGATAAAGATTCTATTTTGAATTTCTATAAAGAGATGATCAAAATTAGAAAATCAAACAAAACCTTAGTTTATGGTAAATATCAATTAATCTGGGAGGAGCATCCTAAGGTTTATGCTTATACACGTGGAGAAGAAGATGAAAAGTATTTAGTACTTTGTAACTTAACAGACCAAGTGGCAACACTTAACGGAGAGATTTTGGAGGTAGAAGACTTACTATTAGCTAATTATAAAGTAGAAGAATTTAAGCAGTATACTACATTACGTCCTTATGAAGCAAGACTTTATAAATTGAAGTAATCCCTCATACATGTATATAAAGTCATTTTAGAAAATATAAGAAGAGGTGATTTTAAAGGCATAAGTATAAATCATTTAAAAAGAGAAGAGAGTAGGAAGAGAGCGAGGTATTGACATGAAGGATAAGAAGGTATTTTCATTCGAATTTTGGCAAAAATTTGGTAAAGCATTACTCGTTGTAATTGCTGTAATGCCAGCAGCAGGGATTATGATCTCAATTGGTAAATTAATTGGTATGAATTTTGATGCAGGATTTTTACAAGCAGTAGCAAGAGTCATGGAAGACATTGGTTGGGCTATTATTGGCAATTTACATATTCTGTTTGCAGTTGCCATTGGTGGGTCTTGGGCAAATGACAGAGCTGGTGGTGCATTTGCAGCACTGTTAACCTTTGTTTTAACAAATCGTATTACAGGGGCTATTTTTGGTGTAAGTAGTGCAATGTTAAGTGATAGTAGTGCAACAGTAACAAGTCTTCTTGGACAAGCGTTAACAGTTCCAGATTACTTTACATCTATCCTAGGTGCACCAGCCTTAAATATGGGGGTATTTATCGGTATTATTTCAGGTTTCTTAGGAGCTTATTTGTATAATAAATATTATAACTTTAATAAATTACCAAAGGCACTTGCCTTCTTTAATGGAAAACGTTTTGTACCTTTTATGGTTATTTTAGGGTCTACAGTAATGGCGGTAGCTTTATCTGTGATTTGGCCATTTATTCAAGGTTCTTTAAATAGTTTTGGGCAATGGTTAGCAGCTTCAAAAGATACAGCGCCAGTTGTAGCACCATTTGTTTATGGAACCTTAGAAAGATTACTTCTACCATTTGGTCTTCACCATATGTTAACTGTGCCTGTTAATTACACAGAGTTAGGTGGCTTATACACTATGTTAACAGGGCCAGCGGCAGGACAAGTTGTAGCAGGACAAGACCCACTATGGCTTGCATGGATTACAGACCTTAATAATTTAAAAGCTGCAGGAGATATGGTAGGCTATAGCAATTTAATTGAGGCAGTTACACCAGCACGTTTTAAAGTAGGACAAGTTATTTTATCCTCAGCTTCTCTCCTTGGGGTAGCCTTTGCAATGTATAAAAATGTAGATAAAGATAAAAGATCAAAATACAAAACCATTTTCTTATCCGCTATTTTAGCCGTATTTTTAACAGGTGTTACAGAACCAATTGAATTTATGTTTATGTTTGTATCACCTATCTTATATGTAGCTTATGCCATCTTAACTGGACTTGCATTTGCTTTAGCGGATTTGATAAACTTAAGAGTACATTCATTTGGAGCAGTTGAACTCTTAACACGTATACCAATGATGGTTAATGCAGGTATTGGTATGGACCTTGTGAATTTTGGGATTAGTTGTATTGTATTCTTCTTCTTAAACTTTGGTGTATTTGGCTTCTTAATTAAGAAGTTTAATATTGCTACCCCAGGACGATGTGGTAACTATATTGATGATGAAAGTGAAGAAGCAGAAGGAAATACTAAGAAAGTGGCATCAACTTATCAAAAAGCATCTCAAGCTACAAGAGCCATTGAACTTTTAGGTGGCGCGGATAATATTGTTGATGTAGATGCTTGTATAACGAGACTTAGAGTAACTGTTAAGGATGTAAGTTTAGTAGGTGACCTAAGTGCATGGAAACAAAATGGTGCTATCGGTCTTGTATGTAAAAACAATGGTGTCCAAGCTATTTATGGTCCACAAGTGGATGTGCTTAAATCAGAAGTTCAAGATTTGTTAGGAAAATAAGTAGGAGATTAAAGCATGAAATTATTGACACTTAACTGCCATTCATGGCAAGAAGTAGATCAACAACATAAGATTAAAGTTTTAGCGCAAGAGATTAAAGACAAGGGCTATGATGTCATTGCTCTCCAAGAAGTTAGTCAGCCTATAGATGGAGATGTAGTTGTACAAGGCCTTAAAGAAGGTAATTTTGTCTATGCTTTATTAGATGCCTTAAAGGCAATAGGTGTAACAGAATATGACTTTAGATGGGGATTCTCTCATATAGGCTATGAAGTTTATGAAGAAGGCTTATGTCTTTTAAGTAAGCACCCAATTGTAGAAGAGCAAGAATTCTTTGTGACGAAAGGGCATGATACAAATTACTGGAAAACACGTAAAGTTGTAAAAATTGCTATAGATTATAAAGGTAAAACCATAGATTTCTATACTTGTCATCTAGGATGGTGGATAGATGAAGAAGAGCCTTTTAAACATCAAATAGATACACTTAATGTATCGATTAACTCAAACCGTCTCTCCTTTATGATGGGCGATTTTAATAATAATGCTAATGTAAGAGATGAAGGCTATGACTATATGCTTTCTAAAGGTTGGGTTGATACTTATACGTTAGCTGAGAAAAAAGATGAAGGTATTACAGTACAAGGTAAGATTGATGGATGGGAAAAAAATCAAGCAGGGTTAAGAATTGATTTGATTTGGGCCAATCAGCCTATAAAAGTTTTAGAATCTCAAGTTTGTTTCAATGGTGTAAACAAAGAAATTGTCTCAGATCATTTCGGTGTAGAGATGGAATGTGAAGTATAAAGAAATACTCGAAAGACGTTATGAGCAGGGTTTTATAGAAAACCCTGCTTTTTGCAATTTAAAAAATATTAAGGATAGAGCATGATAGGGATACAAGCTAGTGATAATAGATCACCAATACTGCTATGAAGGAATAAAATAGTGTAGAGATACATTTATAATAAGGGGGAGGTTAAATGGAACATTCACTTATCCTTGCAATTTGTATGGTAGTTTTATTTATGGGATTAATTGTGTATTGGGCATGGATACGTAGAAGATTAGCAATAGAAAAAGTAGAGGAAAGAACGGATAGTCAAAAGGTAAAAGATATAAATGAAGCATTAAGTCTATATGGTTTTTTGTTTGATGTACAACAAGATCTTGTCTATTCGCACATGTATCCATGGCAGAGAAAGGTAGGGTATTGTCGTCTTTATGATGAATTAGCACCCTCATTAAATATGATTATAGACAGTGAACCTATTTATTTTCAATATGATGGTAGAAGGTGGCTCATTGAGTTTTGGAAGGGGCAGTATGGTATGACAACAGGGGGAGAAGTCGGCGTGTATGTAACAGATAAAGAGGATGTAGATATACCGGGCATTTTCTCAGGGGCTTTCTATGAGTGTGTATCCGATGATGACCGTTTACAAATGGCATATACTTTAAAAAAAGAGGATAAGACGATCATTGAAAGAAAAGGGAGACACTGGTGGTTAACGGATTTTGATGTAGCTGTCTTTTCTAAACCAGAGCAATTATCTTTAGAGCTTCAAATTATTTTTCCAAATAGTGAGATGCAAAGAGCTTTTATTAAGGGGCTGAGTGATGCGGGTTATAAAGCTCAGGATATTAGAGTAGAAAATAGAATGGTCCAAGTTATTTTTACAACGCCTAGAACGGCACAGCCACAGAAATATGGCAAATGGGTAGTAGCCTGGATTCAAAGACTTAATAGATTTTATTGCCATTTATTTAATTGGGTTACGAGAGATTTTACACGCACACTTGATAAGATTGATTTCTTACGTATCTATTATCCTATATTATTTAGAATGCTTGCCAATAGTAAAAGAGCTAAAAAATTGGAAGAACTTTATAAAAATATGCAACCTTATCTCAATCAATAGCAAGGGAGGGGAGTATGAGAACATCTAAATGTTTATCAAAAGCTTATGAAGAGGCAATAATCCTTCCTTATGATCAGGACTCTAAGTTTGTGATGATGAGTGATTGTCATAGAGGGAGTGGAAATTGGGGAGATAATTTTTTATTGAATCAACATTTATTTTGGGCAGCATTAAATGACTATTATAAAGAAGGCTTTACGTATATTGAGCTAGGAGATGGTGATGAACTTTGGGAAAATAGATGTATGAAAGAGATTATTCAAGTGCATAGTAATGCTTTTTGGCTGATGTCTAGGTTTTATAATGAAAAGAGATTATATATGATTTATGGCAATCATGATAAAGAGAAGAGTAATAAGAAATTGTTTAAAAAGAAGTGTACAGAGTATTACTGTGAGACGCGAAAAAATGTTTGTCCGCTATTTCCTTCTATGCAAGTTTATGAGAGCTTGATTTTAGAAGATCGAAATAGTGGTAATAGAATTTTTCTTGTGCATGGGCATCAAGGAGATTTTATTAATGATCAAGCCTGGAGGTTAGGGAGATTTTTGGTAAGGTATTTATGGAGAACAGTGGAGCTTTGGGGTGTAAAGGACCCCACGAGAGCAGGGAAGAATTATAACAAAAAGAATAAGGTAGAGGCTCACTTAAAGAAGTGGGCAGAGGAAGAAAATAAGATGTTAATAACGGGACATACACATAGACCAAGTTTTCCTAAAGTTGGTGAGCCTATGTACTTTAATGATGGAAGTTGTGTGCATCCAAGGTGTATTACAGCAATAGAAATCGAAAAGGGTGCCATTAGCTTAGTGAAGTGGCATGTCATGACAAGGGCAGATAGAAGCTTATATGTTACAAGAGAAGTCTTGGAAGGCGCAGTAAAAATACAGGATTTCTTTGACAGTAGGATAGATGTATAAAATGTTTATAAGTATAGGAATTTCTAAACCATTTTTAGAGAGGCTTATACTTTTTTATTTAAGCTGGGTAGAGCCCTACATAGAGTTTAAAGCTAAGAGGTATATATTCTAAAGAATAGCTGTATACATACATTGTGCATGAAGTTCTTTAAAATAATGATATAATAAGGAAAACTTATAGAAATAGGGGGAGATATTTTGGATATTCAAATTAGGGATATGATGGAATCAGATATACTTGATTTTCACAAAGCTTTTAAGTTACAGGGATGGGATAAGCCTATCAACTTATTTGAAAAGTATTATAAAGAACAAAAAAATGGTGTGAGAAAAGTTTTTATAGCAGTAAAAGGAGAGCAAGTACTTGGATATGCAACGCTTCTGCCAAATGCTCAGCATGGTCCTTTTGCTAATCAGCATATTCCAACTGTATGTGATTTCAATGTTCTTGAAAAGTATCAAAGAAAAGGAGTAGGGACGGCCATTTTTAATGCAATTGAAGATGGAGTCAAAAAGTATTCTGATAAGATTTGTCTAGGGGTAGGCCTACATGCTGGATATGGTCCTGCACAGCGCTTGTATATCAAAAGAGGTTACATTCCAGATGGGAGTGGCGTTTGGTATAACAATGAAAGGTTAGAGCCTTATGCGGCATGTACAAATAATGATGATTTAGTACTTTATTTATCCAAAGATTTTACACGTAAAGCATAAGCGTTTTGGCGTTGGGATTGATGGGCCAGAAGGTAGGGGGTTATTAGGATAGGGATGAACTGAATAAAGACTAATAAGTATAAGAATTTCTGAAATTATTTTTAGGGATTCTTATACTTTTTTAATTAGGGATTGATAGGGGGACATGTTATAATAGAGGGGAACATAAGTTTCTTTTAGTAAATAAGATGATGTGGAAGCGATCCATAAAAAAGATATTTTAGAAATTTGGAGGAAGCTAAAATGCATATAGACATGGGCGGAGTTTTGGACCATTTTGGAGAGCGTATGAAAAGGCTAGCTATTTATGATCCTTTATACAGGCTTGGAAGAAAAACAAAAAAAGATCATTCGAGTCAGGATATTCCTTATTATGAATTAGGGATGCTCACTTTACTGTTCTTTTTTGAAAATATGATTGTGCGCCAGAAGACCAGTGGGGTCAAGGAATTGGCGGCCTTTTTATATAAAGTGAATGATGGAAAAATAGATATGAATAGAGAGGAGTTTCTAGAATTAGCTAGAGAGATTATTGATGTCTTTAGACCTTCTAATGGGAGTCGTAATAGTATGACTTTCTACAACTGGGAGACTAAGCAGGAGGAGACTATTTACTATTCCATTTTGAAGGCTGCACGTGCTGATGTAAAGTCTAATACACAATACTATACATTAGATGACCAAGGGTTAGAGCTGATTTTCTCTAGTAAGGAATACTTTAGTGAGTTTCAAATCTCTATTAATCAATTGCTCCTACGTAAGCAGCTTGAAAAAGGTGAGTTTATAGGTGCCCTTAGACAAGTAGATGAGATGAGTCTTTCAGTTGAGAACTTAAGAGAAAGGCTTATGAAAATTAAACATGAAGTGACGAGGAGCATTGTATCTGAAGAGACCTATGAGCGTTATAAAAATCTTATTGAAGATATTCATGTAAGGCTAGCAAGGGAAAATCAGGAGTTTGATGAACTACAAGACTTTGTGAGATTGACAAAAGATAGTTTAAAGTATCAGATTGAAAATGAAAAAGATAAAAAAGCTTATACACTTATGCTAAAAATCGACCAGCAATTAGAAGCAGTACATCATGAGCATAGCAAGCTGTTACAAGATAGTATTGTGCTACGTACTCATGCTTTAGAAGCGGCTCAGCAGGCACTTTACTTTATAGGACTAGATAATTTTAACTTCCAGCAAGATATTGTAGGTGCTATGATGGGTAAACCACTGCCACTTCATGCAAGTAAAACTTTTGTAGAGCCGTTTTTAAAAGTGGCACGTAGTAGGGAATGGTACCCGCTTAGTGTATTTGGTAAGCAGCGTATTGAAAAGCGTACAGAAGAGGAAACAGGTAGAGCCTTTTTAGAAGGGGCAAGTGAAGAGCAGCTTAATCAGCACAAGGAGCAGTTAAAGGCATACTTTAAAGAGGTGATGTTAGAGGCGCGAGAGCTTCTAAAAGGAAGAACGTGTATTACTTTAGAAGAAATTTGCAGTAGTTTGGAGGAAAAAGAGTCCGTTTTATTAGAACAGAGGCTGTTCTATGATTTTTGGATTATGCTCCATCAAAAGTCTCCTATCGATTTAGATGAATTAGATGATGAAAGCCTTTTAAGTGGCGTGAAGGAAGTTTTACGAGGTATGACTAACAGCATTAAAGTGAGAGAAAACGAAGGCGAGATAGAAAAATATGAGCGTTTTACCATCACAAATATGGAAATAGATTTGACATTAGAAGTAAAAGCAGGTGAGGACGATGGAATATAAAAATGAAGAAATTATTGAGGCTTATAAAATTTATACAAGGCTAGCGGCTAGTGGGAATTGCCTCACAGCAGACGCTAAGGCTTATATGAGAGATGAGCGTATTGAAGAATTAGTAGATCAATTTGCAAGGGAGGATGATGCAACCATTATTGTTGGTGGTGACATACTGTATTTAGTCCCTATTGCAACCACTTCTCCTTTACATATGAGTAATGAAATGATTAAAAGGATTTATCTCTCAAGTGGTGCGACCAATCTAGATATTTATCTTATGTATGTGACTATTATTATTCTACTTGGTGAGTTCTACAATAGCTATCAAAGTCAAGAGCCTACAAGAAGCTTTATTAAAATGGAAGAATGGCTAGAGGCAGTACACTTAAGACTTGAGAGCATTTCCCAAATAGAGGAAGAGGAACTTAGAAAAATAGAAGAAGAACAAGAGTACAACTGGATTAGAATTCTAGAAAAATGGATGGCTATTGATGATGTTAAAGAAAAAGCTAAAAAGCAATCAGGCAATACCAATAGCCGTATGAGTTTCTTAAATTCAGTGAAGAACTTCTTAGAAAAACAAGGTATGATTCATGATATTGGGAACAACGAAATGGAGCTGACTGAGAAGACTAAAGTTATTGTTCAGCGTTACTATATGGATTATGAATACAACCGTGGGTTACTAGATTTTATTTATCAGTTTGACAAGAAGGAGGGAGCATAAAAGATGGCATCGATATCAAAAATTAGATATACTAACGTAATTTATGAAAATGGTAGTAAGCGTTATAATGATGAACTCTTTAAATGTGCAGGACATAACACAGCTATACTACTAGAGAATGGGGGAGGAAAAACAGTTTTCATTCAAGCTGCCCTTCAAGCTGTACTCCCTCATATGGATTTAGGTGAACGTAAAGTTAAAGAGACTTTTTCGTTAGAAGGAGAAGCGGCACATATTGCTATTGAATGGATTATTCAAGATAAGCCAAGACGTTATGGTTTAACAGCTGTTACCCTTTACTTACAAAATAATGAGTTAAAATCTTATAAATATGCTTACGAATACGGCGTAGATGATAAACATAGCATTGAAAACTTACCTTTTACTCAGCCAGAACTTTCAGGAGGTCTACGTGCTTCAAGTAAAGGTGAGATGAATGAGTACTACCAAAGAATGAGCAAAGATTATATGACAGCTCAGTCCTTCCAGACAACAAGACTATTTCATGATTACATCGAAGAGCATTTTAAAATTATTGCTGAAGAGTGGCGTAGTATTGCTGTTATTAATAGTGGAGAAGGTAGCGTAGAGGCCTTCTTTGATGGTTGCAAAACCACACAAGATTTAGTAGAAAAACTTCTTTTGCCAACTGTAGAGCAAGGCTTAGTAGGTAGTGGCAGTGATGACTTTACAAGTACTTTTGAGAGCCAAAGAGAGCACTTCAAAAAGCATAAACAGCTTACAAGAAGTATTGAAGAGAGTAAAAAGATTAAAGAAGAAATGGCTAAATATGTAAAAAGCTATAGTGTTTATGCCAAAAAGATAGAAGACTATACGGCTAAAAAAGAAGAGGCTAAAGCACTTTGGGAACTGATTGAAATGAAGGAGCAGGAAGCACAAAAAGAGCTTAAAGCCTTAGAACAGGAGCAGTATCAATTAAAAGAAGAGAAAGAGCTGCTTGAAAAGCAAAGTAAACTTATAGAAGTAACCGAAGCCAAAGAAATTTTCGAGCAGAGTCAGAAAACTTATGAAGCCGAAGATCATCTGTATCAGGCTATGCGTCATAAGCGTGAGGAGAAGGAAACAAGACGCCATATGCTGAAGCTTTCATGGTTTAAGCATAATATGGGTGAGGCACAGGCTAAAATAAGAGTTTACGAAGAACAGCTGGCTTTATTAAATGAAGACCAAGAAGTAGAAGCATTAAAAGAAGCCTTAGAAGAAAATAGCTGTCAGCTTAAAGGGTGCTTTGAAGATCAGTTGGCTGGCTATAAGAAAGAATATGAACGAGGCTTAATAGAAAAAGAACGCTATGAGGAAGACAGAGAAGTAGCGACTAAGGAAAAGCTCACTTTAGAAGAAGAGATGAAAGTACTGAGAGAAAAGTGTAGCAAGTTAGAAGGGATTATAGAGAGTCAAAAGAGCCGTATGGAGGCCATCAAAAAGACTATTTTAAGCCAAGGGATAGGGGAAGATGTAGAAGAACATTTCAAACTTTGGCAATCACGTATAAGTGAAATTGAAGTCCATGAACTCACTTTAAGACAGGAGTTAAAAACTTTAGAGGAAGAGCAAGACACTCTGAATGTAGCCATTGAAGAAAAAAATAGTAAGAGAACTGCCTTCATGGGAGAAATCAGCCGTATTACTGCCGAGCTTTGCCAGTTAGAGGAAGCTGGAGAAAAAGTGCTACAAGATGTTAAGGTTATGCTACCCATTTTCTATAGCGTGACTTCTATTTATGCCAAACCACAGCAAATGCTCGATACACTAGAAGAACAGGTTGAAAGGTTCACAAGGGAAAAAGAAGATGCACTATTAATGGAAAGACAACATTCTCGTTTCCTTGAAAACTATGAGGATCATGAGTATTTTACAGCAGAACCTCTCATTGAGAGCTTTGTGGCAAAATGGTACAGTCAGTTCTCCTTCCTACAATCTGGGACAGATTTTATCCAAAGTCTAGAAGATGAGGCAGTTAAAGAAAGGATGCAAAATCAGCCAAGATGGACACAGGTTATGATTGTAGCAGATGGGCAAAAGGAAGCTCTTCGTATTAAGCTAGAAGAACAAAGGCAAAAAATAACTACACCAGTAGGTGTTCTCACTTTAACAGAGGCGAAAGGGCTTTTAGAAGAGCATGTAGAGATAGATCAGATGATTTATCCAAAAGCTTGGCAGGAAGATATGCAAACGGAAGCTTTTAAGGCTCATAAAAATGAAGCCATGAAGGCACTGGATGAAGCAATTGCTTATCGTAAACAGAAAGAAAGTAAATTAAGAGAGCTTGATCAGTTACTCGATAAAATCAGAAACTTCCTAAGTGTTTACCCTCATGAAAAATATGTGGCCTTAAGAGAACAGCAAACTAACCTTAAAGCCGAGGAAGCTACTTTAAGTAGAGCAATTCAGCAAGATAAAGACCGTATAGAGGAGATTAAGAAAGAAAGCAAAGGGATACAAACCCTCTTACAGCAAGAAAGCCATGAAAGGAATACCTTGCAAAGCGCTGTAGAAAAGGCGGCCGAATACTTAAAGCTTAAACAAGATAATGACCTTCAGGAACAAGCTATTCATATCTTACAAGGTCAAATTAAAGACCAAGAAAATCTTATTACTAAAGTTCGTGTATCTCTTGAACAACTTAAAGAAGTTCTTGACGACATTAAGGAAAGGTTAGAGGGCCTTAGAAGAAGTCAAACACGTATAGAGGATGATGAGCTTTATAAAGAAGTGAAAAACTATCAGGCAGACTATAGCAATGGGGATTTGGCTTACTTACGAGATAAACAAATCCAGTTAAAAGAAAGCCTAAACAGTAAACAAAAAGGACGTAGTGAAATTGAGCATCTCTTAGAGCAAAGTAAGAAGGCTTATGCAGATAACGAGAAGAACTTCCATTTAGAAGAAGCAGAACTAGAAGAAAAGCTTACAGAAATTCCAAACTTTAGAGTGGAGTATGAAGAAGAAATTAATAAGCTTACAAAAGAGCTTAATGGACTTAAGAAAGACTTAGAAGATTTAGAGCAAAAGGTAAAAGGAGCTAAGACTCAATTTGATAAGATGGAGCAAGATTATCATAGTAAAAAAGAAAACTTTGAGAAGGCTTATGAGCCAATCAGTACCTTTATACCTTATTGCTGTAAGGCAAGGGAAGAGGAAGAGAAGCTTCAAACTCAGTTAAAAGACAAAGAGCAGTATATCAAAGGCCAAAGTCAAACTTTAGAAAAACAGCTTGCTCTTATTGTAGAAAGCAAACTGCAAATGGATAAGAAGGACCAGCTTTATGGCTACTGCGCACCAGAAGTCAAAGTGGGATTATTAGATGAAAAGATAAAGGAAGAAGTTAAGACTCAGCTTAAACGTATTACAACAGAGATGATTCGTACTTTAGAAACGCTCAAAAGTAGTATGGATTCTAGCCATACGCATATTACTGTGCAAAGAGAAAGTTTTAAACACTTCTGCCAAAGAGAGATCAGAGATAGTAAGCTTAGAAATATGGCAATCCAGGGGATTACTCAAAAAGAAAATTATGAAGACCTTATTAAATGGCAAGACCATATGGTAGAACGTATTAATCATACCCTTTCTATTTTAGAAAGAGATATGATTGACCAAGACAAGCAGCTTTCTCAGTTCATTACCCATCTTTATACTTACCTTAGAACAGTGGTAGCAGAACTTAAAGAGATTCCAAAGAAAACAAGGGTAAAGACAGAAGAAGGCTGGAAAACCATCTATGAATTTGATATTCCAGGATGGCAGGAAGATGAAGGTAAAGAAAAGATTCGAAATCATATTTACAAAATGCTAGATGACATTGACCATGAGAGCTTCTTAGATGAGGATAATGAGGAGGCACTACAAAAGGTTAAGAAATATATTAAAGAGCAGTTTAAACTCAAACAGCTTCTAAAAGTGGTTATGGGTAGCACAAGTATTCGTATACGTTGTAGAAAAGTAAGCAATATTAGTGATATTAGTACCCAACTCTTTTCCTGGGAAACATCTAATAAATGGTCTGGTGGGGAGAAATGGAGTAAAAACATGGCGCTTTACCTAGGTATCTTAAACTACCTGGCAGAGAAGAAACAAAACATTCATAGTGATAACAATAAAGTAAGCCGAGTGGTCATTCTAGATAACCCATTTGGTAAAGCTTCAAGTGGACACGTTTTAGAACCTGTCTTCTTTATTGCCAAACAACTTGGATTCCAAATCATTGCCTTAACGGCACATACGGAAGGGGACTTCATTAGAAAATACTTCCCTATCGTCTATAGCTGCAAACTAAGATCTACAGCAGACTTACAAACAGCTATTTTTACAAAAGAACAGGAAATTAAGAAAGCCTACTTTATGGATAACGACCCAGTAGCTCTTAGCGTATTGGGTGAGACGAATCAAGTTAGTTTGTTTTAGTTTTTAAGATTAGATAGATAGCAAAGTAAAAAACAGCATTAATTCTTTAGAGAGAAGGATTAATGCTGTTTTTTACTTCATCGATGAAGTGCAGTTCAATAGGGGTAAGAGGTTCGTTTTTTCGTTTGATACAAATAAGGTTCGATTCATAAATATCATTGTTGCTGATTGGAAGGGCTTTAATGTTTGTATTTTTAAAGTATTTTAAAATCCATTTCGAAGCATATAATACCGCATCTGTATTTTCTAAAAGCTCTATACATAGATGAATAGAGTTACAGTATATAACATGATTAAGGTTAATATATAAGTGTTGCTTATGCGTTTGCCACTCAGATCTTGTGAGCTCATCTATACTTAAACAAATATGTGAGAGTCTTTCTAAATCTTGAAAAGTTATAGAGGCTGCATGATATAAACTTGATTTTGGACCTAATAAAATATAGACAGTATCTGAAGCCAGGTATTCTGTTTCGAGATTTGTAGAGGTTAGTTGCCAATCAAAAGCTTTCGTTTCTTTATTGGTTTGTACAATTAATCCTATATTACAATCCCTTTTTTGAATAGCCTTTATTACATTAGAACGATGACTTTCATAGACTTCAAATTTTAGATTATGATTACTATATTTTTTATATGTATTTAGAACAACCTCGGGAATAAAATCTAATGTTTGGGTAGCAACGAATAGTTGAATTTGATTAATGTAAAAAGAATCTTGAAAGCTTCTTTCTAATGAGTTTGCACTATGAACAACATTTTTGGCATAATACAAAAAATGTCTACCTTCTGATGTTACAGAAACACCTGTAGCAGTGCGTTCGAATATTTTAATGTTATATTGTTTTTCTAGATTTGAAATAGTTTTAGTTAAGCTAGGTTGACTAATATAAAGCTCATGAGCAGCTTTAGTAATAGAACCTAATTCTGCCACCTTTAAAATATATTTCAGATGATTTAGTTGCATGAACTTTCCTCCATATGCTTAATAGGCTATGTTTTATATAAAAGTGGTAGTAGGTTTATAGAAGAATATTAAGAGTAATAAGTATAATAGTATTTAAATGAACCTGTCAAGATAAAGTACTATAGACAATATATATAAAAAAGTTATGGATACTCGATAGGAAAAATATATTACTACCTTAAGAAGATATAAAGATATAATATAGAAATATAATATAAAAAAGTAAAGATA
This sequence comes from Zhenhengia yiwuensis, assembly GCF_014384995.1. GTDB lineage: Bacteria > Bacillota > Clostridia > Lachnospirales > Cellulosilyticaceae > Zhenhengia > Zhenhengia yiwuensis. The sequence goes on along the minus strand of NZ_JACRSY010000022.1, from coordinate 1,408 downwards.
TATGAATTAAAGCTATGTTGATTTTAACCTTTATGTTTTCTAAAATTTTTAGGATAGAGACACTTATTAAGTTAATTAAGTAGAGTTATAGAATATGAATAGATAAGCACAGAGTAAAATAGCAAATTAGTAATAAGGCTAATTTGCTATTTTATTTGTGAAAAACTAGGTATAAGGGCATCTTGTAGATTTAAAGATGGGAATAAAGGATAGAAAACACTTAAAAAATATGTACGAGTATAAAAAAATGAGTTAATAAAAAATGGGAGGGTCTATGCAAAATTATGTAACAAGAGAAGATATCATTAAAGCATTTGAGAATAATGAGTTTAAAGTTTATATTCAGCCTAGATATAATATATATACAAAAGAAGTAATAGGAGGAGAGGCATTAGTAAGATGGTTTCATAGGAAAAAAGGAATGTTAAGTTCAGGCTTATGCATACAAGTATTAGAAAAACTAGGATTAATAGAGAAGTTAGATTTATTTATATTTGAGGAAGTGTGTAAAAGTCTTACTTCTTGGGAAAAGCAAGGGCTAAAAAGAATTCCTATATCAGTTAACCTTTCACAAATGACTTTAAAAGATATAAAGAATACTATGCACTTAAAGGACCTATTACATAGACATGAAGTACCTATAGAATTAATAGAATTAGAACTAACAGAAACTTTCATGTGTATGAATACTGAAGCCATAAATAAATTAAGAGAAGAAGGCTTTAAAATTTTGATGGATGACTTTGGGAAAGGTTATTCTTCACTTGTAAGTTTAAAAGAGTTACCTATAGATGTGATAAAGATAGATAGAGATTTTTTAATAGATATAGAAAAAAGCGAAAAAGCACAAGCTATTTTAAAAACAATCATTGATTTAGTTGAAATTATTAAAAAGGAAGTAGTTATAGAGGGAATAGAAACTAAGCAACAATTAGAATTTATCAAATCTACTAAATGTAAATTTGCACAAGGATTTTTATTTAATGAAGCAATGAGCTTGGAAGATTTTAAACAGCTTATTTCATAAGAGATAAAAGACTTGTAATGAATAAAATAAACCTTAAATAAGGACGATATACAAAATAGCCTTCAAGAGAGGAATCTCTTGGAGGCTATTTTTATTAATATTACTTTAAAAATAAAAAAAAATTTCACCAAATTAAGTTTGAGATATATAAATAGCAAAGAAAATCAAAATAATTGAATAAAATATTAATTATTATAAGTCTATAAAGACTATTCTTTGGAAAATAAACAACTAAATACTGAATAAAAATAGAATTAAATTTTGATGCTAGAATAAAAATTGGACACATAGAATGGAGATTTGAGTTATAATAGAAATAACTATAATGAACGAGGTGTCCTAAAACAATGGCTAAGAGATATGACAAAGAATTTAAACTTC
>NZ_JACRSY010000021.1 GCF_014384995.1 Zhenhengia yiwuensis | reverse complement strand
GAAGAACTAGAGGAACTAATGCCTTGGGCACCAGAGATTCAAAATAACTGCAAATAATAAATCGTACAACTAGAGTGAAATGCTCCAACTCTAATTGTACGATTTTTATTTTTGGACACCTTCTAATTAATCGCTTACATTAAAAGTGTAGTATTACCTATGATCTCCATACTTGAGAAAGCTTTTTCAGATTCCATGTTGTTGATAGCCGAAAAGCCTAATATGGAGTTTAAAATAGATACTAATGGACTATTAAGAACTTCTACAAAGGAACGGTATGATGCTTATGCAGTAGGTATCAAATCAGGATTTTTAAGTAGAAATGATGTGAGACGAAAAGAAAATATGGATGTTATTGAAGGATTAGATTTATATTCATACTCTTTAGCAGATGTTTTATATGATCCAAAATCAAAAACATATCAAATTTTTAATAAAGGTGAGATAGCATCGTTTGAAAAAGGTGGAGGTGAAAAAAGTGAAACTACAAATTAGAGAATTAGAAAACGGAAAAATTCGTTTAACTGGATGGGCTAATATTGCAAATCAGGACTCTAAAATTCTTACAGATAGTGATGGTTCACAATTTAGAGAACAAGTAACTAATGAGGCATGGGAAGAGGCTATTAGAGAAAATGATGATATTAAATTATTGATTAATCATGACTGGAATAAGGTTGTAGACTCTACAAAAGAAAATCTTAGATTAACAGTTGATACAGTTGGTTTACGATATGACGTTGAGACAGATTGTGACGAGTTAATTCGTGCAGCTAAATCAAATAAATTAACAGGTACTTCCTTTGGATTTAGAAGTCTAAAGAGTGATACGGAAACATGTAGAGATGGTATTCCTCGTATTATTCAAGATAAGATTCGTGTATCTGAAATTAGTATTTTAATTGCTCCAAAACAACCGGCATACAATACAAAAGTTGAATGTAGGGATGTTGAAAACATTGAATATGAAGTACGTGATAGTAAGTCAGATATTCAAGTTGATATCAAAGATACTGAACAAGAAGAGAAACGTGAGGAAGTTTCACAGTTAGAACTTGATAAGTATAAAGCATTTATTACAATTCAAAAACTTAAAGCAGACATGTAACTAAGAAAAGTTATGTGTCTTTTTTATGTTACAGAGAAATTCATAGTGAGTGAGATTAACTATAAAAATTATGATAAGTTCTCCTCTTTAGATAGAGTTGAGATGCCACAGAGTTGTGGAATGAAAGGAAATGATATATATGAAACTATTAAAAGAATTACAAGAAACTAGAAATGCAAAAATTGAAGCAATGGAAGAAATGTTTACAATAGAAGCAGAAAATTTCAAAGTAGAAGAGATTGAAAATTTAAAACGAGAGATTGAAGAAATCAATACAAAAATTGAAGCAATTAAGGGAGCTGATGAAATGGTAAGAAGTGTAGAGGTTGATAAAGAAAAAGTTATTAAAAACGTTGAGGATAAAGAACAAACTAGAGCAATGGAACAAGAGGATTTATTCCTTAGAGCTATACAAGGTGAAAGTAAAGCAATGGAAGAATTAAGAGCTGTTACAGGTGGAGATGCACTTATTCCTACAACAATTGCTAAAGATATTATTAAACAAGTTGAAGTTTTATCACATGCTTATGCTAAAGCTAAGAAATTTCCTATCGCTGGCAAACTTACATTTGTATTAGAGGATACAGAAACAAGTGAAATTACAGTAGGTTATGTTGAGGATGAAGCAGAAACAAAAGAAAGCAAACCATCTTTCAAACAACAAGCAATTGACGATTTCCAAATTAGAGGTCTTGTCAAAATTTCTCGTTCTTTATTAGGAAAATCTCAATTTAATTTAAGAGAATATGTAGTGGATAAAATTGCTAAAGCATATGCAAAATTCGTAGATAAAGAATTTTTTAACGGCACAGCAGAAGCAGCAAAGATTAAAGGTTTAGTAACCCTTCCAGAAGCAAGAAAAGTAGAGGTGCAATCATCGACTGAAATTACCGCAGATGACCTTGTTAAATTAGAATGCTTAGTGCCATCTGCATTAAGGGGAGCATGTGAATTCTATATGAACCCTAAGATGGTAGAAAAATTAAGAATGCTTAAATATGAAACTGGTGAAAAAGTTTTACAAAGAGATTTACAGCAAACATTCAAATATAACTTACTAGGATATAGAATCAATGAATCAGATGAGATTAAAGAAAATCATATCTTCTTTGCTGATATGAGTGGCTACTATTGTAAAGAGGTAACAAATTTAGCTATTCAAGTACTTAAAGAGAAATATGCTACTTTTAATATGACAGGATATCATGCAGTGGCGGAATTAGGTGGTGCACCTGTAGAAATTCAGAAACTTGCGATGTTAGAAAAGAAAACAGCGTAAAAGTAAGAATTACATAATTGGATAGATGGGTGTATACTCGTCTATCCCTTATTTTTTAGAGATAGAAAGGAATGATTAAATATGACAGAGGAGCAATTAAGACAATCAATTAGTGATTGTAGTGTAGATATTAGAAATAAATATAAAGAAATTTCACCACTTTTATATTTTGCTAAATGGGTGGATGATGAAGCAAATGTAGTGAGTGTGGGTAATCCAGTATTCGGTATTATTGAAGATGGGAATGAGGCATTAGAAGCTGATATTGCAGCAGATACCAAACGACTAAAGACCGTGACAGTTGGAAGTAAATGTGCAGTGTCTAAATCGTTACTCAAAAAGAATGATAAATTTAGAGATGCAATCACTAGAGCTTTTGCGATTAGTACAAAAGAAGCTATTGAAAATATCCTATTTTATGGATACCCAAGTGATTCTACTATACCTACTATAACAAGTACAGGGACTATTAAAACAACAGATGGTGGAGTTAATATGCCACTTATAACATTAACAGAAATGTACAAAGAATTTGATCCAGCAAATCTTTCAGGAGCTATTTGGATGGTTTCTAAAGAAATTAGAGATATTATTTTAGATAGTAAAACAAGTGATACAGGAATAGATTTCTTTGGAAATTTGGAAAATAAGAAGCTTCATTATATGGGATTACCTGTGTTCGTAACAGATAACTTTAGTAATGAAAAAGGAATTGTAGCAGCTTTAGTTAATCCTCTTGATGTGACAATGAGATGTACATTATTTGACGATGAGCAAAGATTGATTGAACTTACAGATATTTCAAATACAAATAATACTGAAATATTCTTATCAATCTTTGATGTATGTGGGGTAGTGGATAAACCAGATAGTGCTATTGTGTTAAAGGTAGAAACTGCACCAGTAGCACCGACAACTACACGAACAACTAATAAGACTCCAAAGAAGAAGTAGGTGATAACTATGCTAACAATTGCAGACGTTAAAGCTTATTTGAATATCAGTAATGATTACACTATAGATGACGCACTATTAACATTGATTCTCCAAGCATGTGAGGATAAAGTAAGAGCTTATACTGGAGTTGATCCATACAAGTTAGATGAGAACGGAAATCCTAAACGCGATTTAATGCTTGTTATTTTGATGCTTTGTAGTAGTGCGTATAACAACAGGGATAGTGAGTCTGAGGTTAAATTTACAATGACAAATTTCTGTAAAACTATTTTGGATATGCATTGTCAAAACTTAGTGGGCTAGGTGGTGGGAATGATGAATAGTGGAAAATATAATACTCTAGTTGAATTATATAGAATTGAAATTATAGAAGACAATCTAGGATTAACCGATGAGATAGAAAAAACTATTTGTTCAGATAGGGCATGTGTAGAGCATATCAAGTCTAGTGAGAGGTCTGAAAACAACCGTATAGCGTATAGGCAACGGAAGAAAGTTACTCTTAGAAAAAGAAGAGACTTAATTCTAGATAATGAGGTATTCATTAAGATAAAAGGTAGACCGTTCAATATTATAGATGTTGATGATAGTTCTTCCTTAACCATTACTTTTTATGTGGAAGAGGTGGTATAAATGGAAAAGTTACTTGAAAAACTCTATAAGTTAAAGATTGATGAAGACATAAAAAAGATATGTGGTGATAGGGTATTTATGAACAATAGAGATGAGAGTGTTCAATTACCTTATATTAGCTATAATCCTTTTTTATCCAGTAAGCCACTACTTCAAACACCAGGAAGTAAGGGGTGGAAAGTATCGTATGAAAAACATACAGTTCAGGTCAATGCTTATATGAAAAAAGATGCTGATTTACCTAGACTATATAAAGCGATTACTGAAGTTATGAGTAGTCAATTTTTCAGACAAGTAGGATATCATGTAGAAACTACAGACAAAGGTCAAACATGGTTGATATTGAGATATGAAATAAGATTATAGATAAGTGCAATGTATAGAGGATATCAATTAAAAATGATTGGTATCTTTATTAGATTGCACTTATTTTTTTGCTAATTAATAAAAGAAAGGGTGAATAAAACGTGGGAAAATTTGAGTTTGATACAAAAAGTTTAAAAGAAATAGAGGACATTGTAGGGAAATTGAGCCTATCAGATGACACCAAATACAAGGTAACTTCAACGGTTGCAGAGCAATCATTACCTATAATTCAAGAAGAAACACCAGAAGACTCAGGAAATCTAAAGGAAAGTTTTGTAGTAAAGCGTGGAAGTAAAAATAAAGGTGTATCGGTGATTAGTAATGATGCAACTAATGAAAAAGATGGAGAGCGTTATGGTTGGATTCTTAATTACAAGGAAGGTCAACATCAAGGCTGGTTTGATAGGGCTATAGATATGAATGAAGATGAAATTGAGAATATGTTATTGAGAGAATTAGAAAAAGAGTTAGGATTATAGGGGGATAATGAGATGGCAAAGAATTTAGATGTAATTTTACAGGTAAGAGACGGATATTCAAAAGCAACAAAAGATTTTAATAGACAGCTGAAACTGAGTAAAGCTGAACTTAAAAATACACAGGCACAGTTAAAAGCTAATGAAAAAGATACGGATGCACTAGCTAAGAAACAAGAGTTATTAGCTAATAAAACACAACTAGTAAATAATCAAATTAAAGAAACTGAGAAAATTTTAAGAGCTGAAAACAATGAATTACAGACTAAACAAAAGTCTATGCGTGCTATTGAAAAGGATGTAAGTCGATTAAATAAAGCCTATCAAGAGAATGTTAAAAATTTAGGCGAAGAACATAAGCAAACTAAAGCAAGTTTAAAGGAATTAAATAGTAAATATAAAGAACTGAAAAAGGCTAACAAGGAATACGATGAAGCAGCCAACAACGTACAAAAATATTCTCTACAACTTGTAAAGCTAAATGGAGAATTGCAGGATAGTTCTAGAGAATTTGCAAAAACGGAATTGTCAATCAAGGGTTTGGATAAGGTTATGGACGATTCTACTAAATCGGCTGATAAGTTGGATAAAAAGCTAGATAAGTTAGGAAAGAAAGACCTATCAAATATTGGTGATAAAATGATGGGATTAGGCGTAGGACTAGGAACAGCTACAGTAGCTATGGGAAGCTTAGGAGCTAGTGAAAATATGCAACATGAGTACGGTATGGCTAAAATTAGTTCTATTGTAGATGTTAGCCAACAAGAAATAGAGGCACTAGGTGATTCAATCATAGAGACTTCAAACAAATTCGGTGTAGCTGGGGCAGATATTAGAGAGTCAGTATATCAAGCCTTATCTTCTAGTGTGAGATTTGAGGATGTATCTCAAGTTCTAGATCATTCTTTAAAATTAAGTAAAGGTGGATTTGCTGACTTAACATCTACACTGGATGTATTGACTAATATTATGAACTCATATGGTATGGGAGCCAGTGATTTACAAGCTATTTCAGATCAATTATTCCAGACAACGGTAGTAGGGAAGACTACTATAGAACAATTATCAACTCAATTTAGTGGATTATCAGTAATTGCAGCAAATACAGGAGTATCATTAGAACAGGCCTTATCGGGATTAGCATTGATTACACAATCAGGTACTTCAACTTCAGAAGCAGTTACTCAAATGAGAGCCTTACTGAATGAACTAGGTAACTCTACAACGGTAGTAGGTAAGCTTATCAAGTCAGAATTAGGTATGAGTTTCCAAGATGCTATGAAAGAGGGAATAGAACTTGATGATGTACTCGTTCACTTAGATAAATCAGCTAAGGCAAATAATTCATCATTAATGGAAATGTTGGGGAGTATTGAGGCAGATCAGGCGGCATTACAAATCCTATCTGAAGAGGGGAAAAGATTTGATGATACTTTACAATTAATCACGAATAGTGCAGGAAGTACACAAGAAGCCTTTGAAAAAGTGGATGCAACTCAATTTGCAAAGATGGAAAAAAGTGTCCAAAACTTAAAGAATAGTATGTTGGAAGTTGGTGGGGCTGTAAGCCCTTATGTAGATGATGTGGCAAATGGTTTAGAAACAATAGCTGATACTATATCCAAGACGGATGAAGGGACGATAAAACTATTAGCTAGTATATCAGCACTTACAATAGGAGTAGGTGGAGTTATGAAGGTAGCTACAAAATTAAAAGGTGTATTAGCTATTATAAAACCTTTACTATCAGGAGTAGGATTAAGTCTAGGGGGTATAGGCGTAGCAGGTGCAGCTATAGCGGGTATAGTTGGTGTATTTGATATATTAAATACTTCTACAGAAGAACAAACAAAAAAGGTAGAAGTCCAGCAAAATAAACTCAACGAATTGAAAGGTTCATATAAAGCACTCAGCAGTATTGATTCTAGCCAGAGAACGAGTCAACAAGAAGTTATTCTTAAAGGGTTAGAGAAAGAAATTGAGTTGAATGAGAAGTTACTAGCACAAGAGAATGAAAAGCTTATCAAAAATGAGTTATATGGAAAAGGTAAAATCGGTTGGGGAACTCTAGGCGATGCAATGGGAAGACAGTCAGACATAGAGTATGTTCAAAACACTATTAAGCAATTAGAAAAGGCAATAGATAATGCAACATCTGACATTGAAAAGGATTCATTAATTGTTAAGCTAGGGCAAGAGACTCAAAAGTCATCTGAGTACATAGAAGAATTTAATGGATATTTAGCAGACCTAGAAGAAGGTTATGAGTTAGCTACTGATAAGGAAAAAGCATACATAGATGAGTTAAAAGAGTTTCAAAAGACTTTAAATAGTACTGATTTCATAGATGTACAAAAGGATCAAGAAAATCTAGCCGCTTCTATTGATGAGGTTAATAGAAGTACAAAAGACGGCATACAGACACAAAAGAATTATATAGCAGAATTTGAAGGTTATAAATCTAAGTTATCAGGATATACGGCTATTCTAGAAGAATTAGACTCTAAACATGCTTTATCGGCTGATACAGTATCAACCATAGCAAATGAATATCCTCAATTATTATCAGCACTGGATGATGAAACAGAACTTAGAAAAACCCTAACTGGATTAATTGCAGAACAAGAACAAGGTATTCAAACAAGTTATGTAAATATGCTAAGTGCAAGCGGTGATTATTACAATGCTGAATTAATGCAAAGTGAGGACTTCTATAACGCAAAAATTCTAGGAGATGAACAATTATATAATACATTAACCGAAGGAATAGAAGGCTATTTTGATAATCTTGGAGAAGCATATCAAGTTGATTTAAAGAATTATACTGACCTAGAATCTAGTAAGATGGAGACTACAAAGGACTTAATCGGAAAGTTAGCAGGGGCTTGGAGTGACTACTTCAGTGTAACTATGGATGGAGTTAAATTCGATAAGACACAATTTCTAAAAGAAAATCCTTATGCAACTGAAGCTGATTTATTAGAGATGAATAGGGTGTATTCTGAGGCCGAAAAGTATCAAAGAAAGTTCCAGGAACTAGCTAATGGAATGACAATTACTCCTATTAAACTAGATACAATTAATTTAGATAAAGGCAATAAATCATCATCTAAATCATCTTCGAGTCAATCACAATACATACAATCAATTTATCAATCATTAGTTGATGATGTGCTAAAAGGTGGAGAAGATGTAGAGAAAGCTATTGAATTAACCAATCTTAAAATTGAGAATGCAGCACTTCTCGGAAACTCTAATATAGAGTTAGAAGAATCTAATCACCTATCACATTTATTTGAACAAGAACGTAACAAACAAGATGAAATGGCTAAAGAGTTAGATAAGTATATAGTTGAAATGCGTGATAAGCTAGCAGAAACTAAGTTGTTTGAGGATGTTGATTTATCTAATCTCACAGAATTACAATTAGATATGGTTATTAATGGTATTGATAAACAATTAGCTAGCGCAAACAATAAGGAAAAACAACGTTTACAAGGTTTAAAATCAATGATTATAGACGTAGGTAATGTATATATTAATACAATGTCACAACGTGAAGAATTATCGAATGCATGGTGGAAAAAAGAAAACCAACGCAAGCAACAACAAATAGATAATATCAATAAGATAGCAGACCTAGAAAAACGTGCTTATGATGATAAAGTTAAACGAATCCAACTTGAACAGATGCTGATGGATGATAGCGGTAAAGAATATCAAGCTAAGGAAGAAGAAAAATATCAACTTCTATTAGGTCTTAAGCTTAGATATGAAGATAAAATACGTCAGCTTAAAGCACAAGGTTTGAATGATGAAGCTGAAGATGTTCGTAAGTATAAAGAACTCTGGTGTGATGCAGAAGAAGAACTTGTAAATATGCGTAAATCTATGGCTGAGAGACAGCGTGAAATAGGATTAAAAGGCTATGAGGAACGATTAAAGGTGTTAAACGACCAGAAGGCAGCTATTAAAACTATATCTGATTTAACTATACAGATGATTAAAAAGGAAATAGAAATTAAAAAGAAAGCATTCCAGGAAGAGATTGATGGTTATCAGGCTGTCATCAATAAGAAAAAAGAATCTTTACGCAAAGAGAAAGAAGATAAGGATTATAAGAAAGAGTTATCTGAAATCGAGAAACAAGAAGAGATTCTTAACAATAAAATTGCTGAATTGTCGCTAGATAATAGTGGTGATATGAATGAAAAACGTCTTGAATTAGAAGAAGAATTACGTGAATTACTCGAAAAGAAAGAAGAACTTCAGAACGATAAATCTCTTCAAAATAAAGAAGACTTATTAGATCAAGAATTAGAGGCTTTTGAAAAAGAAAAGCAAGAAGAGATAGATAAACTTGATGAGTATCTGGACAAAGAAGGTCAGCTAAGGCAAGATGCTTTAGATATGATTAAGCGTAATAACAAAGAGATGTATGAAAAACTACTTGAATACAACGCTACATATGGAGATGCAATGCAAGAAGATATTGTTAAAGCTTGGGGGCTTGCTACAGATGCAGCTAACGAGTTTAATAATGGTCAAATGGATTTACTTGATATTCTTAAAGATGTAACAGACGAAATGGCTGAACAAGTTAGACTTCAAGACGAGTTAAAGAATGCTCACTGGACTAATATAGAAATCGAAACAGGAAATAACCAAAATATAAGCACAGGAACATCTTCCAACGATAGTAATAACAAACCTTCTAGTGGAGGTCTTTCTGAAAAAGGTAAAGAACAGTTAAATATGCAAAAATACCTTCATGAACAGATGGAAATAGCAATTAAAACCAGCAATGAAGGATTGAAGAAATGGGTTAAAGAGCAACGTAAAAAATATGACTTAGACCCTAACACTGGTGCTATACTTAAACAACGTCATTCTGGTCTTGAATTAGGTAGACTAGGGGACGATCTAAAACCAAATGAACTTATATTAAAGGCTACCAAAGATGAATGGGTATTTACAAACAATCAGATGAGAAACATTACTGCAAATATGACCGGTCTTATTAATACGAAGTCTGCACAACCAGAATTAAAAATAGATGGTGGATTAGTAAATCTTGTTATTAATGGCAACCCAGATAAAGACATGGTTAAATTGTTAAGAAAAGAAACAGATAGAATTGCAAATTATACTTTAGACAAATTAAAAGGTGTAATGAATATAGGATATTAAAATATAGGGTACTTATTAAGATTAATTTCTTAGTAGGTACCCTTTTTTTTGGCGCAGATGTATAGCCTACATTAATATAGGGTATAATCCTACTACCCTTCATCCTAAATTTTTTGATTTAAATCATTATATCTCTTTTTTAAACCATTAGGAAACGTCCCCCGTTCCTAGTGGTATTTTTTTGTTTCTATAAATGGAACTTAAAATATTATACTATCGTCTAAATACATTATAAATGTACGGTTTAGGAGTTGAGTAAAGTATGATAGCATGTCAAAGTTGTGATAGGATACCAGAAAAACATGAATGCGGCAGATGCAGACAAGTATTAAAGCATGAATTAGCAGAAATTGTTCGTGGTGAGGCTAAGATATATCTTGATGAAAACAGCAGAAATAAAAAAGGAAGACCATCGAAAATAAAAGATTCAACCTTTCAATACAATGTAGCCAAAAGATATAAAGAACTAAATAGCTATCGTAAAGTAGGAGAAGAATTTGGATTGAGCAAAGGAACTGTAGCAAAGATTATTAAGATATATGGTAGCAATTTGAAATATGTAAAATAATAAGACCACTAGGGGAATTTACCTAGTGGTTTTCTTTTATTTCTATGACTTGTTCAATTGGGATTTTAAAATGTAAACATATTTTTTCAAGTATATCCATACGGACAGGTTTGTCTTGATTTAACTTAGTAAAGGTAGTCGAGCTAATACCAACTTCATTTAATAAATAATCTCTATCAATATCATGTTCTACCATATAGTGCCTGAATGGTTTATAACTAATCATTTTACACCCCCTATTATAAAATTATCATAAATATAAAAATTTTTAAATATAATCAAGCATTTAAATGATTATTCGTGCATATGATGGAGTATAAACACAAACACAATAAAAAGTGTTTACCCACCAAGTACTCAACTCATGAGTATCTACTATTTTCATATCACTACACACTAAAAGTGTCCTCTCTGAAAGGATTTGATTATATGCCATCTACAAGAAGGAATGTTTGTATCACAAATGCTGAACTAGATAAATATTTAGATACTTGTCCGAATGTAAGTCAATTTTTACAAGAGGCAGCGTTATTCTATTTACAGGAAAAAGATAATGTATATGCAAAGGATAGAGAATTAAAGGAACTTGAAAGAAAAGTAGATACACTTAAAGAGGCTTTAAATAAAATCGTAGAAGCAATTATGGCAGGAGGTAATCATGATGAAGTTTGAAAATATTATTAAAAAACTTGCTAAAGATGGTTATAAAGTAGAGCCTATGGAATTTTCTTTTCAGACTGTATTAGGTGTAACTGGAACGGCCTTAGTGGATATTTACAATGATAATATACAGAAAACTACAGCTAGATATGTTGACGTTGTATCTCAAATTCAAAACGGAAAATCTCATATTCAGACAATAACTACCATTCAAGGATGTATCAAGAAGAGGCTAACCGAATACCAAAAACTATAGAATGTGACGAGCATTAAACCATGGCTATTGCGTGTATGTTATGTGGGTGTAGGTTATATGCCTAATTGTAGCTTATGTATTGCAATGTATCTAGTCAACTATTTTGTCTTAAAAGCAAAAAGGGAATACAGAGGTTTTCATTATAAAATGTTCCTCGTATTCACCCTGTTACCTTACTTTAATGTTATATTCCTAACGTTTGAAGGTATTCTATTTATGTCTAAAATATCTGGATATAAAATTGTTAAAGTAAGAAAAGCTAAACAGTCTAAACGTTCACCCAAACGTGTATCTGTTAAAGCTTAAAGCATCCGTCTATAGATATAATATAACCTAATAATATTATTGTTATACAAAGGATATGTAAACTTTACATATCCTCTTTTTCTATGCCTAAATATTGAGTTTAATAGCTTTTCGTTTCATATTGTTTAAAGGGCAGTAATCATCAAAATTGGATTTGACGTCTTCTATGTCTATATTAAGATATTTCTGTGTAATGCGGATATCATGATGGTTCATGATGGTTTTAAGATACATTATATTTCCTCCAGACCTCAAATAGTCAACGGCAAAGGTATGACGATAAAGGTGCATAGAAGTTCGTGCTACACCACGACTTTTATTATAATTAATCATAGCAAGCTTCATGCTTTCACGTTTTAATTGATCTCCATATATAGTAATAAATAAGTAATCATCATCTTCATGCTGATATATTGATAGATACTTTTTTAATACCCTCTTTAATTCTGATCCTAATGGTACATAGTACGGTTTATTACCTTTGGATTTTGAAAAATATATTGTGTTGTTTATAAAATCAATATCTTTAATTTTAAGATTTGCACATGAACTACTTCTACAACCTGTACTATACAATAAGTTAGCTATGCACCAGTTTCTATATTCTGTGAAAGTTTGTCTCTTAGGAGGTGCTAATAAAAGTTGCAATTCATCTTTTGTATATGGTACTTTTTGTGGAGCTTTATTTTTGATTGGAGGATAATCAAATGTTATCCCCCTACTATTAAAAAATATCTTCAATATAGATAGTCTTGTTGCAATAGTAGAATCAGTATTACCTTTTTTTCTCATGTACCTAGTGAAATCATTAATATCACGTTGAGACACATCTTCCATAGATTTATTACCTGTATAATCAATAAAGTATGATAATGTATGCATGTAATTGGATAAAGTGTCACTGGATAGATTTCTAATAGAGCAGTCGTCTATAAATTCTTGAATGCAATTTTTAAGACTATAATCGCTAATTTTAATTGCAACTTGCTTTCTTTTCATTCATTATACCACGCTTTCTTTATACTATTTGAAAATGTATAAAATGGCATAGTACAAAACTGTAAAACCTAGTATTCCCAATGGTTTGTTTAGAAAAGTGATCTAGTTTTATTATACTATCTAGGCTATTAATAGTATATACAGGAATTGCCTTAAGGGGGTATAAGTACTACAATATTTTTATTAAAATAAGGGAGGATTAAGATGCTTACATTATACATAACAAGACATGGAGAAACCGAATGGAATATACAAAAGAGGATGCAGGGGCATAAAGACTCACCGCTTACAGAGAAAGGGCGTAAGCAGGCACAGGCTCTTGGAAACTATTTAAAGAATATTCCTTTTGAGAAGGTATTTGTAAGTGATAGTAACCGTGCTTATGAAACAGCATGTACCATTATGGAAGAAAGAGATGTACCCATTATAAAAGAAGTAAGGCTTAGAGAAATGAATATAGGTATATGGGAGGGCTCTACTTTTGAAGAAGTAGAAAGGCTAGACCCTATAGAGTCCTATCACTTTTGGCATGAACCACATCTTTATAAACCACAGGGAGGGGAAAGTTTCTTTAATACAAGAGATAGAGCCTATAGCTTTATACAAGAACTCATAGAGCAGCATCAAGAAGGGAATATCTTATTAGTAACCCATACCATTACGCTTAAGCATATTATGAGCTTATGGGATGAGAGAGAAGTGGCCGAGTTATGGAACGAACCTTTTGTATCTCAGACAAGTTTAAGTATTGTAGAACTAGAAGAAGGGCGAGGGACGATTAAAGCCTATGCTGAAACGCCACATCTAGAATAGAGAGGAAATTTTCTATTAAGAAGCATTGACGTCTTTAAATATAAGTGATATATTCATCACATAAAGATACAAATATATCACTTATAAGGAGGTGCTTTATGAAAAGAGATACGACTAGGACACGAAAAATTAGCCCTTGGTTAGGGTTATTAGGGTTACTAGGATTTATATCACCCATACTCTATATAGAATTAAGTAATCCTAATGCACTTTTATTTTTAGGTTTCTTTGGATTTTTTGGATTCTATTTTGAAGGTAAGATGTCTAATACGTTAAGAGATGAGCGCTTTCAATATAATGAGCAAAGAGCAGTAGCGACGGCGAGCCAAATAACACACGTATCGATGGCATTTATACTTATTATTACGGTCAACTGGGTATCACAAAGGGGAATAGAAATAGCATATACCTTTTTAGTTGCAGCACTAGCTCTTTTATGGGCCCTACAGATTTCTCTGCCACTAGGGTTACTCTACTACTATGAGAATAAGGAATAAAGATTATGCCAGAGTTTATATGTACATTAAAGAAATATAGATTAATGAAAGAACTGACTCAGGAACAGTTAGCAGAAAAAGTGGGAGTAAGAAGAGAGACGATTATGAGATTAGAAGCAGGGAAATATAATCCGTCACTTAAGCTTGCCATTGATATTTCAAAAGTCGTAGAAATACCTATCGAACAACTTTTCATATTTGAAGATTAAAAAAACTTAGTACACATTAATGTGTACTAAGTTTTTTTAGGAGAAAAATTAAATAAGGAATTGACTTGCTAATAAAGTAAGTATGAAGAGAGTGAGAAAAATATTAAGAAAAAATAGATTTTTTGTTAAGTAATAGAAAGTAATAAAATACTTAGTTGATAGATATAGTTACTAAGAAGAATTTGATATTAGAGTGCAAGATTTTATGAACCTTAATGTTGTATATAGAATGTTAATAAATTAGATAAGATTTATATATATATTATATACAATTTATAGTGCATTTCTTTACATGAACTACATAGGAAATGCCTATACTTCTGCCATAGTCATTAAAAATTTGCATAAGAATCTAAACTTATTTTAAATTGGAGGGTTATATACTATGAAGAAATTATTATTTATTGCATTGGCCTCAATTAGTGCAGCTGCATTTGTGGGATGTGCACCAACATCAGAAGAACCTACAGGTACTGAAACAAGTGCTGGAACTACAACTGATGTAGATGCAACTGAAACAGGAAGTACAGAGGTAGATAGCACAGAGGCTGATACAAGTAATGTAGATAGTACAGCTGATAACGAATAAAAGAAATACTATAAGAAATCAGTATAGCAAATATAGCCTTTTCAGCCTCTATATAGAGATGAAGAGGCTAATATAAAATAACACATAAAATTATAAAAAACTTTATTCAAAAAGAGGATTTTAGCATATCTTATCGAATATATATAGTATAACTTACCTGTTAACAGGCAGTTGATTGAAAGGAGAGATACATATGAAATACAACATTATAGGTAAAAATATAGAGGTTACAAAAGGCCTTGAATATGCCGTAGAAGATAAACTTCATAAACTAGATAAGTATTTTAATGATCAAACAGAAGTACAAGTAATGTTAAGTGTAGAAAAGCTAAGACACATCATTGAGATTACAATTCCTTTCAATGGACAAATTTTAAGAGGTGAAGTAGAGGGCAAAGATATGTATGCCATTATTGATGATGCCGTGGCTATTATTGAAAGACAAATTGTACGTTTTAAAAATAAATTAAGACGTAGACATCGAAGCGGAGGAAGCATTGCAGGACTTTCCGATGCATTTGCATCTATGGATACAGAGCCAGAAGAGCTGCTAAAAATAAATCGAAAAAAGAAATTTGCGATTAAACCTATGGATACAGAAGAAGCTATTATGCAAATGGAACTTGTAGGGCATAATTTCTTTGTTTATAGAGATGCTCATACTGAGGAAGTTAATGTAGTCTATAAACGTAAAAATGGAACTTATGGATTAATTGAGCCTATTATAGATTAAAATAAAACTAAACGTGCAGGTATATAACTTGCACGTTTTTTATTTAGAAGGTAAAATGTTACAGTAGGCTTTGTCTACCTTGAACAGTTAATCCGTGACATGATACATTTAAGAGGTAGATAAAATTATATATATATTAGGAGGATACTTATGAGTACACCAACTCCACATAACGGCGCAAAATTAGGCGATATTGCAAAAACAGTATTAATGCCTGGAGACCCATTACGTGCAAAATTCTTAGCAGATACGTATTTAGAGGATGTTGTTCAGTACAACTCTGTAAGAGGTATGTACGGTTATACAGGGACTTATAAAGGTAAACGTGTATCAGTACAAGGACACGGTATGGGTATACCATCAATCGGAATTTATACTTATGAATTATATAACTTCTATGGTGTAGAAAATATTATTCGTATCGGTTCAGCAGGTGCTATCGATGAAACGCTTCATATTGGAGATATTGTAATCGGTATGGGTGCTTGTACAAATTCAAACTATGAGGATCAATACTTATTACCAGGTCGCTATGCACCAATTGCATCATTTGACCTTGTGCAAAAAGCAGTATTAGAAGCTGAACGTTTAGGTTACACTTATAAAGTTGGTAACTTATACTCAAGTGATACATTCTATGATGATAGTTTAAGACTTAAGTCATGGCAAAAAATGGGTGTACTAGCAGTAGAAATGGAAGCAGCTGCACTTTATATGAATGCTGCACGTGCAGGTAAAAAAGCACTTACAATTTGTACTATTTCAGACTGTCCATTTACAGGAGAAGCAACAACAGCAGAGGAACGTCAAACTAAGTTTACTCAAATGATGGAAGTTGCTCTATCTTTAATCGAAGAATAAAACCTTAAGGGGCTGTTGCAACAGCCCCTTTTTAATAATCTCTCTAAAAGTTAAGATTCTGAATAAATTATAGTAAAAATAGATAAAATTTTTGAAAATGTATTGAATGCTAATGCATAGCGAGACTAAAATATAAGTAGTGCATATAAATGGTAATATGGAAGGTACTATTACACTACTTAATCGTTTAGGAAAACAATTTGACTTTAAGATTACCAATGACAGAAGAAGCGGGCAGAATTTAAATGCTTTAGAACCAAGTACGGTGATAGAACAAATTTAACACTATTTGAATAACCTTGAAGGATGTGGAAAAATGGAAATTAAATGCACGAAGGAAGAATTTAAAGTTTTACTTGATTTAGTTTATGCAGGAAATCTACTTATAAATGGTATGCGTGAAGTGGATGAGCGTATCGCACCTCATGCAGAACTGGAACAAAAAATCTTTGCTATGGCAAAAGAGTTTGGGCTTGAAGATTATATTGAATTTGATGAAGAATTTAAAGAGTATATGCCAACAAGAGCTTATGAAAACAGCGAAATCAATGACTATATTGATGCCTACGAAGATAAAGTGTTCTGGGAAGAGCTTGTAGTACGTATGGCAAGAAGACAAGCCCTTAACGAACTTGGTGATGAAAATCCAGATATGACTAATGCAGAACTAAGAAATAGACAGATTGAACTTGAAGAATACTATGAAGATGAATTTATCGAAAATGGTATTTATCATTTAAAATGGATTAAACCAGAGATTCAATCAGAAGAAGAAGCTAAAGCAAAAGCGAAAAGGGAACAATAAACATAAGGGAGATAGATTATGTATATCTATCTCCCTTATGTTTATTTAAGAATCGTAATATATTTATTTTTATCGACAGTTACATTTTTATGTTGCATAAAGTAGTCAATGATGATCTCAGGCATTTCTACAAGAATTTCTTTAACAACTTTACATGCAGGGTACATATCATAGCCACCTACACCGCTGTAACGGTAATTGTTCATAGCAAGTGTAAGGATATCGTTAGGACCTACTTCTTTGCCATTTAGACTCATGGCTACTACACGTTCACCCACTGGTTTAGTAAGGTCGAAGGTATAGCAAAGTGGTGCGAAGTAATCATAGTTATAGTGAGATACTTTAGGTTTAAGGAATTTATCAGATACTGAAATCTCACCATTTTCTATGTGGAAGTAGCTTGCACTGTTCTCAAGGGCTGCTTTCACAACAGAACCTGTTACTTCAAGTACAATTAAAGTATTTGGGAAGATGTAAGTAGATACAATATCACGTACAGTTACTTCTTTGTTAAATCCTTTTACACTATTAGCAAAAGATGTGCAGGCAATATCAGCACCGCTTCTTTCTAATTGCACTTGGTTGATAAAGTTAGCAAGGTATGTGCCATTTAAAGACATCTCTAAGTGGTTACCAGGTACAAGATCTGTATCTAGGAAGCCAACGGGCTCATCAAGCCATGTTTGGAGTGCAGATTCAAGAGGCATAAGCTCATCGTAAAGTGCTTTGTTATAAGTAAGGCCTGTAGATACTAGTTTAGAAGTACTTGTGATTACGCCTTCTTCGCTGACTGTTACATCTACCTCGGCAAATTGTGTACCGTATTGAGGTGTTTGCACAATATGGGTACCTGCAATGTTTTTGTCTGCAAGTGCAATATGTTGATGCCCTGTAAGAAGTACATCAAAATCAAAAGCTTCGCAGATTGCATAAGCTAAGTTTTCTTTAGAATCACTAAGTTTACGATTTGTTTCAAGGTCATATTCAATACCACCATGGTAAATACCGATTAAAAGGTCTACCTCACCTCTAAGCGCTTCATAAGAAGGGCGAATACTATCAAGTGTAGCACTTACAGTAAAGTTTTTAAGGTTTTCAGGTTTTTCCCATACAGGAATGAACTCTGTGCTTACACCAATAATTCCTACTTTAAGGCCATTTTCAAGTGTATGAATAGCATGTTGCTTAATTGGAAGTTGATTAAGTTTATCCTCTACGTTGGTACAAAGGCATTTGGCATCGATATAATCAAGGTAGCTTTTTAAATAATCATAGCCATAGTTAAAATCATGGTTACCTAAAGTAATGTAATCATAGCCTGCTTTGTTCATTACTTCAGCAATTGGATTTTTTGGAAGGCCTAGACGACTTATATAAGTTGTAAAAGGAGAGCCTTGGATTGTATCGCCACCATCGATAACAAGTGTATTTCCGTCCTTTTTAAATTGCTCCATCATGCATAGGAAACCTTGTGGTTTTAATTCCTGATCTCTATAATCTGTTGGATAAACATATCCATGAACGTCAGATGTAAAATAAATTTTTAAGTTTTTCATATTAAGCACCTCATTATATTCTAACAATACTTTGTATTATAGCAGTAAACGTTATAACAGGCTATCATTAGGATATGATTTTAAGTTTAGAATTATTGTAAAAAGTAAGATTTAATATATTCGGTTCGTTTGATATAATGAAAAGAGTTCAAGTAAGAAGTAAGGGAGGTATTTTGACACCTACAAGTGGGATTATTAAAATAGCAGGCAGAGCTTATAGGGAAGATAAGAATAATGCAAAACAACTTATAGGTTACTTATCAGGAAATAGTAAGCGATATGGTAGATTATCCCCTAGAGAAATTCTTGAGATTTTTGGTAGACTGTATGAAAGGAAGCTGTAGGAAGTTAAGAAGAGAATAGAAGAGCTTATTAAAAGTGAACTTACTTTCCAAGATGCCTTCGGGATAATGGCTAGGGTTCTTTTATCTAATGTAGGTTTTCTGATTCTAGCTTTAGTGTTCCTTACCAAAATGTTTGACTTCTGGATTAATCTTTTAGTTGTAGCCGTTATACCAGCTCTATGTGAAGAGATGCTTTTTAGAGGTATGATTCCTAAAGCTCTATTGGGGACGGGATTTGCTTACGCACTTTATAAGGGTGGCTTCATTTCCTTATGTAACTCATGCACCTTTTCAATAATAGGATTATTGTGTTAGTGCAGCACCTTACTATGCATAAGGCAAAAGTAGCGTGATAGATGAAATATTAATGATGACAAGCATAATCTATATTATAATAGGAGTAGTTCAGGAGTATTACGAGTTAAACAAAATAAAAATAGAAATAGATAGAAGGAATGAAAAATGGGTTTAATTAAAACAAAACAACAAATAGAAGGCATTATAGAAAGTGCAAACATTAATACAGCCGTTTTAGATCATGTAGCAGCACATATTAAAGCTGGTATGACAACAGAAGATATTAATAAACTTGTACATGACTTTACAGTAGCGCATGGAGCTATTCCAGCACCACTTAACTACTGTGGTTTTCCAAAGAGTGTATGTACTTCTATTAATCATGAAGTATGTCATGGTATTCCAAGTAAAGATGTTGTCCTTAAAGATGGCGATATTATTAACGTAGATGTATCTACTATTTACAAAGGATACTTCTCTGATGCTTCTCGTATGTTTATGATTGGTGAGGTAAGTGAGGAAGCTAGAAAACTTGTAGAAGTAACACGTGAGTGTATGCAAAAAGGTATAGAAACGGTTAAGCCAAACGCTTACCTAGGTGATATTGGTGCAGCCATTTTAGCGCATGCTAGAGCAAATGGCTATAGTGTAGTACGAGAAATTGGAGGGCATGGTATAGGCTTAGAATTTCATGAGGACCCTTATGTAAGCCATGTAAGCCGTGCGGGTACAGGTATTAGGCTTGAGCCAGGTATGATCTTTACGATTGAACCCATGGTGAATATAGGAACAGCACGTGTAAGAGAAGATAAGAAAAATGGCTGGACGATTTATACAGCAGATAATAAACTTTCTGCACAATGGGAAAGCATGGTACTTGTAACAGAAGATGGATACAAAATTTTAACCTGCTAATAAATACAAGCCCTGTGGACTCATGAAGAGTGAGTTTACAGGGCTTTTTGTGCTCTTTTTGGACTTATTTACATAGAATGGATAGGAGGTGAAAAACTATAACGAGGTGAAAGGAGTGAAAAGGTGATTCAATTAGTACTTATTAGGCACGGAGAAAGTATGTGGAATCAGCAAAATAAATTTACAGGTTGGACAGATGTAGAGCTCTCAGAAAATGGTCTTATAGAAGCAAGAAAAGCAGGGATTGTTCTGAAACAACATGGTTTTACTTTTGATGAGGCTTATACCTCTATGTTAAAGCGAGCTATCCGCACCTTATGGATTATTTTGCATGAAATGGATTTAATGTGGATTCCTGTGCAGAAGTCCTGGAGGCTCAATGAGCGGCACTATGGTATGCTTCAAGGACTTAATAAGCAGGAGACTATAGATAAATATGGCGAGGAGCAGGTGCATGAGTGGAGGCGTTTTGTAAATATTAGTCCGCCACCTCTTACAACAGAAGATCCTAGATATCCAGGAAATGATATAAAATATCAGGGACTTACCAAAGAGGAACTTCCTCTTACGGAGAATTTGGCAGGTACAGAAAAACGTGTACGAGAAGAATGGGAAGAACATATTTTACCAAGTCTTAAAGTAGGTAAAAAGATTATTATATCTGCACATGGTAATACTTTAAGAGCACTAGTTAGATACTTAGATAATCTTTCAAGTGATGGCGTAGCCAATCTTAATATCCCTACAGGAACGCCTTTAATTTATGAATTTGATGAAACTTTACAGCCTATTAGACACTATTATTTGTCTATAGAAGGCGAATTGCCACCTAGTACTGTGCAAAAGTATGTACACGATAACTTGCTATAAAGTAATTTATTAAACAAAAAAGCTGATGCTATCCTTCCGGTGTAGGAGAGTAGCATCAGCTCTTTTTGTGTTATTTTATTAAGCTGATTGATCGAATTGGCTGTTATAAAGATCAGCATAAAGGCCACCTTGACTAAGGAGCTCTTCATGAGTACCTTGTTCCACAACAGTACCAGCTTTCATAACAAGAATCTTATCAGCATCTTTAATAGTTGAAAGTCTATGGGCAATAACAAAGTTTGTACGGCCTTCCATAAGACGTGTCATAGCATTTTGAATATAACTTTCTGTACGTGTATCTACACTACTTGTTGCTTCATCTAGAATAAGAATAGCAGGGTTAGCAAGGATAGCACGTGCAATAGTAAGAAGTTGTTTCTGACCTTGAGAAATGTTAGAAGCCTCTTCGTTAAGGATAGTATCATAGCCTTGAGGTAATGTACGAATAAAGTGGTCTGCATGAGCAGCTTTAGCAGCATTAACTACATCTTCAAAGGTAGCATCTTCCTTACCATAAGCAATATTATCCTTAATGGTACCTTTAAAGAGCCAGGTATCTTGGAGTACCATACCAAATAAATGGCGAAGCTCCTCACGTGTTAAATCTGTAATATCCACACCATCTACTTTAATCTTACCGCCATTTACTTCATAGAAACGCATAAGGAGGTTAATAAGTGTAGTCTTACCAGCACCAGTAGGACCTACAATAGCAATAGTCTGACCTGGTTCTACATCAATATTCATATCTTTCATAAGAAGGTGGTCTTCTTCATAGCCGAAGGCAACATGTTCAAATGTTACACTACCTTTAGGTTTTTCAATATGAACAGGACGTTGAGTTTCTGGCACAGCTTCTTGTTCATCTAATACTTCAAATACCCTTTCAGCAGAAGCTACAGTAGATTGAAGGATATTCGCAATGTTAGCAAGCTGATTGATAGGTTGAGTAAACTGTCTAGAATACTGAATGAAAGCTTGGATATCACCAATTAAGAGACGTCCTGTAACAGCAAGAAGTCCACCAACTACTGAGATAACTACATAGCCAAGGTTGTTAACGAGGCCCATAAGGGGCATAACAAGACCAGACATAAACTGAGCTTTCCAACCTGATTCATAAAGTTCATCATTAATTTTAATAAAAGTATCCACGGATTCTTTTTCATGTCCAAAAGCTTTTACAACGCGGTGACCTGTATACATTTCTTCAATATGACCATTTAAAGCTCCTAGTGCATTTTGTTGACCTGAGAAGTATTTCTGAGATCTTCCAATAATCGGCCTAATGACAAAAATACCTAAAGGTAAAGTAATTAAAATGACAACTGTAAGAAGTGTACTAATACTGAACATCATCACCGTTACACCAATGAGGGTAACAGCAGAAGTAATAAGCTGTGTAATACTTTGTTGAAGGGTATTACTAATGTTATCCACGTCATTCGTAATGGTACTTAAAACATCACCATGAGGATGGCTGTCAAAATATTTTAGTGGAAGACGTGCAAGTTTAGCATTCACATCTTTACGAAGTGTAAAGACTGTACTTTGGGCTACACCTGCCATAAGGTATTGCTGTAAATAGTTAAAGAAAGCACTTAGAATATAGAACCCAGCAAGTAGCATAAGAATTTTACTAAGAGCAGTAAAGTCTATACCACCAGTATCACTTGTGATTCTAGCAACACCTTCCACAATAGTATTGGTAGCACTACCAAGGATTTTAGGGCTTGCAACAGCAAATAAAGTACTGAGACCAGCAAGGACAAAAATAAGGATGAGTCTTGGAAACATAGGTTTTAAATAATTTAAAAGACGTTTCATAGAACCCTTGAAATCTTTAGCTTTAGCACCACCTAGAACCATGCCATGGCCCATAGGGCCACCATGACCACCAGGGCCACCTGGACGTTTTGGCTTATTTTCCATTTTCAATCTCCTCCTTTGAAAGTTGAGATAGAGCAATTTCTTTATAGACATCACAAGTATTAAGAAGCTCTTTATGTGTACCTTGGCCTACAATTTTGCCGTCGTAAAGTACAAGGATTTCATCTGCGTCCATAATAGTACTTACGCGTTGAGCTACAAGGATGACAGCAGAGTTAGTTGTTTCATGCTTAAGGGCTTTTCTAAGTTTAGCATCTGTCTTAAAGTCAAGGGCAGAGAAACTATCATCAAAAATATAGATTTCAGGCTTACGAATGAGGGCGCGTGCAATACAAAGACGTTGCTTCTGTCCACCAGACACATTAGAGCCACCTTGGGCAATATAGCTGTCTAGGCCATCTTCCATTTCGGATACGAAGTCACGTGCTTGAGCTACTTCAAGAGCCTGCCAGATTTCTTCATCTGTAGCATCTTCTTTACCATATTTCATATTGTCACGGATTGTACCATTAAAAAGAATAGCCTTCTGTGGTACAAGCCCAATTTTTTGACGAAGCTGCGCCTGAGTCATATCTTTGACGTCTATGCCATCTACTAATAGTTGACCTGATGTAATGTCATAGAATCTTGGAATAAGACTGATAAGTGTAGATTTACCAGAACCTGTACCTCCGATAATAGCCGTTGTCTTTCCTGGTTTTGTATCAAAGGTAATATGTGTTAAAGCAGGCTCTTCGCTGTTAGGATATGCAAAGGTCACATCTTTAAAAGTAACTTCGCCATGTATCTTGCAGTCTACATCACCAGATACGCTATCTTGAATCTCAAAAGGTGTTTCAAGTACTTCGTTGATACGTTCAGCAGAAGCAGCTGCTCTTGGAATAAGCACAAACATCATAGTTACCATTACAAGGGCCATCATAATTTGCATAACGTATTGAATAAAGGCAATAAGGCTACCTACTTCAAAGGCACCAGCCTGAATACGAATACCACCGAACCAGATAAGGGCTACAGAAGTTAAGTTCATAATAATCATCATACTAGGCATAAGAACAGCCATAATTTTGTTAACCTTGATGGCTGTCTGCATAAGGTCACTATTAGCATCATCAAAACGTTTTTGTTCATAAGGTACTTTGTTAAAAGCACGAATAACACGAATACCTGTCAAATTCTCGCGTAATACTAAATTAAGTTTATCAAGCTTTACTTGCATAGATTTAAAAAGAGGCATACCAGAACGTGCTACAAGCAAGATGACTACTACTAAAATAGGAATTGAAATAAGTAGAATAACAGAAAGCTCTAAGTTAGTAGAAAGAGCCATAATAAGCCCACCAATAACCATTAAAGGTGCAGTTACCATCATACGTAAGGACATCAGTACAACTTGCTGAACTTGTGTAATATCGTTGGTAGTACGGGTAATAAGGGAAGAGGTACCGAGCGTGTTAAATTCACCTAGTGAGAAAGACTCCACTTTAATGAATAAATCCGTTCTCAGGTCACGGCTAAAGCCCATAGCCACCTTAGCAGAATTAAGGTTGGCAAATACCATTAAAGCACTTCCTATAAGGGCTACAAGAAGCATGAATAGACCTATGCGTAGAATATAACCTGTATCTCCTGTACCAATACCTACGTCTACGATTTTAGACATAAGTGCGGGTAGGAAAAGGTTGGCAATGGTTTGTAAAAAAAGTAATAATAAAGTTAAGAGTGCAGTACCTAAATAAGGTTTTAAATACTTAGCTAGTCTAAGCAATTTTTATTCATCTCCTTTCAACTCAGCATCTATTAAATTTTGGCGTACCTGCATAAGCAGGCGCTTAAGAATGATTTTCTCTTCTATGCTAAAGTTTTCTGTGTAAAGAGCTTCTTGACTATCATGAATTAGTTTTAACTCCCTACATACAGAATATCCTTTATCAGTTAGGAAAATTCTACATACACGTTTATCCTCAGTATCACAGGCTTTGCGAAGAAGGCCACCACGTTCCAGGCGCTTAATAGCCATGGTAATGGTTGAAGCTTTTACTTGAAGCTTTTCAGCTAAAGTGCCCTGACTTACTCCGTTTTCATGATAGAGGCAAAGTAAGAGTCTAGGTTGCCCAGGGTAAAGGCCATACTTTTCAAGAATAGGGTGGCTTTGGCTAAAACTAAAGCGTGCAATTTCAAAAATTAAATGATTAATGGTATCTGGAGCAGACATAATAGCCTCCTTTGAAAATAGTTAGTCAACTAACTATATATCGAAATCATAAGAAAATCAATGAATAAAATATGAACAAAAAATGAAATTTATTTTCATAACTAAAAGAAGAGTGGGATTGATTATGGCTATAATTGGATAATAGGGATAGTTGTAATAGTGTATAATATTTGATATACTTAGAGTTAGCGTTTTATTAGAGAATGACAGGATATAATATCAATTATCTATATACATAACATAGAAAGAAGAAGGTGAAGATTTTGAAGAACTTAGTAGAGAAAATTTTTGGGACTCATTCACAACGTGAGCTCAAAAGAATAGAGCCAATCGTAGCTAAAATTGAGTCTTATGATGAGGCAATGCAAAAGCTTACAGATGATGAGCTTAAAGCTAAGACAGGGGAATTTAAAGAACGCTTAGCAAAAGGCGAAACATTAGACGATATTTTACCAGAAGCTTATGCTGTATGTCGTGAAGCAAGCTGGCGTGTACTTGGGATGAAACACTTTAGAGTACAGCTTGTAGGTGGGGTTATTCTTCATAATGGGCGTATTGCAGAGATGAGAACAGGGGAAGGTAAAACATTAGTTGCTACACTTCCATCGTATTTAAATGCCCTTACAGGTAAAGGTGTACACGTTGTTACAGTAAATGATTACCTTGCACATCGTGACGCTGAAGAAATGGGTAAACTTCATAATTTCCTTGGTCTTTCAGTAGGTTGTATTTTAAGTGGTATGGAAAATGACGAAAGACGCGAGGCTTACAACTGTGATATTACTTACGGTACAAACAATGAATTTGGTTTCGATTACCTTCGTGATAACATGGTACTTTATGCAGAGCAAATGGTTCAAAGAGAACTTAACTATGCCTTAATCGATGAGGTTGACTCTGTTCTTATTGACGAGGCTCGTACACCTCTTATTATTTCTGGTAGTGGTTCAAAATCTACTCATCTTTATAAAGCAGCAGATATCTTCGTAAGACGCCTTAAAAAAGGTCAGCTTCTTGGAGAAGAAAGTGCTATGGCATCTCTTATGCGAGAAGAGATTGAAGAAGAAGGCGATTTCATTGTTAATGAGAAAGAAAGAAATGTTACACTTACTGCCGATGGTGTAAGAAAAGCAGAACAATATTTTGGTGTTGAGAACTTAGCAGATCCAGACAACATGGAAATTCAACATCATATTAACATCGCTCTTAAAGCACATAACTTAATGCATCTTGAAAAAGACTACATTGTAGATGAAAAAGGTGAAATCGTAATTGTAGACGAATTTACAGGTCGTCTTATGGATGGACGTCGTTATTCAGATGGTCTTCACCAAGCTATTGAAGCTAAAGAAGGCGTGGAAGTTAAAAAGGAAAGTCAAACACTTGCAACTATTACATTCCAAAACTATTTCAATAAATACAATAAAAAAGCAGGTATGACAGGTACAGCTTTAACAGAAGAAGGCGAATTTAGAGATATTTATGGAATGGACGTTATCGTTATTCCTACTAATAGACCAATTCAACGTGTGGACTATCCAGATATGGTATTCAAAACAGAAGATGCAAAATTTGCAGCTGTTATTGAAGATATTAAAGAAGCACATGCAAAAGGACAACCAGTTCTTGTTGGTACCGTAACGATTGATACATCAGAACATCTTAGCAAACTCCTTAAAAAAGAAGGCATTAGACACCAAGTACTTAATGCGAAATACCATGCAAAAGAGGCAGAAATTATCTCTGAGGCAGGTAAAAAAGGTGCTGTAACAATCGCAACCAACATGGCAGGTCGTGGTACAGATATTAAACTTGAAGAAGGCGTACAAGAACTTGGCGGTCTTAAAATCATCGGTACAGAACGTCATGAATCAAGACGTATTGATAATCAGCTTCGTGGTCGTGCAGGACGTCAAGGTGACCCAGGTGCATCAAGATTCTACTTAGCACTTGAAGATGACCTTATGCGTTTATTCGTACCAGAAACAACAATGAAAATGTTTGATGCACTTGGCCTTCCAGACGATGAGCCAATTGAACATAAAATCCTTTCAAAAGCAATTGAAAGAGCTCAAACTAAAGTAGAAAGCAATAACTTTGGTATTCGTAAACATCTTCTTGAGTATGATAAAATTATGAATGATCAAAGAGAAGTTATCTATGGTGAACGTTTTAAAGTACTTAAAAACGAAAACCTTAGAGATAACGTTTTAAGAATGACTAAAAATACTATTACTAAAGCTGTAACAAATGCTACAAATGGTATTGAATATGCAGAAGACTGGAATCTGGCAGCAATGATGGATCACCTTTCTACAATCATTCCATTTGAAGAAGTAGAATTCACAAAAGAAGAACAACAAAACCTTAGTGCAGATTCTCTTATTGATCTTCTTTACAGCAAAGCTGTAGAGCTTTATGAAGGTAAAGAAGCTGAACTTGGTGAACAACTTCGTGAGATCGAACGTGTTATCATGCTTAAAGTAATCGATCAAAAATG
Organism: Zhenhengia yiwuensis; assembly: GCF_014384995.1. Classification (GTDB taxonomy): domain Bacteria; phylum Bacillota; class Clostridia; order Lachnospirales; family Cellulosilyticaceae; genus Zhenhengia; species Zhenhengia yiwuensis. Next base: position 39,677 of record NZ_JACRSY010000021.1, on the reverse strand, counting down.
GATGGATCACTTAGATAATATGGATCAAATGCGTCAAGGTATTAACCTTCAAGCATATGGTCAACGTGACCCACTTATTGAATACCGTTTCTTAAGCTTTGATATCTTCGAAGAAATGACAGAAAACATTCAAGAAGAAACTGTAAAAGCACTTTTCCACATTCGTGTACAACCTCATCAAGAAATTAAACGTGAAGCAGTTGTAAAAGTTACAGCTACAAATCATAAAGATGAAAGTTTAGGTGCTCAGCCAGTAGTGAAAAAAGAAAAAGTAGGCCGTAACGACCTATGTCCATGTGGTAGTGGTAAAAAATACAAACAATGTTGTGGACAACATGAATAAATAAAATGAAAGAGTGTATAGGAATTTCCTATGCACTCTTTTTTAGTGTTTTAAATATAAGTTAAAATTAGATAAAATTAATATTAAATTTATGATAAAAATATATAAAATTATGAAAAAATATTCGGGTTAAAGAGGTTCTATGTTATAATTATGAATCATAATAAGCATTACAAATATTATGAATTAGATTTATTTACATAGGGGGAGATTAATGAAAGAAATAAGGAGGAAGATTACTACTTATTTATTCCATTCTAATACCATATTTGTACAGCTAGTACTCTTTACATTAATAGTGAGTATAGTGCCAATCGGCATTATTGGTTCACTATTATTTAGTCATCTTTCAAGTTCCGTAGAAGAAACTTTAAATGAATCCTACTCACAGATTGCAAAACAATATGTAGCAAATATGAATGAAAGTTTGCTAAGGTATCAATATCGTTTACATCAAATAGCAGATAATACAATTATTATAGATGAATTACTAAATAGAGGGCAGGATACAAACCCCTATGTCAAAGGGAAAAAAGTTACAGTAGAAGTAAGAAAATGCCTAGGTGTAGAAGACTATAATAAGTTTAGAAATTGTATGGTTTATTCAAATATAAAAGATGCAAAAATATATGGGGATAAAGTATCGATGATAGAAGAGGCACGAAAAGAATCTTGGTATAGTGAGGATAGGATTTTAAGTGAAGGGATTTTTACTTACTTAAGTGTAGATAGACAGGAAAATATATTATCTTTAATTGAACCTATCTATTATATTGATACGGAATCTTTAAAAAAAGATTATTTAGGTTTTGTGAAGTTAGATATCGATACGACTAAGCTGTTTGAACCCCCTAAGGATAAGAAGGAGTTAACGTCACCATATGACATTATTGTATTAGATGAAGAGGAGTCTATTGTTTATACTTCTAATATTTACTCTACTAGTGTGTTAGAAGGATTAGCCTTTGACCAACTTAGCTCGCATAAGATGATTTTTAAAGATAATAAAATGATTTATGGAGACAGGCTCAATCTTTATAAATTAAAAGTACTCTTTATTTTTGAGAATGATTTCTTTGATAGAAAGCAAGAAACTCTGCAGAATTCTATTTTATGGATTCTTTTTTTACTCATAAGCTTGATTGCAATAACAACTTATTTATTTACAAGGAGTTTCTCAAGAAGAGTAGGATGTTTAATTCAAAAAATAAGGTTGGCAGAAGAAGGCAATTTCACTGTAACAGAAGAAATTGCAGGGAATGATGAGATTACTATACTAGATAGACATTTTAATATTATGTTAAAACGGTTAGATGAACTTATACAAAAGAATTATATTCAGCAACTAGAAAAGAAAGAAGCACAGCTGAAAAGTCTACAGTTACAGATTAATCCCCATTTTCTCTATAACACATTGGAGACGATTAGTTCATTAGCAGCTGTTAAGCATGCATTTGATATATGCGATTTATGTGAAAAATTAGGAGATATATTTAGGTATAGCTTAGGTAAAAATTATGGTGAGTATGTTCCTCTAGAGCAAGAGATTAGGCATATCCAAAACTATATATTTATCCAGAAAGCAAGATTTGGAAATAAGTTTGATGTAGTCTATAACTTAGAACAAGATCTGTTGAAAAATCAGGTATTACGTTTTATCTTACAACCCATTGTAGAGAATGCGCTTAGTCATGGTTTGAACATGAAACAAACAAAAGGAATACTAACAATCTCTATTAAGAAAGATGAGGGATGCATATGTATAGAAGTAGAAGATAATGGGGTGGGAATGGAATTAAATCAGCTCATAGCGTTAAAAGAATATATACAGGCAAATGAAGTAAGTAAAGAAGATAAGAAAAAAGGGATAGGTATAAGAAATGTTAACCAAAGAATTAAACTAGCATGTGGAAATCAGTATGGCATTACAATAAGGAGTAAACCTAATGAAGGTACTTGTTTTACGATAAAACTACCATTTATTCAGTAAGGAGATGGAATAAAATGAGCAGAAGAATTTTAATAGTAGATGATGAGACACTTATAAGACAAGGAATTCAAGCAAGGTTAGAGTATTTAGGATTTGAATTTGAGAAGATACAAGAGGCAGATGATGGATTAAAGGCTTTATCTGTATTACAGGAAGAAGAGATTGATATTGTTATTACTGATATTAGAATGGCAGATATGAGTGGGCTTGATTTTATACGACAAGCCAAGCCTCTTTATCCTCATATTCAATTTATGATATTAAGTGGGTATGCAGAATTTTCTTATGCAGAGCAGGCAATTCAGCTAGGGGTTAGTGCGTATTTACTAAAACCTATTTCTAATGATGAACTTAAAAAAGTTATGAATACTGCTTTAGAAGAACTAGAAAAAAGAGAAGAACAATATAGGATACTTAAAAAAGGCGAGAGAATTCTCAAGGAAAATGAACAGTATTTACTAGAGAAGAATTTGAATGCTTTACTTCATCAGCTTGAACCTTTAGAAGGAGAAGCGCTTTCATTGAAACAGAGTATAGAAGTATATTTTCCACTTCAAAATAGGAAGCTAATGACTATTTTGATTAATATTGATGGAGATAGTTATGAAAAAGATTCCTATCATTACCAAGATAATCAGCTTATTCGATTTGCTATAAGAAACATTTTTAATGAGAGTAATATTAAAAGTGATAAAATAATTATTAATAATTTATCCAATAGTAATCAGCTTTTTGCGATTTTATCTAATACCTGTGGTGTGACATTAAGAGCAGAAGCAGAACAACTGTTATCTATAGTACAAGGTAACCTCTGGAATCGCATGAATATCTCAACGAGTATAGGAGTTAGCTCTATAAAAGATTATTTATTTATAAAAGGGACTAAAGAAGCGAAAAAGGCTTTTCAGCAAAGGTTAATTCATGGAAATGGTAATATATATTTTTATGATGATATTAGGCTTTTAGATGTTATGCAATTACCTACAGCGCAATTGCATATGCTTAATCAGTACATAGAACGATTAGATATAGGGAATATTCAATTTATGATTAATACTATTTTTTCAGATGAGAATATTAGAAAGTATAATATCAGTTATATTCGCATGATGTGGGTGCGTATTATAGGAATTGTATTAAAATCATCTAACTCTATTTTGGAAAAAGAGCCAGAAAAAGTGGAACAACTTGTATTTGATGTAGAAGAATTAGTGTCTATCTCTTCTATTAAACAACTCAGGGAACATTTATGGAGTGTCATAGTAGATTGTTTAAATTTAGAGAGTAATGTAGATGCAACAGCTAAAAATAAAATGAAGCTGGCCGTTAAGTATATTACAGAGCACTATAATGAAGATATTGCTATTAATGATTTAGCAGAGCGTTTTACTATGAGCCCTAATTACTTTTCTTCAGTCTTTAAGAAGGAGACTGGGCAGACAACACTTAACTATATTAAGGAGCTAAGGTTAAAAAAAGCAAAAGAATACTTAGTAGGATCAGAAAAAAGTGTTGTAGATATTGCAAAAGAGGTTGGATATGAAGATAGCCAGTACTTTTTTAAAGTCTTCAAAAAAGCTACTGGCCAAACTCCAATGCAGTATAGAAAAAGTTGTAGTAAATTATAGATAGATAACAGGAGCAACTGCAATAAGATTTTCTATTTCCAAGTTATCTTTATAAAGTTTTGGAATGAGAATAGAAGAACTATTTAAGTTTGAATAAGGGATAATAAGAGGAGCTTTATGATTAAATGAAAAGCATAAAGTCTCTTTTTTTGTGCGAAGAGATAAGAGGTAAGGTCTCTCGTCTTCTACATAGCCAGGTTTAGTTGTATTTTGGATAGAAATATAAAGTGTCTTTGTATAATCATTTTTTTCTATCACAAGAAGAGGACCCTTTGACACCCATGTTCTTTGAGTATGAATCGCTTGTTTAAGCTCTGTAATGATATCACCATTTTCTTTTCCCTCAATGAAGGTTGCAAACTGACCATGCATACTGTCTTTACTATGTAAGTCCATACCGCTTGTAAAAGCAATACGGTGACCTTCTAGAATAAGGGATTCCCACCATAGAAGGCCTTGCTCATTAACTTCATGTAAAGGTTCAGGATTATTGAAAATTTCAATAAAATCTAGGCAGGAATAGTCTGTGAAAGTCATTTCAAAACGGCAGCAGCCAATAGGATAACCATATGAGAAAGGATGAGCAACGCCAGCTAGAGCCCCTTTTTCTTTTATAGCTTTAAAGAGTAATTCTGGGTTATGCAAATTAATATTCTCCCAAGGGATATATTCTTTAAGGTCAAAACAGAGGATATGACCATAATAAGTAGTATATTCCATTCCGTATATACAGGAGAGAGGAATATTTTTTTTGGCTAAAGCTTCCTGAATTTTTATATGACCTGAAATAGTATTGTGGTCAGTTAAAGCAAAAGCATCTACTTTATCATCACACATAAGGTCAATAAGTTCTGATGGTGTTAAATTACCATCCGATTCTATTGTATGGTTATGTAGTTCTAAGCGCTTATACATAATCATCCTCCTTTTAATTTACTGATAAAGAAAGCTTATAGTGTGTATCATCTTGAATAACGCTAAAAGCTACAACAGTTACTCTAATGACACCATTAATAGATTCTTGAGGAATACAACCTTCAGTAGCTTGAGTTTTTGAGAAGTAGATGATTTTAGGATTATCTTGGCGATGTACACCACCTATGAATTCATCATTCATAGTTACAATAATTTGTAATTCTGTTTTCATACTTTTTATGGTTGCTGTAATCATTTCATCTGTAGCAGAGTTGGCATTGTATTTACCATGGCACTCAGCTACTAATTCTTTTTTGAGTTCTTCTGTAATTGAATCATAATATTGCTTATCAAAAGCAAATGATAATGCCATTTCTTCATAGGGCTGATCTAAGCAGATTGAATAAGCAATTTGACCTACAAAGCCTTTGTTGAGTATACCACCTACGTCATATATTTGTTTCATAAGAACACTCCTTTAAAGTCAATAGAATAAATAAGTGTTTAAGATGTCACTACTATACTATCAATTTTTAAGTTATTCAATCAAATTAGAAAAGTTGTAGAAATATCCATTCTTGTGCGTAGAATTGTCCATTGTGAGAGGGATACAAATTTTAGTAATCTTGCAGTAGAAGCAAAGAATGGAGGTTACATAAATGAGTAAACTTGTTTTTTCAGAAGAAGGTAAATTTAAAATTTTGCAGTTTACAGATATTCACTTTAGCGATAACAATCAGGTAGATGAAGAGACAGTAAGGTTAATGAGAAAAATATTAAAAGAGGAAAATCCTGATTTTATTATGATTACGGGAGATACAGTATATGGAGAAAATAACGTGGAACATCTTCATTTGGCATTAGCACCTGTTATTGAATCACAAATTCCTTTTAGCTATACATTTGGAAATCATGACACAGAAGAGGGAGCAGATTATAGCATTTTATTCCCTATGATTACAGCTATACCTAATTGTGTAGCTTATCATGATGAACGCTCAAAAGTAGGTATGGGCAATCACATGTTGGAAGTAGTAGATGGGAATGGAGAAGTAAAATGGGTTATTGTAGGAATGGATTCAGGTAATTATAATCCGATTAAACATATAGGGGGCTATGCCTACGTACAGCAGGAACAGATTAATTGGTACCAAGAAAAAATAAAGGAGTATGAAGAAAAAAATCCTAACTTTTCAGCTCTTCTATTTATGCATATACCACTTCCAGAATATCACGAACTTTGGGATATGGAGATTTGCTATGGTAAGAAGAGAGAAGGTATTTGCAGTCCTAAAATCAACTCAGGATTTTTTGCAGCTATGCAGGAAGCAGGCCATACCAAGGGAGTATTTGTAGGACATGATCATATTAATGATTTCTATGGAGAAATGTATGGAATCACTTTAGGATATGGAAGGGCAACTGGCTATAATACCTATGGACAAGAGGATTTCTTAAGAGGAGCTAGAATCTTTATACTTGATCAAAATAATATAGAGGGCTTCGAGACTTATGTAAGGTTGTCAGATGGAACAGTTATTAATAAGCCAGAAGTACATATGCCACAGAGAAAACGAGATGATAATTGAGTGTAGAAATAGACACTAAATAACGAAGTTTTTTACATTGTTGACTATAAGGAAAAAATTTATGATGAAGATAGAAACTAATTTAAAAATAAGAGGGGGAGTTACATGAGTAGTACCAATGCTAAATCTATAGAGTACGAAAATATAGTAAATGCCCAGCCAGAATTAAGTAAGGTAGAAAAATGGAAGGGTGCAGCTATAAAAAATACTAAAAAATACTGGCCACTTTATCTTATGCTTGTACCTTGTATCATTTATTTCATTTTACTCTGCTATGTCCCCATGACAGGTATTGTCCTTGCTTTTAAGGATTATTCCTTTAAAGAAGGAATTTGGGGAAGTCCATGGGTAGGTTTTAGGTACTTTAAGACCTTTTTCAGTAGTTATGATTGTTTAAGGTTACTTCGTAATACATTAAGTGTTGGTTTTATTAAATGTATTCTTGAGTTTCCATTTGCTATTCTTTTAGCGCTAATGCTCAATGAAATCCGTAACTTAAAGTTTAAGAAGACAGTTCAAACTATTACATATTTACCACACTTTTTATCCTCTGTAATTATTGTAACGATTATGCAAAGAGTGCTTGCTCCAGGAACAGGGGTGCTTAACCAAATCATTGGAAGTATGGGGGGGGACCCTAGCACATTCTTCTTAATGGAGGCAAAATATTTCTTCCAAATCTTGTTCTCTATGGATTTATGGAGAAATATCGGTTGGGATTCTATTATTTACTTAGCTGCTATTAGCTCTGTAGATCAAGCACTTTATGAAGCAGCCGATATGGATGGATGTTCAAAGCTTAAGAAGATATGGCATATTACATTGCCAAGTATAAGAGGAACGATTGGATTACTTTTTATCATGGGTGTAGGTGGGCTTTTATCTTCAGGTTTCGAACAAATTTACTTATTAAGAACACCAGGGAATATGGCTTTAGCAGATACGTTAGATACTTTCGTGGTTCGTATCGGCCTTGGCAGTGGACAATTTGGCTATGCCACAGCCATTGGACTTATTCAAGGTGTAGTAGGACTGGTATTAGTTGTAATTTGTAATAAGCTTTCAAAGAAATTTACGGAAGTTGGACTTTGGTAAGAGTATTCCCATTAAACTTGCTAAGGGAAAAAATAAGGGGGGTTCATATGAAAAGTAAGATTTTTAGAATGATTATGGCGACAACGATGGTAACAACCATGTTATTAGGAACACTTACAGGCTGTACAGCTAAAGATGGAGGTACAGAAGCTTCAGGTAGTACATCGGATTCAGCAGATAGACCAGATACATGGATTGCTGACCGTACTATTACAATTCAGGCTTATGTAGATGATATTGGCTACTCACTTCCAGAAGATTTTAGTGAAACACCTGTTGGGCAAGAGATTAAAAGACTTACAGGAATTGATGTAGAGGTTCAATATACTCCAGGAGCTAAAGATTCAGAAGTACTAGCTTCACAATTAGCAGCAGGGACTATTCCAGATGTTGTTGTAACATACTTAAATAACTCTTCAAGACCTGAATTTACTTTATTGCTAAAAGCAGCTAAAGAAGGGCTATTTGCAGATGTATCTGAATATATGAAGGAATCTAAAGTGTACAGTAAGTATTATGAAGAAGGGTATCTTCCAAATGATACTTATAAAAATATTACCTTTAGGGATGACTTAGATGGTGCATACATTATGCAACTTTCTATTCCAGCAGTGGATAGATCTTTAGAATTTAACCCACAAGAAGAGTATGTAGGTGGTATGTATATTCAAAAATCTATTGTGGAGGCTCTAGGTATTAATCCGGCAGCAATTAGAACACAAGAACAATTCTATGATTTATTAGTAGATATTAAAAATGGTGGATTTAAAGATAAGAATGGTAATGATGTTTATCCACTAGGGCCTAAATATTGGGGGGGATCTAAAGATACTTTAGATTATATTGTTCGTGGATATAATTGGGGAGTAAGTGACGGATACAATATTGATCAAGATGGAAACATCAAACATGAGGTAGAAACAGATTACGTATATAAGAAAATTGACTTTGTAAGAAAGTTATTAGCTGAAGACTTGATGAATCCAGAATTCTTTACAATGGATTCTACGCGTGCAGCAGAAGTTTCAGAAATAGGCAATTCAGCAATTATAGCAGATGTTCATAACTACCAAGAGATTGTTTATGAAACAGGTGAATGGGTGCCACTTGGACCTTTAAATGACTATACAGGTGATAATGCAAAAGTAGTAAATGGAAAAAGTGGATATGGTGCTTGGGCTATTTCATCAGAAGCTGAAAATCCAGAAGAAATCTTTGCATTCTTTGATTTCTTATCCACTAGAGAAGGTAAGCTTTTAGGCAACTACGGAATTGAAGGTGAACACTACGATATGGTGGATGGTAAACCAGTAGTCAAACCAGAAATTTTAGAACACATAAATAATGGTGATTCAGAGTGGCTTATTAATAATGTTGGTGCATCTTTTGGAGGAACAGGTGTAGTACTTTGGGAATTCATTATGACAGATATTGATTGGCTTGAAGAATTTGGTGAAAGTCGTCCTGGTGCAGGTTCAGGAGGTGGATTTGAAGGAGCTATTGAAATAGCAACTAAATATCCATATAAAGAAAAATTAATTCCTGGTTTAGATGCAACGGCATATCTTTCAGCAGATTCTCTAATGGAAGTAAAAGCTCAAATGTCTTTACTCGATTATGATGAAATGTTAGTTCAAGCTATGTATGCTGCAAGTGAAAAAGAGGTAAAAGATATTGTAGAAGGATTCCGTAAACAGATACAACAAGCGGGGTTAGAAGAGTTTAGAGCTTATTTAGAAGAAATCTATAAAGAAGATAGTTCTAGCCTTAACTTCTATCCTATTAACTGATCCTTTATCTCTGCCATTTCTGTGGTAGAGATAAAACAATAAAGAAAGGATATAGGGATACATGAAAAAAGAGAAACCAGTAAAAAAATCAAAAATAAAAGAAAACTTCTCTGACAGGCTCATTCAAGGATTTATTTATTTAGTGGTCATTGCACTATGTTTACTCATTATTATTCCTTGTATCAATGTATTGGCCTTATCCTTTAATGATGGAGCTGATGCAGCTAAAGGTGGCATTTATTTTTGGCCTAGAGTGTTTACGCTAGATAATTACAAGGAAGTATTTGCAGATGGAAAGATTATGAAATCTTATGGTATTACTATTGCTAGAACATTTATTGGTACGAGTTTAAGCTTAATTGTAACGACTTTAGCAGCTTTTGCTTTGAAAGAAGAAAAATTGCCGGGTAGAAAAATAATTACTATGCTTATTACTTTTACCATGCTCTTTGGTGGTGGTATGATTCCAACTTATATTCAGTATAAGAACTTACACTTATTAAACTCTTTCTGGGTATATGTTATTCCAGGTATGGTAGGTGTAACGAACCTTTTAATGGTACGTACATTCTTTGAATCTATTCCGGATAGTTTAGAAGAATCGGCTAAGTTAGATGGATGTGGATACTTTAAAATTTACACACAAATTGTGCTACCTCTTAGTAAACCGGTACTTGCGGTTGTTGGTCTATATACAGCAGTTGGTCATTGGAATGATTGGTTTGCAGGGGCTTTCTACATGAATTCAAGTAAATTATGGCCGGTTCAAACAGTTTTACAGCAAATGCTTTCAAGGGCAATGGCATCTTCACAAGAGGTAAAAACAGCTTCACAAGCTATTGCACAAGCAAATAGCGCTGTAACATCTGATTCCTTGAAGATGGCAGCAGTTGTAATTACAACGGTACCTATTCTTTGTATTTATCCTTTTGCTCAAAAATATTTTGCGAAAGGTGCAATGATTGGAGCTGTAAAAGGTTAAATAAAAAGTAAAAAAGATTCTTTAGCACATACAAAATATTCATGTGATAAGGAATCTTTTCTTAATATAGAGGATAAGGAGAATGACCATGAGTAATAAAAAATGGGATGTTTATGTATATGGGGATATTAATGTTGATTTAGTTATACCAGGGGTAGAGCGCTTACCACTTCCAGGACAGGAAGATGTAGTAGAAACGATGAATACGTATGTAGGTGGAGGCGCAGCCATATTCACCTTAGGTATAGGAAAGCTAGGATTAAACCCTGTATTTCAAGGAACCATAGGCGATGACTGCTATGGTAAATTCATTTTAGATGAATTTAGAGAGAAAAATGTAGATCAAACTCTACTAGGTATAAGTAGCATCAATAAAACAGGAATATCTATAAGCTTTACCAATGAAGCAGATAGATCATTTTTAACGTATCGCGGTACAAATGATGAGATAGATTTATCTAAGGTTGATGTGGAAAAAGTTAAAGAGGCAAGGCATATCCATCTTACAAGCTACATGGGACGTAAAAATCATGAGCAGTATCTGGAACTATTAAAGGAGATAAAAGCATATGGAACAACAACTGTATCATTTGATGTAGGATGGGATGATGCTGGTGAGTGGTACCAAGGTATTTATGAATTATATCCTTATATTGATATTCTCTTCATGAATGAAACAGAAGCTATACACTATAGCCGAAAGAAAGAGGTAATTGATGCAATTAAGGATTTTGGGAAGACCTGTAAGCTTGTAGTGGCTAAGCTTGGTAAAAAAGGCTCTATAGCAGTTAAAGATGGACATATTTATGAAGCAGCATCTTATAGTGTTGAGGCCATAGACACAACAGGGGCAGGAGATTCTTTTAATGCAGGATTTGTCTATGGATTTTTAAAAGGAAAGTCTATCGAAGAAGCTTTGAAATGTGGTAATGCATGTGGTGGGTTATCTGTTACTGCATTAGGAGGCAATACAGGATTTCCAAAAGAAGATGAGCTTATAAAGTTTATGGCGAAAAGGGAAAGGTAGGGAGAAACGATGAAAGTAACAGTAATTGGCGGGGCAGGCGTTCGCACAGTTATTTTTATTAATGGATTATTAGATAGATATAAAGCTCTACATATTGATGAAGTAATTTTATTTGATATTGATCAAGAGAAACTAGAGATTATAGGAAAATTGTGCAAACACGTAGTACGACGCAGACAACAAGATTTAAATATAAAGATTGCAAAGGATCCTATAGAAGCTATTACAGGAGCAGATTACATCGTAACAACTCTCCGTGTAGGAGGAGATCATTCACGTGTTATAGATGAAACGCTTGCTTTAGAAACAGGTGTAATAGGGCAGGAGACAACAGGTGTAGGCGGATTTTCTATGGCATTACGTACAGTACCAGTGTTAGTGGAGTATTGTGAACTTATTAAGAAATATGCGCCAGATGCATGGATTTTTAATTTTACAAATCCTTCTGGACTTGTTACACAAGCACTTAGAAGTAAGGGCTATGACAAAATCATTGGTATTTGCGATGCACCAAGCAGTACGAAGTTCCGTATGGCTAAGGCATTAGAAGTAGAGGAAAAAGATTTATATGTAGAATTTTTTGGACTAAATCATTTATCTTGGATAAGTAGTGTGAAAAAACACGGACAAGAGATGTTAGGGCAACTATTAAAAGATGATCAGTTTTTACAAGATGTACAAGAGTTTTCTATGTTTGATTCAGATTTATTAAGAGGGATTGAATTATTACCTAATGAATATCTCTACTACTATTATCATAGAGAAAAAGCATTAGAAAACATTTTAAAATCAGATGCAACAAGAGGTAAGACTATAGAAGCTGTTAATCTTCAGATGATGAAGGAATTACAAGAAATAGATATTGATGCACGGCCTGAAGAGGCGCTGCAAATCTTCCTCTATTATATGGAAGTAAGAGAGCGCTCTTATATGAGTATTGAAACAGGTCACTCAAAAGCAGAACAGATTGAAAAAGGTAATCTTGAAGTACCAGATGGTATGGGATATGCCGGTGTTATGTTAGATTGCATTGAAGGATTGCAGAGTGAAGAAGGTAGGTATCTCGTATTATCTGTACAAAACCAAGGTTGTATAGAAGGTTTAGAGGCAGAAGATGTAATAGAAGTGACTTGTAAGGTTTCTAAAAATGGTATTTGGCCAGTACCAGTAGGGAAGATACCAGAACATTGTAATGTACTTATTCAAGCTATTAAATATTATGAGAAGCTGACAGTAGAAGCAATTTTTAGCCGTTCTAAGGAGAAAGCAATACAAGCATTGACCTTGCATCCACTAATTAATTCTTACTCTTTAGCAAAAGTATTAGTAGAAAAATATGATAAAGCTTATGGTGAAATTTTTAAATAGAATGCTTATAGGAGGAGAGTTATGCCATTTGACTTTCATAATAAAGGTAGAATCAATAACCTAATTGAAGAATTACAAGAAATGCGTTATCGCCAGCTAAGGGAAATACCTTCTTTCTCTTGGTACAAAGATGATGGTGCGATTGCTAATAGACAGCCACAAGGAGAATCTGAAATAGTCTCAGTAGGCTTTAGATGGAAAGGATGGGATCAGTATAATTGGTTATGTACACACATCAGTATTCCTAAGGAGTGGGAACACGAAGAAGTAATTGGTCTGTTTGATTTTGGTGTACCAGTGGGAACAGGGAATAATAGTCACTTTGAAAGCTTACTTTATCTCAATGGAAAGCCTTATCAAGGAGTAGATGGTAATCATAAAGAAGTATTTTTAGAAGTAAAAGAAAATGGATTTGAGTTAGACCTTAAATTCCGTGTATGGTCAGGGCTAAGCGGCGGTGGGATGCCACGGCAGATGCCCATGGAAATTGAACGTGCACAATATGGCATTTTAGATAAGCCTACAGATGATTTATATTTTTTAGCTAGAAACGTATTAGAAAGTTATAGTCTATTAGATGATAACAATGAATATAAGCAGTGGCTTTTAAATGAGCTGGTTCAGACCTTCAGATTAGTAGACTATACAGAACCTAGGTCAGAGGCATTCTATGTCAGTATCCAAAACGCCTATGAGTATTTAAGTAATAAAATGGATGGAAGAGGTAAGCCCAATGTTAGCGTAAGTATGTTAGGGCACACTCATATTGATGTAGCTTGGCTGTGGAGATTACGTCACACAAGAGAAAAAGCAGCAAGATCTTTTTCTACAGTAAATCGTTTAATGGAGAAATACGACCATTATAGTTTCTTGCAATCACAGGCTCAGCTTTATGAATATATCAAAAATGATTATCCAGATATCTATGAACAGATTAAAAAGCGTGTAGAAGAAGGCAGATGGGAACCAGCAGGGGCTATGTGGGTAGAATGTGACTGTAATGTGGTATCAGGGGAATCACTCGTGAGACAAATTCTAATAGGCAAGAATTTCTTTAAAGAAGAATTTGGATATGAGAGTGAATTTTTATGGCTTCCTGATGTATTTGGTTATTCATGGGCTATGCCACAAATTTTGAAAAAATCTGGAGTCAATACGTTTATGACCACTAAGATTAGCTGGAATGATACAAATAAAATGCCATATGACACATTTACTTGGAGAGGAATGGACGGCAGCGAAATTACTGCACATTTTATCACCACAACAGATGAAGGAGATAGTTATTATACCTATAATGGAGACTCTAGACCTTATGCAGTAAAAGGTGTATGGGATAATTATAGTAATAAAGATACGAATAATGATTTAATCATTTCTTATGGATATGGAGATGGAGGGGGTGGACCAAACCGCGATATGATTAGAACCATCTCTACACTTAATAAAATTCCTGGTATTCCTAATGTAAAAGTAGAACGAGCTACAGAGTATTTTAGAAGATTAAATAAAACAATAAATAAAAATGAAATGAATGGATACCTGCCAGTATGGGATGGAGAACTTTATTTAGAATTCCATAGGGGCACTTACACTTCCCAAAGTTATAACAAATGTATGAATCGTAGAATGGAAAACTTCCTTCGAGATACTGAGATACTTTCTGTTATAGCAGCAAGCCTTGCGGGGATTACTTATAGGAAAGAAGATATTCTTAAAGCATGGAAAATTGTACTTTGTCATCAGTTCCATGATATTTTACCGGGGTCTTCTATTAAAGAAGTATATGAGGATAGTCATAGAGAATACGAGTGTGCAAAGGCACTTTTAGAAGAGGTAATGAAAGAAGTAGAAAAAGGCTTGCTAGAGCATAAGAAGGATACTTATACAGTCTTTAATAATAGTAACTGGAAGCGTGATACATATGTTACTATACCTCAGTTAGCAGCAGATGAGAGTGTAACAGATAGTAAGGGAGAACGGCTTAAAATTGCAAGGCGAGAAGGTGGAGCAACAGTATTAGTTAAAGAAATGAAACCTTTCTCATTTGTGACACTAAATATTGTTAAACAGCTTGCTACGCAAAAGGAAAACTTTTTAAATACTAATGTTGTAGAAACACCTTATTATACTGTTACATGGAATACAGAAGGACAACTTACAAGGATTTATGATAAACAGGCTGGAAGAGAAATCTTACCAGAAGGTAGTTGTGGTAATGTACTTCAAGTCTTTGAAGATAAGCCAAGATGTTTTGATGCATGGGAGCTAGAGCCTACTATAGATCTTAAGATGGAAGAGGTTACTGACTTACACCATATACAAGTAAGACAAAATGAACTCGGCCTATTTGTAGACTTTACATGGAACTATCATAAGTCACATATCAAACAAACGATGTGCCTTTATTATGATAAAAAACGTATCGATTTTAAGACAGAAGTAGATTGGCAAGAGCGTCAGAAGTTAATGAAAGCAGCATTTCCTATTGATGTGCGCGCAGTAGATGCAAGATTTGATATTCAATTTGGTAATATTAGACGTCCAATTACTAGAAATAATAGTTGGGAAGCAGCTAAATTTGAAGTGATTGCACATAAATGGATAGATTTATCTGAAACAGGTTATGGCGTAGCACTACTAAATGATTGTAAGTATGGACATGATGTGAAAGAGAATATAATGAGAATTTCTTTAATTAAATCGGCAGTAGACCCAGATTACTCTGCTGATTTAGGAAAGCATATCTTTACTTATGCCTTATTGCCTCATACAAAAGAATGGTATGAATCACAAGTTGAGCAGGAGGCGTTTGATCTTAACAACCCACTTCTACCAATTAGTGGTGAATGTAGCATTATGAGTGGTTCACTATTCACTTTTAGTCAAGATAATATAGAAGTGGATTGTATTAAGAGGGCAGAGTATGCTGACCATATCATTGTACGATTCCATGAATTTATGGGGAAACGCAGTGAAATAAAAGTAGAAAGCAGTTTAGCTATAGATAAATGGTATGAGTGTGACCTTATGGAGCAGCCATTAGAAGAAGAACAACATACACCAATAGCTATGTTTATTAAACCTTATGAAATTAAGACAATTGCAATTCAGTTAAAATAAAATCTAGGAGGAAGTAAAAGCATGAAAGTCCGTCAAAGAGAATCTATTATCTTAAAGGGAAAAAAAGAATATGTACTTATACCTTATATAAAGGAAGAAGGCATAAAAAAGGAATGGCTACAGTTTTTACTTCCACTAGATGGGTTGGTTATAGATGAATTAATCAAAGATGGGGGTAAAAGTCTAATATTTACACAAGATTGCTGGGTACAATTAGAGTTTTTACCTATTACGAGAGAAAGAGCAACTATAATAGAAGATTTAAAAGAGACTTTTGGAGCTTTTGGAAAGAAAAATAGAAATGATTATCAAATTTTATTTGAGTATCTAGATCTAGAAACATTAAAAAAAGAAGAACTTATACAACTGGTGATACAAGCTATCTTAGAGGGAGCCTATAATTTTAATAAAGAATATTTAAAAGCTCTTAATAAAGAAAATATATTTGAGATGAGAAATCAGCTCACTGATGAAAAGGACAAGGTTACACTCACGATTGTTACAACGGGTGATTTTCAAGAAGCTATAGAAAAAGGCCTTATCTATGGTAAGGCTATTAATAGAGCACGTACACTAGCAAATCTTCCTAATAATTATTTAAATGTGCGTGACTTTACAGTTTATGCAAAGCAATTAGCTGAATTTTATCAGTTAGAGTATAGTGTATTAGGTCAAGAAGAATTAGAAAATTTACATAGTGGGGGTATACTTTCAGTTAATGCAGGGTGTAAAGAAGAACCTAGTCTAATTACACTTACCTATAGAGGGAATGATATGCAGGAGCTAAGCGCAGTAATAGGTAAAGGTGTTATGTTTGATGCAGGAGGATACCACCTGAAATCATTAGAAGGTATGGATGGAATGCAATATGATATGTGTGGCGCAGCTAATGTACTTGCAGTTATTGAGATTATAGCAGCTTTAAAAAGTAAGGTGAATGTCATGGTAGTTATACCCGCAGTAGAGAATGTTATCAGTTCAGAGGCTACTAAGATGGGGGATGTGATTACAACTATGGCTGGCAAAACTGTAGAAGTATGGAACACTGATGCAGAAGGGAGACTCATTTTATGTGATGCCCTTACTTATGCTATAAGACAGGGAGCAAGTTGTTTAATTGATTTAGCAACGCTCACTTATTCTTGCCAGGGGGCATTAGGAAGTGAAATTTCGGGTATATTTTCCAATAATGAAGTTTTTTATCAAAGATTTATAGCGCAGACTCATAAAACAGGAGAAAAAGTATGGAGGCTACCTTTAGACTCTATCTATCATAAATTATTAAAAAATACTATAACAGCAGATTTAATTAACTATGCACCGGGATATGGAGCAGGAGCAAGTATAGCGGCATGCTTTTTAGAGGAATTTATAGAAAAGGATATACCGTGGATTCATCTTGATATAGTAGGAACTGCTGTATGCAGAAATGAAACATGTAATAAAGTAAAAGGTGCTACGGGTGTATTAGCAACTACCATTGCTTCTTATCTAGATAGTCTATTTAGTTGATTAAGAAAGAGGGTTTAAGATGAAAAATTATACTTTTGATACTTATATTTCGAAAGAAGTATTAGAAAATTATTTATCACGTTCAGTATCAGCCGCATTTTTTATACATACAAAAACATTAGAAGATGATTTACGTGCATTAAAAAATATGGGAGTAAAATTTGTAGGACGCGCTTCAGGTATATGGGAACCTGATGAAAGTGATGAAGAGCATTTTAAAAAATCTAAGTATTTGGCAGACCGTATACATGAAATAGATCCAGAAATTATTTTGCAGGCTTGTATTTTTGAAGCAGTATACTTCTATGAAGATAATTTTAAGATACCTCCCTATGTATTTGAGGCATTTGGTTTGCCAGTAGAAGATAGATGTTTTAGGTTTAAAGATATGCTCTTTTTAGAAAGACCAAATGGATTTGTCTGGGGAAATGAAGGTGGAATTCCAGACCTAAGTAGGACTGAGGCAAGAATGTGGTTCTACTATAGAGCAACACAGTATATTGATGCTGGCTACGAAGCGTTGCATATGGGACAAATTCATCTTTATACAGCTAATGACAGAGGCATGAAGAAGATGGCAGAGTTAATACAAATGATTCGTGACTATGCAAAGGTACATGCAAGAAGACATAAAGTCTTAATGGATGCGCATAGTCATGGTATTAATATAAATGGCAAACTCCTTTTAGATTACCATGCTATGCCGTTTACTAGAGTACCACTTCTTGATAGAGGTGGAGAGAAGCTTGTTATGGTACGTGAAGGCTTTAGTGAAGGAGGAGAGAATCCTAATGGCTGGTCTGATGATGTGATGCCATTCCTTATGGAATATGATAATTGGGGTGGCAAGGTATTAGATGACTTTAGTCAGTATTCTTATGAAGAAAGAGCGACTAAAGACTGGTGGGGCTATGACCAAATTGGATGGTTTGCAAACCAAGACGAAGAGGGGCAAAGACATTTTCTTGAGTATACTTACAAATGGACAGCTATTAATAATGTAAATGCTTACTTTGAAGTGCCATTTCGTAGGACACTAGATAAAGCAGCTGTAAGAATGAAGCGTGCAGACAACGGACAATGGGATTATCAGGATTATTATCAGATTAATACAAAGAGTAAGGACTGCCCAATGGGCTTTAGCCAAGAAGAGACAGTGAAGAAGTTATGGGCAAGCGGTGACAAATTAAGAAAGCAAGCAGGTAATCCTAAACATCTTATTGATTACGGATGCAGAGGGGTTTATGACGAGGAAACAGGGATAAAGTTGCCAGAAAAGGTAGTAGTTTATGGAAGTTTTCAGCCTTATGTAGGTGCTGTTGCAAATGATTCTAACAGTGAAGTAACAAGGATGTATTACATAGGAGAGGGCATATACACACTTTCTGTAGTTCTGCCTTTTGCAGGAGAGTTTGATTATGCTATTTCAACTTATGGCACACTATCAGCCACGTATTGCTATGATAATTATCCAAGAAGCGGATCTTCAAATAAAGGAATTTTTAAAACGACCAAGGATAATACAGTAGTGCGCTTCAGGTATAAATTTATAGATCATCAAGTTACGCTAGAAATTTTTGAGGATTAATAAGGGAAGAGGGTATAGGGCTTATGGTGGAATGCTTACAATATCTAGAAGAATTTAATTATATCTCTATACTGGTTCGCCTAAGCCTTGCTGTTCTTCTAGGTGGAATTGTAGGTGCTGAGCGTGGTGCTAAAAGACAGATAGCAGGAATAAGAACTTTTGCACTAGTATGCTTAGGCGCAGCGCTTGCCATGGTGACCAATGAATATCTGGGAGTACGGGATGGCACTATAGTAGATCCATCACGTATGGCTGCACAAGTAATAAGTGGAGTAGGTTTTCTAGGTGTAGGAACAATTATTGTAACAGGAAAAAATCAAGTTAAAGGTCTTACAACAGCAGCAAGCTTATGGGCAGTAGCAACTTTAGGAATTGCAGTAGGGGCTGGATTTATATATGGAGCTGTAATAGGATTTATATTTATTATGCTTTCTATAAAGGTGTTGCAAAAAGCAAGTAGATATCAGGAAAATCACAATCGTATTTTAGAAGTTTATATGGAACTCAATCCAGAAGTAGGAATGACTTATGTAACAGATTATATACATAATAAAGAATTTGTTATTCGTTCCATGCAAAGAAGCTGCCAAAATACTTTTAGTGCTGATGATGTGGCTGTGACTATGGAGGTAGACTTAAAAAATAAGCAAAATCATAGTCATATACTAGCCGAGCTAGAGCAGATCAAAGGTTTAGATTATATAGAAGAAATACATTAAATAGGAGAAATGATATATGTACTTAGTAGATTATCATATGCATTCGAAATATTCTTTTGATGGTCATGAGGAAATCATGGATATTTGTGAGGAAGCGGTCAAGCGAGGACTAAAGGAAATTGCCATTACCGATCATTATGATATGTTTGAAGATAAAAAGTATGCACGTAGTTTAAAGTATGAGCAGATTTATGCAGATATAGAAAGGGCTAAAAAAGCATATGAAGGTAGACTTATTGTAAGGAAGGGGGTAGAACTTGGACAGCCCCATAAATCATTACGAGAAAGTCAAGAGTTTCTTGCAACATATGACCTAGATTTTGTTATTGGCTCAGTTCATAATTTAGAGGATGCATTAGACGTAGGAGACTATAATTTTAAAACAAAAGATATCAATACACTTTACTTAAGCTATCTAGACTCATTAATTGAGATGGCAATAAAATGTGATTTTGACGTTATGGGACATATTACATATCCAATGAGATACTTATATGAGCAATTGCAGATATATCCTAATATGAATTTATTTAAAGAGCCTATAGAAAGACTTTATAAAATCTTAATTGAAAGAGGAAGGGGAATAGAAGTCAATGCTTCTGGCTTTTTTCAGACTATAGGTAGATCTATGCCAGATTTAGATTTAGTGAAACTTTATAAGCAATGTGGCGGAGAGATTATTACAGTGGGGTGTGATGCACATTATTTAAGACATATTGGATGTGCAGTAAAGCTTGGATTAGATGTAGTAAAAAGTGCAGGGTTTGATTACATCACTACATACGAGCATAGACAGCCCCAGTTTAAACGGATATAAGAATAAATTGTAAATAATTATTAGATAAATAGGTGCAATGATGATAAATAAAATAAGCAGTAAGAGGACATATATAGTGTTTATTGCTTTTAGCATTTGTATGATTGTTTTAGGGGCGAGTGATAGCCTAAGAGGCATATTCTCTATTGTATTTCAAGACTACTATGAGTTAAGTACGACTCAACTTTCTATGATTGTAACTATAAGTTATTTGGGTAATTTAGTTTTTTTACTTTGTGGAGGAAATTTTCTAGATCGATTTAATAAAAAATATGTTTTTATTTCAACTTTAAGTATATGGATAATAGGCGCGTTATTATTTATTAGGGGGAATAGCTATATATCTTTATTACTTGGCATGTTTTTATGTACAGGTGCATCTACATTATTAAATACAACAATTAATATTTTAGTGCCAGCTATTTTTGCCGGTGCTCCAGGGCTTATTGTAAATGTATTATTTTTTATTCAGGGAATTGGAACAAGTGGCTCTCAAAATATAGTAGGTAGATTTGCAGCAGATATCTCTTATTGGAAGATGGTTAATATAGTATTATTAGGGGCCTCACTTATAGGAATGCTATTTATGTTTTATTCTACCATTCCAAAGGTAGAGCAGAAAAAAGAAACCATTTCCTATGTACATATTATCAAAAACCCAGCGTTTATTTTTTATATTTTAATATTTGGGTTTTATTTTATTGCTGAACACGGTATTTTAAATTGGTTTATGTTATATGGCATCAATGGTTTAGAATTAGAATATGATAGGGCCTCTTTTTTTCTTTCTATCTTTTTCGGGGGGATAACATTAGGACGATTAATGTTTGCACCCTTAGTCCAAATGCTAGGTGTACAAAGAAGTGTCATTGTATTCGGATTAATAGGGGGACTACTTTATATAATAGGCATAGCTGGTGGCATAAAAACAGTGGTGTTATTAAGTGGTTCAGGTCTAATCCTTTCTATTCTATATCCTACTTTAGTTTTGATGATTCAGAGCTACTATGATAAGGAATGTATTGCATCTGCTACAGGCGTTATTATTAGTATTGCTACTCTGTTTGATATTATTTTTAATCTAGGGTTTGGTAAGATTGTAGATACTCTAGGAATGAGGCAATCATTTTATATATTACAGATAAGTATGTTGTTATTTTTAAGTAGCTTAATATTTTTTCATAAGAAGGTTAAAGTAGAAAAGTAAAGGTCTACTAGGATGGTTCAATGCTATTCTAGTAGACCTTCTTAGTTTAGCGGGAAAGCAATATCCTTATAACATAATGTCTACATGATTTTTCAGTATATTATATAATATAGATATAGCGTTATTTAAGAAAACAGGTATAATAAAAAAGAGACTAGATTTTGAAGCACCATTGTTACAAAGGAGAAAGAGGATGTTTAAAATTGCAATATGTGATGATGAACAGGCGATTTGTTCATATATCGAAGATATCATTTTAGAGTATCAGAGAGAAATCCATGTAGATATAGAAGTTGAAGTATTTTACTCTGGTAAAGACTTATGTAGAGCGATAGATCATCAGCAACGTTTTGATTTAATCTTTTTAGATATTGAAATGAATCTATTAAATGGTATTGAAGTAGGAAAGAAAATTAGAGAAGAGCTAGATGATTATATTACAAAAATAGTATTTGTTTCAGGTACAGATACGTACTATAGACAGCTTTTTGAAGTACAGCCTCTTAATTTTGTTTCTAAGCCTATACAGCCATATAAGATCAAAGAAAATATTCGTTTGGCTATGAAACTTTCTGATCAGCTAGACGGATTATTTAGATACAAAAAGAAACATGAAAATTATCAAATTGATGTAAAGCACATCCTTTACTTTGAGAGTATAGGGAGACAGATTAGAATGGTAACAGTAGAAGGAGAAGGCCAATTCTATGGGAAACTAGAAGAAGTACTTGCACAAGTTGCAAAATATCAATTTATACAAATACATAAATCTTATGTAGTCAGCTATAATCAGATTACTCAGTTTAAATATGAGGCTGTCATCCTATCAAATGGAGAGAGTCTGCCCATTAGCCAGTCCCGAAGGAAAGACATAAGAAATTTTCAGATGAAATATGAGAAAGAGAGACTAAGTTAATGTATTTTTTAGTAAGTATATTATTTATATATAATCTTTATAAATTAATGATGTTGTTTTTTGATAACACTAGGATAAATCGAAAAAAAGAAATTGTTTCTTATGTTATCTATTTTTTTGTAAATGTATTTATTAGTACATATTTTCCTATGCCTATACTGCTTGTGACAAGTAGTATTATAGGCTTCACCCTTATTTCTCTAAATTATAAAGCTAGCCTTAAGAAGAGAATTTTAGCAATATGCTTTATAGTCTTATTATCTGCATGTGTAGAGACTGTAACCGTTCAGCTTATATCTGGATTAAAGCTACAATTGTTTAGAAGGGATCAACCTGAGTTTAATTATATGTTTAGTTTAGTACAGTTGATTCTTTATTCAGTAACTATTATATTAGGTAAGTTTAAGAATATAAAAAAAGGTGAGCAGGTATCACCTCTCTACTGGTTTTTTATTACCTTTATACCACTGATTTCCTTATATATTATTTTATTACTGATGTATATTAAAGATATACCTGTGTTCTTAGCGAATATGGCTATTATAGGTATAATGGTGGTTAACGTTTTAACATTCTATTTATATGATAGAGTATCAGTTATGCATATAGAGAGAACAGAGAAGTTGTTATTAGAGCAACAAAATAAGTATTATGATGAGCAATTTAAGATTATGAATAGCTCTATAAAAGCAACACGAGCTATTAGGCATGATTTAAATAATCATATTGCAATTGTTTCTAGCTTAATTGAACAAGGGACATCACAGGAAGCCTTGCAGTATTTAAAGGATATTAAAGGAAGTTATAATCGAAATGGAAATTATGTTCAAACAGGTAATATTGCTATTGATAGTGTATTAAACTTTAAATTGCAAGAGGCAGATGGACAAAATGTCGATGTATCCTTTGACATCTCTATTCCTGACACAGTAGAAATACCTGCTTTTGATATTGTAACAGTTTTAGGAAACTTATTAGATAATGCATTAGATGCTACATGTAAGCTAGAAGATAATAGAAAGATTGATCTTCAAATGAAATATGATAAAGGTCGTTTCTTATTTAAAATAGAAAATACATATAATGGGCAAGTGTTAAAGCAAGATGGTATTATTTTAACTACAAAGCATAATAGTAGTAATCATGGTATTGGGCTTGAAAATGTACGAAAAATTGTAGATAAGTATGAAGGTATGATGGATATTGAGCATGATGAAAATAAATTTTCTGTAACATTTTTATGCTACACTAATGATTAAAGAAAATGCTTTCTTAGTTTAGTGCAAAACTTTGTATAGTTTTTGACAAAAACTCGCACAAAAATGTAAAAAGTGTAAAATAGTACTTGTTCAATGATATGTTAAGGGAAAATGTAGTAGCATGCTATAGTATAACTTATGAAAGATTTGGAATTTGAGGGAATTTCTAAGGCTTTTATAAAAAACAGGGTGCCTTTTAGAGAGTGGCAAAGGGTTTTATAGATTAAAGAGAAAAAGAAAAAACAGGATATCCGAGGGGGAGGATATCCTGTTTTTTTGCGTTCAGCTTTTATTAAGGTTCATTTCTTATAATAACATCAGCAATATTGATGAGAGGAGAATGAACTTATATGGTATTTTCAAGTTTATTATTTATATTTGTTTTCTTACCAATAGTTCTTGGTATTTACTATGGTATATTAAGAAAAAGAAAAATGCGTAATTTTTTTCTACTGCTAGTGAGTTTAGTGTTTTATGCATGGGGAGAACCCGTGTATGTATTTCTAATGATAGGATGTATAGGTGTTAATTATTTAGCTGGTAGGTGGATAGAGCAATATAGAAATGATCGAAAAAAAATTAAGAGAATTCTAGTATTAGCGGTTTCTTTTAACGTACTTGTGCTCATTACTTTTAAATATACTCAGTTAGCACTTCCAGTTGGCATTTCATTTTTTACTTTTCAGGGGATTTCCTATGTAGTAGATATTTACAGAGAAAGAGGTAAGGCTCTTAGAAATCCACTAGATGTAGGACTTTATATTAGTCTATTTCCGCAGCTTGTAGCAGGTCCTATTGTACGTTATGAGACGATTGCAGATGAAATTTATAATAGGTGTGAAAATGCAGAGGATATAGCTGAAGGTATTAAGCGTTTTATAAAGGGATTGGGTAAAAAAGTTATTTTATCTAATAACTTTGCCCTTATTGCAGATAAGGCATTTGGGCTAGATACTGGGACCATAACGATTACCTTTGCTTGGCTTGGAGCATTAGCCTATGCTCTTCAGATTTACTATGATTTTTCCGGGTATTCTGATATGGCAATTGGGCTAGGGAGAATGTTTGGATTCCATTTTAATGAGAATTTTAATAGACCTTATTTAGCGAAGTCTATTTCTGATTTTTGGCGTAGATGGCATATTTCGCTTGGGTCATGGTTTAGAGATTATGTGTATATTCCTCTAGGTGGAAGCAGAGTAGGGCCAATAAAGCTTATACGCAACCTTTTTATTGTATGGGCTTTAACTGGCGCTTGGCATGGAGCGAACTGGACATTTATTGTATGGGGGATTTATTTTGGCTTATTTGTTTTAGCAGAAAAGAGTTTCGAGCTAGAGGAGAAATTAAGTTGTCATAAAATAATAGCACATCTATACACCTTAATAGTGGTCTTAGTAGGCTGGGTTATTTTTAGAGCGGCTACACTAAGTCAGGCATTTACTTATATTAAAGCTATGTTTGGATTAACACATAATGCGGTATTAGGCAATCTAGGAGCTTTATATTTATTAGAGAATTTTATTTTAATGTTTTTAGGGATTATCATGCTCCTGCCTTTTAAACGAGTGCATAAACAAAAGGAAGCCCCTCTTTATCTTGTAGGTCTTGGTATAGTTTTTTTAATTGCAACGGCCTATCTTGTCAAAGGGAGCTATAATCCATTTATTTACTTCAATTTTTAGGAGGGAGAGAGTATGAAGTTATACCATAAGATAGTTATTATAGTATTTAGCTTAGTCATTAGCATAGGTGGCCTATTTACTATAGGAGGTAATATAAAAACATTGGCAAAAACGACATGGAATAGTATGAAAGTCGGTTGGCAAAAAGAGCAGGATGTATTAGGGGTAATAGAGGGGTTTACAGAAGGGATAGAAACAAGCCTTACAGAATCATTTTGGCTTAAGGAAAAGTATATCGATTTATACGGACTAGTAGAACGTTTATTAGGTAGAACTTATATAAGAGATGTAAATCCTTCTCTTGTAGTTGTAAAAGATAATCATGAGCAATTACAGTTTTTGACTTTCTCAGCCGACTATACTGAGGAAGTAGAAAAGATAGATAAGCTAAATAAGATACTTCAAAAGAGTAATACGCCTTTACTTTATGTACAGACGCCACTTAAAATAATAGAAGGTTTTACACAGTTACCTTCATCTGTTCAGGACTGGTCAACAGAAAATACAGATAAACTGTTGCAATCGTTAGAGGATAAGGGAGTAGATTATTTAGATTTAAGACAATCTATAATAGAAGATGGTCTTAACCTAGAAGAATTGTTTTATAAGACAGATCACCACTGGACTACCCATACAGCTTTCTGGGCTATGGAACAAGTTGTAGAAAAACTTGAAAATGAGTATGGTATGGTGTTAGATATAGAAAAGAATTATACGGATATCAATAAGTATAAAGCGACAGAATACCCAAACTCCTTTTTAGGGTCACAAGGAAGAAGAGTGGGAAGGTTCTACACAGGTGTAGATGACTATACGCTTTTGACACCTTTATTTGATACCAACTATAACGTGGAAATTCATAAGAGTGATTCTGTTAAAACTTATGAGGGGGATTTCGAGGAAACTATTATTAAAACAAATCTACTAGATGAGAATGAGAGCGTCTATACTAACCGCTATGCAGCTTATTTTGGAGGAGATTATCCAGAGGTAAGAATTGAGAACCGAAATAAAGCAGCTGGACACAAAGTACTTATTATAAAAGATTCTTTTGCTCTACCTTTTAGTGCATTTTTATCTACTATGTTTGCAGAAACACGTTTGTTAGATTTAAGATATTATGATGCGGATAAATTAGAGAGTTATATTGAAGAGTATAATCCTGATGTAGTATTATTTGTTTATAAATGTTTAAAAATGGAGTAAAGGCATATGATAAAGGTATTACTTGTAGAAGATCACATTAAGATTAGCCAAAATATAAAAACCTATTTAGAAGATGAATTTGAGGTAATGCCCGTTTATAGTGCAGAAGAAGCCAAGTTATATTTAGCAGCAGAAAGTTATGATTTAATCATCCTAGACTTAATGTTACCGGGAGAAGATGGTATGAGTGTTCTTAAGTATCTTGAGCAGAAGCAGATAACAGTAGGTGTTATTGTCCTAACAGCTAAAGAGGACCTTGGCGATAAGCTTAAGGCATTTAATTTAGGGGCACATGATTATGTAACGAAACCTTTCTTTATGGAAGAACTTAAGGCAAGAATGAATGTGGTACTAAAAGGGCTCGGGAAAATTACGAAGGCAAATCTGTTGACCTTTAAGGAGTTAACACTAGATACAAGCAAAAAGAGTGTAACCATAAAGGGAGAAATAGTTGAAATGAATGAAAAAAACTATCATCTTCTTGAGTATTTTTTACTTAATAAAGGTATTTTGCTGTTTAAGGAACAGATTTTTGATCGTATCTGTGGCTATCAAAGTGATGCATCAACAGATATTATAGAAGTGTATATGAGTAGGCTTAGAAAGGTGCTAAGTCCTTTTGGGTATGACCGTTATATTGTTACGAAAAGAGGAATGGGGTATATGCTAGATGAAACAAAGTGACCTTTTTATAAGGACGAAACGTAATATTATTCTAAGTACCTTAAGTATTGTACTTATTTGTCTTATAACCTTTATTCTAGTAACACAGTATTTTTATAAAAGTAGACTATTCGAGGGAGTAGATCAACAGCTACTCACTTACAAAAATATGATTTTAAATGAAGAGATTATCAAGAAGAAAGGGAAAAGTGAAGAGGTTATTATTCCTGCACCTTTAACACCAGATTTGATTAGTTTTGTATGGAGAGGTAGTGAACTAGTTGATAAAAGTCCACATACTTATTTCGGAGAAGGGAATTATCCAGTTTTTCCTAAAGAGTATGAAGGGGGTCTTATTACATTAGAGAGTAAAGGATATACCTATAGAGCTGTGAGTTTTGAGAAGGAAGGCTTAAGTATACAGCTTTTATTTAATGTAGATCCACAGATCCTCTCTGTTAAACAGCTAGAAAGAGCTAATGGCTTAAGCTTAATGGTACTTATAGGGATAACAATGGCACTTGCTTCTTACCTGGCGGCACTCGTTTTAAAGCCAGTTAAAAAAGCTTATAATGAGCAGGTTTATTTCGTACAGGATGCATCTCATGAAATGCGTACACCTCTTGCAGTGATAAAGGGGCAAGTAGAACTTATGACGGCACATCCGCAGGATAGAATAGAAGAGCATTTTGAACAGTTTTCACAAATGATAGGGGAGATAAGAAGTTTAGAAAAGCTTAATAGAGATTTACTATTACTTTCAAAAGAAGATATAGAAGGTAAAACTGTAGGAGAAGCTATAGAAGTTAAAAATTTTATAGGTGAGATTAGAGAGTTCTATACGGAACTTGCTGAACTGCAGAATAAGCATTTTATTGTAAAAGTGCCAGATAGTCCTGTTAATGTAAAGTGGGATTTGGAGAAGGTCAAAAGATGTTTAATCATTCTTTTAGAAAATGCATTTAAATATACAGATGAAGAAGACACTATTTTACTAGGAGTGACTAAAGTGAATAAAAGCATTGTTGTGCGAATCGAAGATAGTGGTATAGGCATTTCAAAAGAAGACCAAAAAAGATTATTTGACCGTTTCTTTAGAAGTAGTGATGTAAGGGCCCGTGGTATAGAAGGAAGTGGAATTGGTCTTAGTTTACTACAATCTTTAGCGCATACACTAGGTATAAAAGTACAGGTACAATCCACTTATGGTAAAGGAACTGTTTTTACCCTTGAAATTCCCCTAAAGATGAATTAAATAGAATAAAGATATTTATATAGAAAAAAGCTTATGCTAATATAATAAGAAGAGGGAAATTTATTAAGAAAGTAGGCCTTCTTATTATGTGGATGATTTATGGATTATTATCAGCTGTATTTGCAGCACTTACAAGTATTTTAGCAAAGATAGGAATGGACAATGTCAATTCTAATTTAGCAACAGCTATTCGTACTATGGTTGTTTTAGTGATGGCATGGATTGTAGTAGGCGTGACTAAAACAGCAGGAGGTATTACACAGTTAACAAGGACTAATTGGATTTTTCTTATCTTATCCGGGATTGCAACAGGTGCATCTTGGCTATTCTATTATAAGGCGATTCAAATAGGTGAGGTATCAAAAGTTGTACCTCTTGATAAATTAAGTATTGTTTTCGTATTTATTTTTTCGGTTACAGTACTTAAAGAACCTCTTTCTATCAAAACTTTAATAGGAACAGGACTTATTACACTTGGCACGCTTGTACTTGTTTTATAAGCTGCATGAGCAATAGATAATAAGATATAAAGAAACAAAAGGAGTGATATTGTGTTAGAGTTAGATCAACTAAGGCTATCTTTAGAGCCGTATAATGCAAAATTAATGGAAATGGGGAACTCTCTTTGACATTGCTAAACATAAAGAAGATATAGCAGAGTTAGAAGAAATTTCAGCATCAGCAGAATTTTGGAGTGATATGGAGCACGCTCAGAAAGTGCTTCAGAAGCTTAAAGGATATAAGGAAACGGTAGAAAAGTACGAAAAACTTTGCACAAGCTATGAAGATGTTATGACACTTATTGAAATGGCTAATGAAGAAGAAGACGCAGAGCTAGCTGAAGAAGCGCAAAGTGAAGCAACTGACTTTATGAATGGCTATGAAGAAATGAGAATTGCTACATTACTTGATGGTGATTATGATACAAATAATGCTATCTTATCACTACATGCCGGTGCAGGTGGTACAGAAGCTTGTGACTGGGTAAGTATGCTTTACCGTATGTATACAAGATGGGCAGATAAAAAAGGTTTTAAAGTACAGCTTTTAGATTACTTAGAAGGTGATGAAGCAGGGGTTAAGTCTGTAACGATTCAAATTAACGGTGAAAATGTCTATGGTTACCTTAAAGCAGAAAAGGGTATTCACCGCCTTGTACGTATTTCACCATTTGATTCATCTGGTAGACGTCATACATCCTTCGCATCTTGTGATGTTATCCCAGAGATTACAGATGAGATAGAAATTGAAATTAAAACAGAAGATTTACGTATTGATACTTACCGTGCTACAGGTGCTGGTGGGCAGCATATTAATACAACAGATTCAGCTGTTCGTATTACACACTTACCAACAGGTGTAGTTGTTCAGTGTCAAAATGAGCGTTCTCAGATTCAGAACCGTGAAAAAGCTATGCAAATGCTTAAAGCTAAGCTTTTTGAAAAACAAGAAGAAGAGCGTATGGCGACACTTGAAGGTATCCGTGGCGAAAAGAAAGATATCGGTTGGGGAAGTCAAATTCGTTCTTATGTATTCCATCCTTATAATATGGTTAAAGACCATCGTACAAGTGAAGAGACAGGAAATACTGGAGCTGTAATGGATGGTGACATCGACCGTTTTATGAATGCATATCTTGTTTGGATTCATCAAAGAGATTGATCTTAGGCATCTAAAAATTCTCCGTAAGTAAGGATTTATCTTATTATGGAGAATTTTTTGCGTGTGTAAATAAGTAAAATATATTGAAAAAACTAGACTATTATGCTATAGTCTTTATATTAAAAACAAATGTTCACCATATACGAACAAGGAGAATACAATGAAACAAAACAAGCAGTTTTACATTATTGATAAAGAGGTTTTACCTGAAGTATTTTTAAAAGTAATGGAAGTTAAAAACTTACTGGAAACAGAGAAAATGTTAACTGTTCAAGAAGCTACTGAAAGGGTAGGGATTAGCAGAAGTTCTTTTTATAAATATAAAGATTCTATTATGCCTTTTTATGAAAAAGGTAGGGGGCAGACCATTACCATTCTCATTAAATTAAAGGATGAA
Organism: Zhenhengia yiwuensis; assembly: GCF_014384995.1. Taxonomy (GTDB): domain Bacteria; phylum Bacillota; class Clostridia; order Lachnospirales; family Cellulosilyticaceae; genus Zhenhengia; species Zhenhengia yiwuensis. Next base: position 8,941 of record NZ_JACRSY010000021.1, on the reverse strand, counting down.
GCAGGTAGATTATCTGATTTATTAAATGACATTGCAGATTTGGGGGCTAATGTATTAACCATTAATCAGATGATTCCTATGAATGGTATCGCACTTATTAATATTTGTATGCAAACTCAAAAGATGAAAATAGGCGAAGGGGAACTTATTGAGCGTTTACAAGGAGTAAAAGGCGTTCAAAGTGTAAAACTATTAGCAAGGGAATAATAAGGAGGAGTAATAAATGAAAATAGCAGTTTTAGGGTATGGTACAGTTGGATCAGGTGTAGTAGAGGTATTAATGACTAATGCAGAAAGTATTGCCAAAAAAGCAGCTACACCACTTGATGTGAAATATATTTTAGATTTAAGAGATTTCGACGAGAGTCCGTTTAAAGAAAAATTTGTAAAAGATATTAATTTGATTTTAAACGATGAAGAAGTTGATATTATAGCTGAAGCTATGGGAGGGATACACCCTGCATATGATTTTGTAAGAGGTGCCTTAGAAAAAGGCAAGAGTGTTGTAACTTCTAATAAAGAACTTGTAGCAGCATATGGGCCAGAACTTTTAGAGATAGCAAAAGAAAATCATTGTAATTTCCTATTTGAAGCCAGTGTAGGCGGTGGCATCCCTATTATTAGACCTCTCAATAGCGCACTTACTGCTGATGAGATTTATGAAATCACAGGTATATTAAATGGTACAACTAACTTTATTTTAACTAAGATGAAGGTAGAGGGCAGAACTTTTGAAGATGTGCTTAAAGAAGCACAGGAACTAGGTTATGCAGAGAAAAATCCAGAAGCTGATGTAGAAGGACATGATGCATGCCGTAAGATAGCCATTTTAGCTTCACTAGCATTAGGTGAATACGTAGATTATAAAGATATTGATACACAAGGTATTACAAAGATAAAAAAAGAAGATATGGAATATGCAAGTCATATGGGCTATAGTATTAAACTTCTTGCAAGCTGCAAAAGAGAAGCAGAGGGCATTTATGCAAGTGTTAAACCAATGATGATTCCAAATCATCATCCATTAGCACCTGTAAGTGATGTATTCAATGCAGTACTTGTAAAAGGCAATATGGTTGGGGATGTAATGTTTTATGGAAGAGGTGCAGGTAAGCTCCCGACAGCCAGCGCTGTTGTAGCAGATATTATAGATGCTGCAAAACATAAAGATACCAATATTATGTGCTTTTGGAGTAGAGAAAAGCTAGAGATCCAGAGTAATGAAAATGAGCATGCTCAGTATTTTGTAAGACTAAAGGGGGATCCGATCTACATTAAAGCCATAGTAGAAGAAGTTTTTAAAGATACACAATCTGTAGCTGCGCTTGCTCCAAATGAATACGCCTTTATTACTGCATGTGAAACACTAAAGTCTTTACAAGAAAAGCTAGGTCAGCTTAAAGATGTAGAGGTAATGAGTAAAATTTGTATAAAGAAATAGAGGTTAGATAAAATGAAATATGTTGTGGTATTGGCTGATGGAATGGCTGATGAAAGGTCAGCAGAATTAGGTCATAAATCACCAATGGAGTATGCACATACACCTTATATGGATGCCCTAGCACCATATAGTGAAGTGGGACTTGTAAATACCATACCGGAGGGGTGTGCGAAAGGAAGTGATACAGCTAATTTAGCTGTATTAGGGTATAATCCTCAAAAGTATAACTTTGGGCGTAGTCCATTAGAGGCTTTAAGTATGGGGGTTCAATTAAAAGAGAGTGATGTAACCTTTAGAATGAATCTAGTGACTTTAAGTGAAGAAGCATGTTACGAAGAGAAGAAAATCTTAGATTACAGTAGCGATGAAATTACAACTGAAGAAGCAAGTATACTTATTAAAGTTGTACAAGAAGCTTTTGGAGACCGAGTAAAGTCTTTTTATCCAGGAATGAGTTATAGACATCTTTTAGTATGGGAAAAGGGCAGTACAAACGTTCAGCTTACACCTCCTCATGATATTTTAGGGCAGATCATTGGTCATTATAAACCAGAGGGAGACCACGGCAGCGAAATCTGGGCGATGATGAAAGCAAGTTATAACCTGCTTAATCATCACCCTATTAATGAGAAACGAAGAGATAGAGGGCTTAAGCCAGCTAATAGTATTTGGATTTGGGGGGAAGGAAGGAAGCCACATCTACCTGAGTTTAATAAAAAGTATGGGGTACAAGGAGCTGTCATTTCAGCAGTAGACCTTATAAAAGGTATTGGCTTAGGAGCAGGGATGCGTTCTATTGATGTAGAAGGTACTACAGGAAATGTGCATACTAATTATAAAGGGAAGGCAGATGCTGCTATTAAAGCCTTATTAGAAGAAGAATGTGACTTTATTTATGTTCATCTAGAAGGACCTGATGAATGTGGACATCGTGGGGAAATGGACAATAAGATTTTAGCCATTGAGCAGATTGATAGTAAAATTATTGGACCTATTATTCAGGCATTAGAAAATGCTGGCGAGGATTATAAACTTTTAGTTTTACCGGATCATTCTACACCAGTTAGATTAAGAACACATACAGGAGAACCTGTTCCTTATATGATTTATAATTCAACATGTAAGCCAATAAAAAGTGATAAAAAGCTTTACAATGAGACTTATGCCAAGGAAGAGGGAAGCTTTATAAACAATGGTTATGAATTAATGAGACATTTTTTGAAAGAAAATAATATATTAGTATAAAAAATTCTGCAGAACACATTGTTTTTTGTTTAACGAGGGTATATAATGGGGTAACTCGAAATGAGATTATACCCATGTGAAGGAGGAGATTACGTGTTAATCGTACAAAAATTCGGTGGTAGCTCTGTGGCAAATACGGAAAGAATCTTTAACGTAGCACAAAGGATTGCTGAAACTTATAAAGAAGGAAATGAAGTCGTTGTTGTACTTTCAGCCCAAGGGGATACAACAGATGATTTAATTGCTAAAGCTAAGGAAATTAGTAGTAAGCCTACTAAGAGAGAGATGGATATGCTGCTTTCAACAGGAGAACAACAATCTGTAGCTTTAATGGCTATGGCTTTATCAGAACTTGGTCTTCCAGCTATCTCACTTAATGCTTATCAAGTAGGTATGATGACTACATCAGCTTATATGAATGCACGTCTTAAAAAGATTAAACCAGACCGTATTAGACGTGAGTTAGATAGAAAAAATATTGTACTTGTAACGGGATTCCAAGGGATGAACCGTTTTGATGATATTACGACACTTGGTCGCGGTGGCTCTGATACAACGGCAGTAGCGATTGCAGCAGCATTACATGCAGATAAATGTGAGATTTATACAGACGTAGAAGGCGTTTATACAGCAGACCCTCGTATTGTAAAAAGTGCAAGAAAAATGGATGAGATTACTTATGATGAGATGTTAGAACTGGCATCTCTTGGAGCACGTGTACTTCATAACCGTTCAGTGGAACTTGCTAAAAAGTACAATGTAGAGTTAGTAGTAAGATCAAGTTTAAGTAGAGCAGAAGGAACAGTTGTTAAGGAGGTTTGTAAAATGGAAAGAATGTTAATCAGTGGTGTAGCAGGGGATAATGAAATTGCACGTGTATCTCTTATTGGAATAGAGGATACACCAGGTAAAGCTTTTGATATCTTCGCGACACTTGCAAAAAAAGGCATAAATGTAGATATTATTCTTCAATCAATTGGTCGTGATGGCATGAAAGATATCTCTTTTACAGTAGCGGAAACAGCACTTGCTGATGTAAAAGAAATTGTTGCTACACATATGGATAGATGGGGACTTACAGATGTAGATTATAATGAAAACTTAGCTAAAGTATCTGTTGTAGGTGCTGGCATGGTAGCTAATGCAGGGGTTGCTTCAAAAATGTTCGAAGCAATGTATGATTCAAATATTAATATACATATGATTTCAACATCTGAAATTAAAATTTCTATCCTTATTGATAAAAAAGATATGCATAAAGCAATGAATGCAATTCATGATGCTTTTCAACTTGTAGATTAAGAGGTTAGCAGCAGGCAGTGGGAAAAAGGAAAGTACAAGACTATTCCTTTATCCACTGTCTTATTTTTTTACTAAGATTTTATTAAAAGTATAGCGTTTCCCATATAAAGGTTGTAGATTAAATTTGCGGATTACAGGGAGTTGTCTTATAATAGGCAGAGAAGTTCTACTTGGGAATAGAGTAGAAGAAATAGATGATAAGTGGATGAACTAGAGGAGGACCTAAGTGTGGCAAAAGGTATATTTATAGCATTAGAAGGTGGGGAAGCTACTGGTAAAACAACTACAGCTAAAGTAGTAAAAGAAAGACTTGAAGCTTTGGGATATGAAGTAGTTGTAACAAGAGAACCAGGAGGTATTCCTTCAGCAGAAGCAATTAGAGAAAATATCATGAATTTCCCTGTGGATGCAAGAACGGAGTTGTTACTTTATCTTTCTGCAAGAAGAGAACATTTAGTAAGCAAAGTTATCCCAGCATTGGAAGCAGGAAAAATTGTGATTACAGATAGATTTTATATTAGTTCCCTTGTCTATCAAGGTTATGCAAGAGGAATTGGTATAGATACAGTGCGAGAGCTTAATGATTTTGTATGTAATGGTGTGTACCCAGATTTAAACATTATTATAGATATACCTGTTGAAGTGAGTATGGAAAGAAAACAAGGCGTAGATGATATTAACCGTTTAGATCTAGAAGGCTATGAGTTCCACAAAAAAGTGGAAGAGGCTTATAGAATGATTCACGCAGAAGGGAAAGACAATACCCTTATGTTAGATGGTACAAAAGATATGGATACGATGATAGATGAAGTTTTCTCTGTCGTTAAGGGGAAAATAGATAGAGCATAATAAAAGACTACTTTGTGACCTGCGCGCATCTTAAAGACCATATCATACACTAGGGAGCTTGGAAGTAGTGCAGTATGTATTGTAGCAGGAATTCATATTGCCAATGCATTAAGTCATAGTTTCTTCTCTAAGGAGGATTGGTTCAGATGGCTGCTCAGATTGAAGGCCATCCAGATAATACGATGCCTGCCATACTTGGAGGTATGACTATGGGTGCTATGAATGACAAAGATATGAAAAAGATTCTTAACCAGGCTAAAGTATGTAGGAAAAAGGGAACTTTTTTTAGTGGAGCAGGTCCTACCTTGACTGTTGTAGTACGTAATGTAGTCTCCTTTAGAAGAGAGAGGGTGGACTTTTTAGCAGGTATGGAACATAACTGGTAAGTACAAATGTCCCAGGCAGACTAAGGTGGTGCTAAAGTCTGGATTGATGAAGAACTTAAAGATTAGAAAAATAAAAGGCTATTTGCTTGGATATTTAAAATGTTTATAGCAAATAGTCTTTTTTTGTTGACAAAAAATAAAAGGTATTTTAATATAAAGACACACCCCCTGTGGGGGAGGATAGGAGGCGAGGATATGAACGAAGAAAGAAAAAAAGCACTACAAGCCTTAAAGACAGCTAAAGGTCAGACAGAAGGCATTATTAAAATGATAGAAGATGAGCGTTACTGTATGGATATATCTAATCAAATGTTAGCCGTGCAGTCACTCTTAAAAAAAGCAAACTTATTAATTCTTAAAAATCATCTTAATCACTGTGTGAAAGAAGCTTGCCATACAGAAAATGCAGATGAAAAAATTGATGAGATTATCAGTATTTTTGAGAAGATGATGAACAAATAATAAAAGAAAAGAAAGGAAGGGGTTAAATGAAAGATACATTTAAAATAGAAGGTATGGCCTGTTCTGCTTGTGCAAATAGAGTAGAGCGGGCAACAAAAAAATTAGAAGGTGTAGAAGAAGCAAGTGTTAACTTTGCTACAGAAACGCTTATGATTAAGTATGACGAGTCAAAACTTAGTAAAGAGCAGATAGAGCAGACTGTGGAAAAAGCAGGGTATAAGGTACATAAAAATACCAAGCAATATACTTTCAATATAGAAGGAATGACTTGCTCAGCCTGTGCAACACGTGTCGAGAAGATGACAAGTAAATTAGAAGGTGTAGAAAGATCCAGCGTTAATTTTGCAACTGAGAAGTTAACGATTACAATAGATGAAGATAAGGTAAGTCCCACTCAAATTAAAAATGCAGTAGAAAAAGCTGGTTATAAAGTGGCAGAAGGAAAAGTGCAGGAGGAGAAAGAGGAAAAAGATCCAAGTAAGGCACTTTTAAAACGTTTTATCTTCTCTTTAATTTTTGCCGTACCATTACTAATTATCAGTATGGGGCATATGGTGGGGATGCCTCTTCCAGAAATTATAGATCCAATGGCAAATGGTTTAAATTTTGCACTTATTCAGTTAGTACTTACAGTGCCAGTTATGCTTATTGGCTATAAGTTCTACGCAATAGGGCTTAAAAATTTAGTTAAACTTAGTCCTAATATGGATTCGCTTATTGCTGTAGGAACCCTTGCAGCTTTTGTATACGGTCTATTTGCTATTTATAAGATAGCAGGTGGGGACCATGAGTATGCTATGCATCTTTATTTCGAATCTGCAGCAGTTATTTTAGTTTTAATTACACTAGGTAAATATTTAGAAGCTGTATCAAAAGGCAAAACCTCACAGGCTATTAAAAAGCTTATGGGACTTGCTCCAAAAACAGCTACTGTTATTCGCAATAATCAAGAGGTCATTGTACCACTTGAAGAAGTTGTAGTAGGCGATATTATTATTGTTAAACCAGGTGAAAAATTACCTGTAGATGGTGAAGTAGTAGAAGGAATAACTTCTGTAGATGAATCTATGCTTACAGGAGAAAGTATTCCAGTCGAGAAATTTCCAGGCAGCCCCGTTATTGGTGCAAGTATTAATAAGACAGGACTTATACGTTATAGAGCAACAAAAGTAGGTAAAGATACTGCTCTTGCACAAATTGTTAAGTTAGTAGAAGATGCGCAAGGTTCAAAAGCACCGATTGCTAAACTTGCAGACGTCATTTCTTCTTACTTTGTACCTGTTGTGATTGGGCTTGCTATTCTTGCTACACTTGCTTGGCTTATAGCAGGTGAAAGCGTTGTATTTGCTCTAACCATTTTTATTTCAGTTTTAGTTATTGCATGTCCTTGTGCCCTAGGCCTTGCTACACCAACAGCTATTATGGTTGGCACGGGAAAAGGTGCTGAACATGGTGTACTGATCAAGGGCGGAGAAGCCCTTGAGACAACTTATAAGATTAATACTATTGTATTTGATAAAACAGGAACAATTACAGAAGGTAAACCTAGAGTAACAGATGTTATAACCCATGACATGAGTAAGGAAGAAGTCCTTATACTAGCAGCAAGTGCTGAGAAAGGTTCAGAGCATCCACTAGGAGAAGCCATTGTAAGAGAAGCACAGGAGAAGGGCTTAGCCTTTAAAAATATTGAAAGTTTTAATGCGATTCCAGGTCATGGAATTGAGGTTACAATAGATGGGCAGCAAGTTTTATTAGGTAATAAAAAACTTATGGTAGAAAGACAAATTCCTACCAGTCATCTTGAGAATGTTTCAGATCAGCTTGCAGCTGAAGGGAAGACACCAATGTATATTGCGACACAAGGTATTTTAAGAGGAATTATTGCTGTAGCAGATACTGTAAAACCAAGCAGTAAGCAAGCTATTAAAACACTTCAAGAGATGGGCATTGAAGTGGCTATGATTACAGGTGATAATAGAAAAACAGCAGAAGCTATTGCAAAACAGGTAGGCATTGACTTAGTACTTGCTGAAGTGTTACCAGAAGATAAGGCAAATGAAGTGAAAAAGCTCCAAAGTGCTTCTAGAAAAGTAGCTATGGTAGGTGATGGGATCAATGATGCACCAGCACTTGCACAGGCAGATATAGGGATTGCTATTGGTTCAGGTACAGATGTAGCCATTGAATCAGCAGATATTGTTCTTATGAGAAGTGATCTTATGGATGTACCAACTGCCATTAAGTTAAGTAAAGCGACAATTAGAAATATTAAACAGAATCTTTTCTGGGCCTTTGCTTATAATGTGTTAGGTATTCCAGTAGCGATGGGGATTCTTCACATATTTGGTGGTCCACTTATGAATCCTATGATTGCAGCAGCAGCTATGAGCTTTAGCTCTGTATCTGTATTACTCAATGCATTAAGACTAAGAAGATTTAAAGCATAAAATATTAATAATAAAGGAGTGTAGAAGATATGAAAAAGAAAATAATGATTGAAGGCATGAGCTGTGGACATTGTGTAAAACATGTACAAGAAGCCTTAGAAGGTTTAAATGATGTAAGCTCTGTAGAAGTTAACCTTGCAGAAAAATATGCAGTAGTAGAAACAACTGTAGAAGATAGCCAGTTACAAGAAGCTATTGATGATGCAGGTTATGATGTAATAAGTATAGAAAATCTATAAAATAAGAATTTAAATCAAGGAGCTTAATGAAATGAATACAAATGAGATCATTTACCCCATAAAACATGTACTTCCAAATGGAATCATATCCATTAAGCTACCAGAAGTTCAATTGGGGAGTAGAGATAGTATATCATTAGGCCCTAAGACTGAAATGCTTTATGCAAAAGATCTACTTACAGTTACAGAGAGTCCAAGTATGGGCTGTAGTGTAATGGAGATGAATAATTCAACTTATTATTTTGAACTTAACCATGATGAAGTAAATTATGTAATTGAGGGAAGTTTAACAATTATTACAGCTGGTAGAAGTAGGACTATAAGGGCTGGAGAGGTGTGTTTTATACCTAAAGGTTCAAAAGGGTCTTATGTTGCAGAAAAAAATGTTAGATTCTTATCAGTAAGTTATGCTGAGAAATGGGAATAAAAAAAGGTGTAGGGTAATTACTGAACTGCTACCCGTCAAGTAGACAACTAAAAAAATAAAAACTTTTTACTACCATTAGATTCAGATCTAGTGGTAGTTTTTTATGCTACCTGCAAATAAGCTTGGTGTTTTTCAAAAGG
>NZ_JACRSY010000020.1 GCF_014384995.1 Zhenhengia yiwuensis | reverse complement strand
AGGAAGACCACTTTTACGACACTCCATAATACGTGATGTCCAAAGATTTATTTTTTCTTGACTGGTCTTTCTCAATAAGAGTACCTCCTTATTTCAAATAGAGTTAGAGTAAAAGACTCCAAAACAATGAATGTCTTGGAGTAATTATCTCATTAATAAGGAAGTATGGAAATATACTCAGTTATTAACCGCTTACCTTTTTGGGGATAATTCAAAAATATGGGATTAGAGATCATAAATCAGTAAAAAAGAACATGGTTTGACTAATGAAGGAACTATCTGCTAAATCAGGCATTCCTTTGGGGAAATTAAGCAAAATAACTTCTGGTATTACTAAAGACCCTAAACTAGAAACACTCAAAGCCATAGCAAAAGTTTTAAATTGTTCATTAGATAATTTTGATGATGGAACAAATTCATCATTACTAACAAATCAAGATAAAATTCATTTAATAGAACCACATTGTCAACTAAATCTTCATGGTAAACGATTAGTTAATGCTTTAATAGCTTTTGAACTATCCCAAAACCTTAAATAATAGGGCTTTATTTTTTTTACTAAAAATGTTAAACTACCTTCAAAGGAGTTGATATAGTGGAAAATGAATTATTACAACAAGTTTTACAAGAACTTACATCACTTCGTACAGATATTAAAAATGTACACAATAATATTCAGTCATTAGAACTTAAAGTAGATAACGGTTTCTCTAATGTTGATAAAAAGTTGAATGAATTAGCTAAAGATATTTCTCATGTTATTTCAGATGACGTTTCTCAAGCTATCTCTAGTCAACTACGTGATATTCGAACTGAAATATCTATTATCAAGTCATCTGTTGGTGAACATGAATTAGACCTTAAATATTTCAAAAAAGTAACCATCCCTACCTTTAACAGCCCTAGATCCTAGGGCTGTTTTCTTTCCCACCTATCACAAACATACGTTCTTTCTAAAAGTAAAAAATAAAACGAGCTTTTGATAGCTTTTCGTAGTGTTCTGTGGTTACACTCTGTTTGTGCTTCTAGCTTGTTAATCCTTAAGGTATACTACTATTCATACAAAATAGAAGAAACAATAACTTTAATAATAATATATATTCCAACTATTAAACAGACTGAGTTGACTGAAAAAATTACTATAGTTAAATCATCTATAAGCCAATATCTATCAGGCAAGGTTATTCCTAAACTAGATAAAATTTATTTAATGGTAAAAACTTTAGGCATTAATGAAGCATGGCTCATGGGGCATGATATTGAAATGCCTAGAGCTGCTAGCAATTATAGCCAAACTTCCCCCTCCATTATTCAGCCCAAAAAGGAACTACTTACTAAATATAAAGCACTAGATCAAAAGGATAATATATAGTGTCTACTATATTAAAAATGGATTACAATCGTTGTACTAATGATTATTTAATACCAGTGGCTACTCATGCTGATAACAAGGATGACTTAAATTTACTTACACAAGTCTTAAACGAATTGTAATATTTGCTTTTAAGGGGATTTTTTTAGGTTACGAAAGATTACTAAATTATACATATAAGAATGGCGTTGGAGTAACAGAAAAATATTTTAAAGTCAACAGCTACACTAATGGACTTTGTAAAGTAAATAAAATTGGAATAAATAAAAGGCTATTCACCTCTTTAGCAAAGAAATGTGTGTTAGCGGAAGCTATCGACCATAAAGTTAGGACTAGATATGATGTTGAATTAGAGAAAACTAAAGAGACTGTTTGTTCTTGGTTATATAGCATCTTTTTAACAATACTCATAGATCTGTTTCTGATGGAACATTTGACTGCTACATGAATTTATATAATAAACATATCATACCTTCTACTTTAGGGAAAATAATAATTTCACAAGTAAACCCAAATCCATGTACAAGATTTCTTTAATAATACAGATAGCTCTGCTAGTGGACAAAGTATACTGAGCTATTTGTTAAAACAGGCTTTTGATTTTGCTATTAAGAATAATTTATTAATGTATTGCCGCCAACTAGATACAAGCTATTTTTAAGATAGTTCTTTCTACTGGTTATGCGTCTTAAAGAATTTTTCACTCTAAAATGAAATAACATAAATTTTGATAAGGATACAATCTTAGTCTACGAATCCTATAGACGTACAGCCAAATATAATACTAATGGTATAAGTGAAAGCATAGTAATCGTACCATCCCCATCTCTAATAGCTTAAAGCCCCCTTTAGTTGCACATCAACAAAACTCTTCTTCTAAGTATGTATTCCCTTCATCTACTGGCCTATCGTATGATGTCAGAAAATATCCTCCGCATTCAAACAGCATTATGTAAGAAAGCCTGTATCCCCTATAAAAACTTTCATGCTTGATGTTATACATACGCAACTAGGCTTATTGAAAATGATGTTAACATTAAAACTATATCTGAATTACTTGGACATGCTGATGTCAATATTACATTATCAACATATGTACATCGAACCGATGACAGTAAGAAGGATGCTGTAAATAGTTTAGAAAATTTATTTACAGTAAATTTACTGTAAATCGCAGAAAATCCCAATGGCTGATTCACTCAAACCATTGGGATTATTACCTTTATAAAGCTGTTAACCAAGTCTATACGCCGGGTTCTGTATTTGATAGTCATCTATCTCGACCTATAGTTACCTATAAGGCTCTAGCAACCTACCTAAGACGTGACGAGCAGCCACATATGTCTTTATCCGGTCTTGCTCCAGGTGGGGTTTACATGGCTTTCTAGGTCACCCTAGAAACGGTGAGCTCTTACCTCACCTTTCCACCCTTTCCTATTGCATGCAATAGGTGGTTTATTTCTGTTGCACTTTCCTTAGAGTCGCCTCCACTGGGGGTTACCCAGCACCTTTGCTCTGTGGAGCCCGGACGTTCCTCATCTGCGACCTTTCGGTACTTGCAGACGCGACCATCTGACTTACTTAACAACCTCATTACTTTACCATAAACTTTTACAGATGTCAACTAGTGGAAGCAACTACCTCCTACAAATTCACGTATAATAGAATTATAAGGTATACCTTCCGTACCTGCCGCAAGGAAATATTCTAAGAATTTCAGTAGCCTTTTAGCTTCACTATAGTAAGGAGACCTTCTATCAATACCAAACAAAAGTGGTTCAGCTTTATTTTTAAGAACTGCCAGTTCATATAGTAAAACAGTATTAAACATTACATCTGCTTCTTCTTGGAATGGGAAAATATTTTTATTTTCTCCCCTTCTTACAGAAGCCCACTGAGCAAGCGTCTGCTCGGCACTTAATCCTCTATACTGATAATCTCTTACCATACGACGAATAAGCCTTGTATCTGTTGTTGGAATACGATTATGATAATCTACATTAAGCTGAGTCAAACAGCTCACATAAACTTTAAATTTATTTTCTTTTGGTATAGCATAACTTAATTTTTCATTTAAGCCGTGAATCCCCTCTATAACTAACACATCTTCCTCTTCTAATGTAATAGTATGCCCTTTGTACTCTCTTTTCCCTGTCTTAAAATTAAAACGAGGAATCTCTACAGTTTCACCTGCAATGAGCCTTGCCATATGTTCATTAAAAAGTTTAATATCTATAGCTTCTAAGGCTTCAAAATCATACTCTCCATACTCATCTCTCGGGGTATTCTCACGGTCAACAAAATAGTCATCAATTGAAATCACGTGAGGTTTTAAACCATTTACTCTAAGCTGTATGCATAGCCTTTGTGCAAAAGTTGTTTTCCCTGAAGAAGATGGTCCTGCAATGAGTACAAGCCTCACCTTAGAGTGCTTGGAAATACTATCTGCAATCTGGGCTATTTTCTTCTCATGTAAAGCTTCTGAAACACGTATAAGATCTGGCAATTTACCTTCTGTAATAAGGTTATTTAAAGAGGCCACAATATCGACATCTAAAATACGTGCCCAGTTCTCAGACTCTTTAAAAACATGAGAAAGCTTAGGTTGTGGAACAAAATGAGCAAGTTCAACTGGATTTTGTTCATTTGGGAATAACAAAATAAATCCATGTGCATAAGGAATGAGTTTGAACAAGCGTACTTCTTTTGTATTAGGCATCATATATCCATAAAAATAATTTTTAATACCATCTAACTCATACAAATTCACTGTAGAGGTACGTCTATATTTAAAGAGCGCTTCTTTATCCGGCATATCTAACGCTTTAAACTGTCTAAGCGCTTCATCTACGGATAAAGTAGACTTCTGAATAGAAAGTTCCTTCTCCACTAAACTATGCATATAATCTTCAATAACCTGTAAATGCTCTGATGTACATTCAAGATGTTTGTCAAATTCACAAAAATATCCTCCAGCTATGTGGTGATTAACCAGTACGGTTGTACTTGGAAAGCATTTTTGCACCGCTACAATTAACAAAAAGGTAGATGTACGCTGATAAATACGCATACCATCCTTCTCTGTAAGATCTACAAAACTTACCTCTTCTAGAGGCTCCTCTATAGTACTACAGAGTTCCCTAAGTACATTACCAACTCTTGCACAGACTATAGGTGATGTATGCTTTACCTGTAACTGTTCAATAAGTTGCATAAATGTAGTACCTTTTAAAACCTGTACTACCTTACCATCTTTTAAATTTACACTTACTTGCTCACTCATAGGTTCTACCCCCTTTAATTAAGCTTATAAAGTTTGAAATGTCTCACCATCTACATTGGAACATACTATTTTCATATTTTTAAACTGTTTACTTAAATAACTCTCAATAATAGGCATAGCGATATTTTCTGAAGCATAGTGCCCTACATCTACTACAACAAGCCCTTTACTTAAGGCCTCTTGCGCCTGATGAAAGGAAACATCCCCCGTAATATAAAGGTCTGCCTGAGTAGCTGCTATACCTATAAAAGAACCACCACTACCTGAACAGAGCGCTACTTTAGAAATCATTTTATCCTCCTTAGCTACAAGTCGTACATAAGGAATCCCGAAAACCTGTTTAAGCTTACTTATAAAATCACTTACTTTTATAGGATCACACATTCCTACACGTCCAATCCCTTCATAATGCTCTATATTCTCTAAATTATAAAGATCATAGGCAACCTCTTCATAAGGATGAACACGCTTAATAATGTCCATAAGCTCTTGTACCTGACTTGGCTCAACCATACATTCAAGCTTAATTTCTTTAACTGCCTCAAGTTGATTCGTTTTACCTAAATAAGGATTGCTTCCCTCTAAAGGCATAAAAGTTCCAATACCTTCTGCTCCGAATGTACATCCTATATAATTCCCTATTGTAGCTTTATTACACTTTACTATAGCTTGACGTACTGCTTCATAATGTGATTGTGGTACATAGACCACTAGCTTTTGTAATTTATAAGATGATGTAATCTGTAAAGGTTTAATAGCTTTAAGCCCTATTTGATGCGCTAAGTAATCATTAATACCTCCTGTGGCTACATCAAAATTGGTATGCATTGAAAAAACTGCAAGGTCATGTTTAATAAGTTTATAAAGTATCTGCCCCATTGGTGTATCATAATCAATACTGTTTATGGGCTTAAAAAATAAAGGATGGTGTGTCACAATAAGTTGGGCACCTATATTTATAGCTTCATCAATAACTTCTAAATTTAAATCCAGTGCACAAAGTACTTTTTGAACAGGTGCTTTTTTAGAACCCACCATAAGCCCTATACTATCCCAAGATTCTGCAAGATGTGGTGGTGCAAAAGCATTTAGGGCCTCTACTACTTGTTTTATTGTATACATGTAATAGCCTCCCTATATAAAGCATATTCTTTTTCAAGTTGTGCTATACGCTCTTTAATTTGTTCTGTCTGGGTATCCTTTAGCTGCTCTATAATTTTTTTATAGCCGGCTCCTTTATAATTAAGCCATGACTTATAAAGTTCACTAGCATGTTCAAGTAAATATTTACCATATACATACTCACATTCTTTTTCATATTTTTCTACGCCTGGTACTGCAACAATGATTGTATAATACTTGCCATCTTCTTCAAGGAATGTCTCTTGTTCTATTTTAAATCCAATCTCATGTATATATTTTCTAATTTCTGTTAAATTATTCTGAGGTTGAAGGATAATTTTTTTCATCCCCTTTACAAGTTCTAAATCATTTTCTAGAATATCATGTATAAGGTATCCACCCATACCTGCTATAATTACCACATCTATCTGATCTTCTTTACAAAGCGTACTAAGACCTCCTCCTTGTCTGGTTTCTATACCTGTTACCTGATATTTAGCCATATTACGTTTTGCACTTTCAAGTGGTCCTTTATTAATATCACTTGCTATACAGTAAGATACTTGATTTTGTAATCTAAGATAGATAGGAATATACCCATGGTCCGTTCCTATATCAGCTATTCTCATATTATTCGGCACAAGGTTTGCGATTGCACCAAGTCTTTTTGATAATTGCACATTAACACCTCTTTGTCATTCATTATTATGTCATAATACAAAATAGAAGTTGAACTTTCAACTCCTATTCTAAGTAATCTTTTAATTTTTTACTACGACTTGGATGTCTGAGTTTGCGTAAGGCCTTAGCTTCAATTTGTCTAATACGTTCTCTCGTTACATTGAATTCTTTACCTACTTCTTCAAGTGTACGTGCTCTTCCATCATCTAATCCAAATCTTAATCTTAACACTTTTTGCTCACGTTCTGTAAGTGTATCAAGTACTTCTATAAGCTGTTCCTTAAGCAAGGTAAAAGCTGCCGCCTCTGCTGGTACAGGTACATCATCATCCGGTATAAAGTCACCTAAATGACTATCTTCTTCTTCACCTATAGGTGTTTCTAGTGAAACAGGCTCTTGAGAAATTTTCATAATTTCTCTTACCTTACTTACTGGCATTTCCATAGCTTTAGCAATTTCTTCCGGTACAGGGTCTCGTCCTAATTCTTGAAGAAGTTGTCTCGATACTCGCATCAGTCTGTTAATCGTCTCTACCATATGCACTGGAATACGAATTGTACGTGCTTGGTCAGCAATAGCACGTGTAATAGCTTGTCTGATCCACCATGTGGCATATGTACTAAACTTATATCCTTTACGATAATCAAACTTCTCTACAGCTTTTATAAGACCTAGATTCCCCTCCTGAATTAAATCTAAGAAAAGCATACCACGCCCTACATATCTTTTCGCGATGCTTACTACTAATCTAAGATTAGCTTCTGCCAACCTTTTCTTAGCCTCTTCATCACCTTCTTCCATTCTCTGAGCAAATTCAATTTCTTCTTCTGCGGATAAAAGAGGAACTTTACCAATTTCTTTTAAATACATACGAACAGGATCATCAATATTAATACCTTCTGGCAAGGTGAAGTCTATTTCTTCTTCCTCGTCTATATCACTTAAACTTCCTATGACATCAATATTCTGTGCTTCTAAATAGTCATAGATTTGTTCAATTTTTACTTGATCTAACTCTAAATCTGCAAAAGCATCTGAAATATCACTTTGTTCAAGAACTCCTTTTTTATCTTTAGCTAACATTAGAAGTTGTTCAAGTCTCGATCTAAAAGCTAATTTTCCCTTTGTTAATTCCTCTTTCACCATAATTCATCCTTTCTCCTGTCTACTATTCTAACCATTTATAAATTCAATATTCAACTTGTCTAGTGCCTTTTTACGCATTAATAACCTTTGAACTTCAGTAATATCTGATGTCATTTTTAAAGTTTTTTCAATATGAATCATATTCAAACGTTTAATAGTTTCCGTAAGCATTTTTCGGATTAAGTCATTCTCATCATAGCGCTCATCTTTTTTCATAAAAACGGTAGAGATAATTTTTTGATCTTTAATCTCTGGGTAACGATTATTAAAATAATCTATATCTACTGGTGTACTTTTTTCAATAGATTCAAAAATAGCACTTGCCAGTTCTTGTATAAGTCCTTCATCAAATAAATTAGTTCCTATATACCCTTTAATATAACCATATGCAAAAGGATAATTGTAAAGTGTACATAAAAATTCCAACTGCATAGGCAGTGTTCCTCCCCCTAAAGATTCTTGCACTTTAGGAGCTTTAACAGCCTGAATGGACTTTGCTTCACTTTGATAATATTTTTTTACCTCTGCCTGAAGGGCATCTTGATTAATTTGATATTTTTGTGAAATCTCTTCACTATAAATACTCTGCTCAATACTACTTTCAAGACTACCAATTAATTTAGCAACTTCTTGAAGGAATTTTACTTTTTCATCAGGTAATTCTAAATGATACGTACTCTCTATTTCTTTAATTCTAAACCAGATGTGACTTTCTGCTTCATCTAATAGCTTCTTCATCTCATCCGCTCCATGCTTTTTAAGAAATTCGTCTGGGTCTTTGGCGTCTGTTAACTGTAGGACTTTTACATTGATACCATTACTTCTTAAAATAGGAATAGCTCGGAGTGCGGCTTTCTTACCTGCTCCATCATTATCATACAAAATAACTACTTGCTGTGTATAACGTTTAAGAAGTTTAGCATGTCCATCTGTAAAAGCTGTACCAAGTGAAGCAACTGTCTGCGTAAAGCCAGCTACATGCATAGCAATAACATCCATATAACCCTCTACCAAAATATAATAAGGATGCTTTTCATTCCTTGCTATATGCAACCCATAGAGTGTACGGCTTTTATCAAAAAGTAGACTTTCAGGAGAATTAAGATATTTAGGTTGACCTTCTCCTAATATACGTCCTCCAAAAGCAATTACTTTTTTATTAAGATTAAAAATAGGAAACATGACACGGTCAGAAAACCTATCAAAAAGCATCCCATTTTTTTTACTTTTTAAGAAAAGTCCAGTTTCTAGAAGGTCTTCATCCTCATAACCTTCTCTTTTCATATTTTGATAAAGAATATTGTATTTAGCTGGCGCATAACCTAAGCCAAAATGTTTAATCACATCACTTGTAATACCGCGCTTATGAAAATACTCTAAAGCTTGTTCATTTTCTTTCAGTTGCAAACTATAATAATAAAACCTAGCAGCTTTTTTATAGATTTCTAAATGGAGGGCCTTTTTATTCACGCCACCATTTTGCCCTTGCATTTTTTCTGCTGCATCCAAATCAATATGGGCTCTTTCTGCTAAAAACTGTAATGCTTCTGGAAAAGTCATATTTTCTTTTTGCATGACAAAAGTAATCACATTTCCTCCTGCCCCACAACCAAAGCAATAATACATTTGTTTATCTTCGCTTACTGAAAAAGATGGTGTTTTTTCATGATGGAAAGGGCACAATCCTGTATGAGAATGCCCTTTCTTTGTTAAGGCAGTATATTCGGAAATAATAGATATAATATCGCTGCGCTGCCTAATTTCGTCAATAATCTCGTCAGAATAATACATCTAGCTTCCTCTTTTCTATCAATTTAATAAATCTTCCAAGCTGTTGGAAAGAATAATTCACCATAAGTATGAATAGCATAACGGTCTGTCATGCCTGCAATATAATCACATACCACTTGCACCTTGTCTTCACCTTGCTCCAGTTCATTAAGGTATGTCTCAGGTAGTTTGTCAGGTTTATCCATATAATATGTATATAGCTCTCTGACAACATGTTTAGCCTTTTCTTCTTGCTCTTTTGCAATAGAGCCAATATAGACTCGTTCAAATAAGAATTTACGCATTTTAAGAAAAGCTTCTCGTACTTCAGCGCTCATTAAAATGTCATTTACCCCTTCGCTTGTTTTAATAATGTCTACAATAAGGGTATTAATACGCTTTGAAGACGTATCCCCTAGAAGTTTAGTATACGCCTTAGGTAATTCATTTGACTCTAATATTTTCCCTCTTAAGGCATCATCTATATCATGATTAACATAAGCTATTTTGTCAGATAACTGCACAATTTTGCCTTCTAGCGTATGAGGATGACCTTTAGTCTGATGATTAAGTATACCATCTCTTACCTCATAAGTGAGATTTAGCCCTTTACCTTTACGTTCAATATGCTCTACAACACGCAAGCTCTGAACATTGTGTTCAAATTTATGCCCTGTTAATTCTTGAAGTACATATTCTCCAGCATGACCAAAAGGCGTGTGTCCTAAGTCATGGCCTAAAGCAATGGCTTCTACTAAGTCTTCATTTAATCTTAAGGCTCTTGCAAGCGTCCTAGAAATCTGAGCTACTTCTAATGTATGTGTAAGTCTCGTACGATAATGGTCTCCTTCAGGTGAGATAAAAACTTGTGTCTTATGTGCTAAGCGCCTAAAAGCTTTCGAGTGTAAAATACGGTCCCTATCTCTTTGGAAAGCCGTTCTTACTTCACATTCTTCTTCTATTCTTACACGTCCTTTTGAATAAGCAGCTTTTGCACTATAAGGTTGTAAATGGTCGATTTCCATTTGTTCTTGTCTTTTTCTATGACACATGTTTAAAACACCTCCTTACACTTTATATTTATACCACACCCAGCACTTATTTCCTCTTTTTTTTCCTAGATTTGTATATCTACACAAAAACCCCCACTCTAAAAGTGGGGGTTTAGGCCTAAATGACTAGGTTTATTTATTTTTAATAGCTGCTTGTGCTGCTGCTAAACGTGCAATTGGCACACGGAATGGAGAACATGAAACATAATTTAACCCTACTTTATGGCAAAATTCGATAGATGATGGATCTCCACCATGTTCACCACAGATACCAAGTTTGATATCTGAACGTATACTTCTACCTTTTTCAGCTGCCATTTGTACAAGTGCACCTACACCAGTTTGGTCAAGTCTTGCAAATGGATCTGATTCATAAACACCTTTTCCGTAGTAATCTTCTAAGAATTTACCAGCATCATCACGAGAGAAACCAAATGTCATCTGTGTTAAGTCATTTGTACCGAATGAGAAGAATTCAGCTTCCTCAGCAATTTGGTCAGCAGTTACAGCTGCACGTGGGATTTCAATCATTGTACCTACATGGTATGTAAGTGTAACATCTGCTTCGGCAATAGCTTTATCTGCTGCTGCTACAACAATATCTTTAACATATTTTAATTCTTTTACTTCACCAACAAGTGGAATCATGATTTCAGGAACAATATCATAACCTTTTTCTTGTTTCACCTGTATAGCTGCTTCAATGATAGCACGTGCTTGCATTTCAGCAATTTCTGGATAAGAAACTGCAAGACGGCATCCACGGTGACCCATCATCGGGTTGAATTCATGAAGAGATTCAACTGTAGCTTTTAAATCTTCAAATGTGATACCCATTTCACCTGCAAGTGTAGCAATATCTTCATCTGTATGTGGTAAGAATTCATGTAGTGGTGGGTCAAGAAGACGTACAGTCACTGGTCTTTCACCCATGGCTTCGTAAATACCTACAAAATCACCCTTTTGAAGAGGAAGAAGTGCATCTAATGCTTCTCTTCTTTCTGCTTCTGTTTTAGAAACAATCATCTTGCGCATTTTCATAATACGATCTTCTTCGAAGAACATATGCTCTGTACGACAAAGACCAATACCTTCTGCACCAAATTTAACTGCATTTTGTGCATCTTTTGGTGAGTCAGCATTTGTACGTACTTTAAGTGTACGGTATTTGTCTGCCCATGCCATGAAGGTTTCAAAGTCACCTGTAATTTCTGGCTCTACTGTTGCAACATCTTCACCGTAGATATTACCTGTTGATCCATCTAATGATATGTAGTCTCCTTCGTGGAATGTCATGCCGCCTAGTGAGAAGTGTTTTTCTTCTTCATTGATTTGGATTTCACCACAACCTGATACACAGCATGTTCCCATACCACGTGCAACTACTGCTGCGTGAGATGTCATACCACCACGTACTGTTAAGATACCGCGAGCTGCTGCCATACCTTCGATATCCTCTGGTGATGTTTCAAGACGAACTAAGATAACTCTTTCGCCAGCTGCACCTGCTTCTTTAGCATCTTCAGCTGTGAAGTATACTTTACCAGCTGCTGCACCTGGTGAAGCTGGAAGTGCCTTACCAATTACTTTAGCTGCTTTAAGTGCTTTTGCATCGAACATTGGGTGAAGTAATTGATCAAGTTGTTTTGGTTCTACACGAAGTACTGCTTCCTCTTCTGTAATTTGTCCTTCTGCCACTAAATCTACAGCAATTCTAAGAGCTGCTGCTGCTGTTCTTTTACCGTTACGTGTTTGTAAGAAGTAGAGTTTACCGTTTTCAACTGTAAATTCCATATCTTGCATGTCATGGTAGTGGTTTTCAAGTGTATGCGCAATATTCATGAATTCTGTATATACTTCTGGCATATCTTGTTCAAGTTGAGAAATATGGCTAGGTGTTCTAATACCCGCAACAACGTCTTCACCTTGTGCATTGATTAAGTATTCACCATAAATTGCATTTTCTCCTGTAGATGGATTTCTTGTAAAGGCAACACCTGTACCTGATGTATCTCCCATATTCCCAAATACCATCATTTGAACATTCACTGCTGTTCCCCAGCTTGATGGATAATCATTCATTCTTCTGTAAACGATAGCACGTGGATTCATCCATGAACGGAACACTGCTTTAACTGCTTCCATTAATTGAACTTCAGGATCTTGCGGGAAGTCTACACCTTTTACTTCTTTATATAAAGCTTTAAATCTAATAACCATTTCTTTTAAGTCATTTGCATCAAGTTCTGTATCAAGTTTAACACCTTTTGCTTCTTTCATCTCATCAATGATTTTTTCAAAGCGTGGTTTTGGAATTTCCATAACAACGTCTGAGAACATTTGAATGAAACGGCGGTATGAATCATAAGCAAATCTTTCATTCTCTGTTTTATTTGCAAGACCAACAACAGCTTCATCGTTAAGTCCTAAGTTTAAAACAGTATCCATCATACCTGGCATAGATACGCGAGCTCCAGAACGAACTGAAACTAATAATGGATTTGTATTGTCTCCAAATTTTTTACCTGATAATTCTTCCAAATTTACTAAACATGATTTAATTTGTGATTCAATTTCATTAGAAAGTGCTTGTCCATTATTATAGTATTCAGTACAAGCTTCTGTCGTAACGGTGAATCCCTGAGGAATTGGTAAACCTAATTGTGTCATATCTGCAAGATTGGCGCCTTTGCCCCCGAGAAGATTTTTATTTTTTGGATCTCCTTCTTTAAACATATATACCCATTTTTGGTTCATGTTATTACCCTCCTAAATTTTTCATTTGGAAATTACCTTCGAACTAGACTTGCTATCTATTCCGTTTTCGTTATCATTATATCACAATTTTTATATTTTAAAATACTATTTTAATATTTTATAATACATTTTAATATTTTAATAATTTTTATACAAAAATTAGATTAATTTTTTATAAATAAGATCTTGTTTATTAGTTTAATATTTATTACTTTTTGTATATTTATTACAATGCTTTTCTCTTGATTACATTTTAATAATATTAAAAATATTCATTCTATATAATTCTACAAAATAAAGAACCTGTATACTAAAAGTATACAGGTTCTTTATTTTAGGAATTAAAATTCCATTTTACCTTCAATATAAGCTACTAAATCTTTAATAGCGACACGTTCTTGTGTCATTGTATCACGATCTCTTACTGTTACCATTTGGTCTTCTAATGAGTCAAAATCAAATGTAATACAGAATGGTGTTCCAATTTCATCTTGTCTTCTGTAACGTTTACCAATTGAACCACTTTCATCATATTCTGCATTGAAGTGCTTAAGAAGCATTTGATAAACTTCTGTTGCTTCTGCAGATAACTTTTTAGATAATGGGAATACCGCAGCTTTTACTGGTGCTAAAGCTGGATGGAATCTGAATACTGTACGTGTATCGCCATCTTCAAGTTCTTCTTCATCATAAGCTTCACAAAGGAATGCAAGCGTTACACGGTCTGCTCCAAGTGATGGTTCAATACAATATGGCACATATTTTTCATTTGTTGTTGGGTCAAAGTATAACATATCTTCGCCAGAGTGTTCGCTATGTTTTTTAAGGTCATAGTCTGTACGAGATGCAATACCCCAAAGTTCACCCCATCCAAATGGGAATAAATACTCAATATCAGAAGTTGCATTACTGTAATGGGAAAGCTCTTCTTGGGCATGATCACGCATACGCATATTATCTGGTGTTACCCCTAAATTAAGAAGCCAGTTTTTGCAATAGCTTCTCCAGTAATCAAACCACTCAAGCTCTGTACCTGGTTTACAGAAGAATTCAAGTTCCATTTGTTCGAATTCACGTGTTCTAAAAATGAAGTTACCTGGTGTAATTTCATTTCTAAATGATTTACCAATTTGTCCAATACCAAATGGTACTTTCTTTCTACTTGTTCTTTGTACATTTTTGAAGTTTACAAAGATACCTTGTGCGGTTTCTGGTCTTAAATAAACAACATTTTTAGAATCTTCTGTTACACCTTGGAAAGTTTTGAACATAAGGTTGAATTGTCTAATATCAGTAAAGTTGTGCGCACCACATGTTGGACATGGAATTTGATTGTCTGCAATAAAGCTTTGCATTTGTTCATTACTCCAACCATCTACAACTTGGTCTTCACCTTTCTCATGAAGAAAGTCTTCAATAATTTTGTCAGAACGGAATCTTTCTTTACATTCTTTACAGTCCATAAGAGGGTCACTAAAGCCTCCTACGTGCCCTGAAGCCACCCATACTTGTGGATTCATTAAGATTGCACAGTCTACACCTACGTTATAAGCACTTTCTTGAATGAATTTTTTCCACCATGCTTTTTTAACATTATTTTTAAGTTCTACACCTAATGGGCCGTAATCCCATGTATTTGCAAGGCCACCATAAATTTCTGAACCTGGATATACAAATCCTCTTGATTTTGCTACAGCAACAACTTGTTGCATAGATTTTTCTTTCATTTTGTTACCTCCTAAAAATTGATGAAATAAAAAAACCTTTCATCTCTTGCCTATAGCAAGGGACGAAAGGTAACTTCCGCGGTTCCACCCTAATTGGATAACATGTATCCCACTTTCAATATTTCACTCCAAAGTGCCTTCATAAAACAAGTCGTAATCAGCTTTCACCCTCCTGATCTCGCTTAAACGCTCTTTATTTTACTACTCTTCTTTTTCATCGTAAAATCTAAAATTATGCATTTATGACTATAATGTAACAAAAAGAGTGGTAGCTGTCAAGTCATCTACCTTTATTCTTGCACATTCAAAATAAGATGTACTTTAGATGTATCCATTACAGTAATCTGAATAGCCCCATCTACCCACATTTCGTCTTCTAAAATACTTTTTAATACTTCCTTATCTTCAATAGGCTCTAATAACAAATGATACTCACTATCTATTTGCCATTCCACCATACTCACTTCATGCTGAGTCGTATAATCTTCTAAAAATGCTTTTGCAGCCTTTAAGTCTGTACAATTTATTTGCCAAACTTCTTCTGAAGGCATAGCACCTCTTGACTGTCTACCTACATCAGCTACTTCAGATTCGTTTTCCATAGCTATTGGTGCTACCCCATTATTATCTAGACTAACTGCCATTGGCATTGGAGCGTCTTGTATAGGTTGCTCTTGGCTAACACCACCATCTACAAGCACAAAGCCAATTAATAGTGCTGCTACTAAACCGGAGGCATAAGGCATCCACTTATAGACCTTCTTCTTAGGCTTAACCTCTTGACATAAACGTTTATGCAAATCATCATGAAAAGTTTTAGGCACTTCTACCTCTTTTATTTCATGCATAACGGATTTCATCATAAGCAGAGTCTCTAAAGTTTCTCTACATGAAAGGCAATGTTCAAGATGTTTTTCTAGTTGCTTCTTTTCATCTAATGTTAATACATCATCTACATAAAGGGATATACGTTCTTGGTAATCTTCACATTTCATAAATTGCCCTCCTTCTTTATATTATGACGAAAAAATGACTTATAAGGTTCCTTATCTTGTGTTAAAATTTGTTTCATAGCTAGACGTGCCCTTGAAAGCCTCGATTTAACAGTCCCCTTACTGATAACTAAAATATCTGCAATTTCCTCATAACTATAACCTTCTAAATCCCTTAAAAGAAGAATTTGCTTATGCTCTTCTTTTACCTCATTAAGTGCTTGAAGCATAATATCCTTTAGCGCTAACTGCTGTACATGTTCATTCATAGGATCAGCTAGTTCTTTTTCTTCTAATACCCACTCTGAATCCTCTTCTTTTGACTGCCTAAACAGAGAAATTTCCTCTTTATTTTTTCTTTTTCTTAAAAGATCAAGACATTGGTTAGTGGCAATACGATATATCCATGTACTAAACTTGGCATTTCCTTCAAAAGCATTTATTTGCCTCCATATTTTCAGACAAATTTCCTGTGCACCATCATAAGCTTCTTGTTCATCATGAAGCATACGCAAGCAAATATTATAAATAAGCTTTTCATAGCCTAAAATTAATTGTTCAAATGCATCTACATCGCCCTTTTGAGCCTTTTGAATCAGACGCTTTTCTAATCTTTCCTCCAAGAGTTCCTCTCCTTTCCGTACAAACCAATCTTTTTTATCATATCATATTTTTATTTAATTAACATTAATATTATAGTTTCATCTAGAAAAATTATACAATAAGACTTGCTTCCCCTAGAAATATATGTTATTATTATAGAGCACTTGCGGATGTGGCGGAACTGGCAGACGCAGCAGACTCAAAATCTGCCGATGGTAACATCGTAAGGGTTCGATTCCCTTTATCCGCATAATAAAAAAACCTGAAGAATATTCTTCAGGTTTTTTTATTATGCTCAATTCCCCATTTATTCTGCTTTCTTAGGTCTAAATACATCTGATAGCCCTTTTTAAGAATATACTTTTCATCAGAAAATTTAATAAGATGATAAGCCTCATGAAATTTATAGTAGCCACTATCTACAAAGTGTTCTTCTCTTTGTGGTTTACTATAAAAATTATCTGCACTCATCAAATACCAATGTACTGTCTTGCTCACCATATCTTCTTTCCCTCGGAAATGATACTGACTGGAACCAATATATCCTATAATTTTGGCATCTACACCGGCTTCTTCCTTAACTTCTCTTTTTGCCGTCATTTCATGTGTTTCACCTAATTCAACAGTTCCTTTAGGTAATACCCACCCTACATATTTATACTCTCTCTTACTCTTAAAGTCTTTATATAAGGTGAGTATTTTTCCTTTATAGATCACTACACCACCACAACTGACAGTCTGTATCATAAAGCCACCTGTCTTTCTTTTAAACTCTAGTTGTATTTAAGTATAGCTTGTTTGAAACTTTTTTTCAACTAGATAAAGAAGGTTACCTCTGCGCATAAGCTTCTATAATCGTTTGACTTACATCTAAAGCTTTCGCACCCTGGCCACCTTGTTCTACAACAACGGCTAGTACAAGACTTTCTTTTTTTGTATCTTTAGGTTCTACAAACCCTACAAAAAGAGAATGGTCTTTGCTTGTTTCATTTTGAGCTGTACCTGTTTTACCACCTATAAGCATATCTTTACGATAAAGCCTATTACCAGTTCCTTCTGTTACCACCTTTGTCATAAGTGATTTTAATGTACTACATGTCTTTTCATCTAAATAAGTTCCTTGATATTCAGGCAAGTTTTTTAAAGCTATTTCCCCCCTTGTATCTAGCGAATAATCTATCATATAAGGCACCATAAGTACGCCATCATTATAAAGAATAGAACCTATCATAGCTAGATGTAAAGGCGAAACAAGTGTTTCTCCTTGTCCAATATAAGTAATCAATTTATCAAAGGAACTGCTATTTGCGTTTAGACTAAACTGACTTTTTTTATACTCTACTTTTACAGGTAACTCTTGGTTAAATAGAAGCTTATCCGCTACCTGTTTAAGTTTAGCGATAGGAACCTGATCCGTTAATTCAACAAAGTACGTATTACATGATTTAGCAAATGCTGATTCTAAATTAACTACCCCATGTGCTTTACCATTATTACATTTAATTTGGTGATTATCTTTTGTAATACTACCTTTACAATCGTATTCAAAATTAAAGGCTACATCTCCCTTTTCTTCTAGATAAGCAATAGTCGTAAGAATTTTGAAAGTAGAACCTGGTGGATAAAGTCCCTGCGTAGCTCTATTAAGTAGTGGACTTTCTTCAGTATCTTGTGTGAGGTTATCCCAGTTTACACTGATTTTATTGGGATTAAATCCAGGTGTGGCATACATAGCTCTAATTTTACCAGTTCTAGGCTCTAATACAATAGCCGCACCTTTTCTGCCATCTAATCCTTTTTGAGCCGCTTCTTGTAGCGTATGATCAAGTGTTAAATAGACATCATGCCCTTTGAACTTTTCTCCTGCAAAAGCATAATTTAGCAAAGCCTTTGCATGGTAGTCTGGGTAGAGAAGTTCTACGTTTGCCATAGCCTCTACCCCTACTTTACCATGTCCTACATAGCCTATAGCATGCGCATAGGTACTGCCATAAGGATAATTTCTGCCTCCTTCTTCACTTGTCGCAAGAAGTACGCCCTGAGCATCATAAATATTACCTCTTACTACCTCAGCCTCTAAATGATCTAAACGTTTGTTATAAGGATTCATAACGATTTTTTTGCTCTCTACTGCTGTGAAATAGCCTAAATACGCACCTACACAGATAAAGATAATAATAAAAACACTTGCTACTCTATAAATATAGCGATTATTCTTCATAGGTTTCACCTTCTTTGCGTGCAAATTTTAATGTCTTTCTTATGAGATAAGTCAATATGCCCATCATGCCTAGACTGACAAACAAAGAAGTTCCTCCATAACTTACAAATGGCAGTGTAATCCCTGTAAGAGGAAGGAGTTTCATAACACCACCTATAATAATTAAGGTTTGAAGCCCTAAAATAACTACAAATCCTACGCATAGAAACTTTGAAAAGTCATCGAGCTGAATAAGTGCTGCTTTAAGTCCTTGTAAAATAAGTGCAAGAAAACATAGCAGAATAATGAGTCCAAATAAATTCCCAAACTCCTCACAAACAGCAGCAAAAATATAATCTGTTGTTACAATAGGTATAGTTGTTGGTATGCCTCTTGTAAGTCCACTTCCAAACCAGCCCCATGTTCCCATGGCGAATAGACCTTGCACAACTTGATAGCCTGTATTAGCAATATCAGCCCATGGATCTAACCATGCTTGCACTCTTACACGTACATGCCCAAATAACATATAAGCAATGAAGGATGCTCCTACCCCACCTATAATACCTAACAATGGTAGAAAAGCCTTTTTCGTCCCAATATATAGCATGACAAGGAAGGTAAGTCCATATAAAAGTGCACCACCTAAATCTCTTTGTATAACTAAGGTAAGAAGAATAAAACCTGTAATACCACAAGCTATAAGTAATTCTTTCATCTTATGCTCTTTATAAGTGAACTCATGGAAATGTGCTGCTAAAAACATAATAAAAGTTACTTTGCCAAACTCAGATGGCTGAAAACCTATCGGTCCTATTTGTACCCAGTTGATCGCTCCATATTTAGCTTCTCCAAATATAAAAGGCAATACAATCATTCCAATTGTCAAAATCATATAAAGTACTTTATATTTAGGTCTAATTAATCTACTACATAAATTAGGCAAAAATAATGCAATACTCATCCCTAAAATAAACCATACTATTTGCTTTGTGGCTTCAGTATGATTTAAGCGTTCCAGCATAATGTAGCTTACATCTATTAGAAAGAAAATAATATGCCATATAATGAGCTCATCTTGTCTTTTTAGTAGTTTAATCATCCACCTCGCTAGTGTCATAACAGCAAAGAATACAATACTATTAAATAAAATTCCCTGCCTTACTGCAAGACTAGGCGCTTTTCCAAATAAAATAGCAGTTCCTCCTAGATGTAGAAAGCTAATACATATATAAAGCAATGTGTTTTTTTGCTGAGGCTGTCCAAGAGAGTAACTAATAAAAGGTTTCATATAACTAAATACTAATACAATAAAAATTAGACCAAACCCCGCGAATATATAACGACTTAGTAAAATCATTAGCTCTAAATAAGGCACTTTATCACCTCTTTTTTCTCTATATAATGATTAATCAATAGGCTTAAAGAAACTTGCTTTTTGCCCAGTTACTCCAGTTGGCTCCTGTCTTATTAAATAAGAAAGTATTTCTTTAACCTGTTCTGCTTTTTCATCTGTAAATAATATACGATATACCATGATCGCTGCATCTTCTAAATATTTCTCTTCTATAAGAAGAGGTTCATGCATAAGAATCTGCATCTTACAAGCTATGCAATCTGTTAAAATAGGCCATTTTGCACCTTTTCGATCAGATAAGCTATATTCAAGTGTAGGCTTCTTCTTATGACAAAGCTTGTGATTTCCTAATACACATTGTTCAGTTGTCATAACGGGTAACTTGCCATAAATAATCGTTTCGAGTGGCCCATTCAACTGTTCAAGCTCTTCTTTTGCTAGTTCTGCTGATGTAGTAACTCTTGTTGCCCCATACTCTAGCCAATGATAAACAGCTTCATTATTCATAATATTTAAGTTATAATCGATTACTTTTTCTTTAGCACTATTTTTAAGCAGTTCAAAAACACCTAATGTACGAATAACATATCCACTTATAGAAAGGTTTTCCCAAAACTGAATACGTTCTTTAATACACATCAATGTCTTCTCTTTTGTAATAGCTGGAAAGACAATATAAAAACTTTTTTCTGCTTCTTGGCATTTGCTAAAAGCTTCTTCTAAGGCTATATCATTATAACGCCATTCCCAATAAATTTTACTTACTTCTGAGTACATGAGTGCCGCATCTAACTGTTCTAATGTATGCACCTGCACACTATGTGTCCTTGGCCCCTCCCAAATAGGGTTTTGCACTTTTTCATAAGTCTTATAAATACGGGCTTCATCTTTCTCACAAATTAAAGCTTCTAATTTTTCTACTGCCTCTCTTCTAAGCTGATTAAGCTTACTGATTGTCATATAAGCGCCATCTTCCCAGTGCCCTTTTAACTCCGTTAATTCAAAGGAAGTATTCCCTAACTTAGATAATTTTTCAAAGGCAATGTCTTGTGTAATAGGTGCATTTTGAGCTGGCTCTAGTACATCTCCTACTACCTCAGCTGTATAAATCCCATAAGTTAAAGTAAAACGAACCGGTTCACCAATTTTTCCTATCACCTGTCCACTTACCTCTACTTTTCTTTGAGCTTTTTCATAGGTCTTCTTAAGCACTTTTAATAAAGTGTTATTTTTAGATAAGTATACTGGACTCTTTTCATCTACCCAATCTTCTACACGTACAGTAAACTGCTGGCCTGCTGGATATACTTTTGAAATACCTGTTCCTGTATGCTTTTTCTTGTTCCAGATTTCAAGCCCATCTCCAGGATTAAGTGTCTTATTGGTATGAATAGTAGCCATCTTGGTTTTCTTATCATATTTGACTACATAGCCAATTCTTAAACCAATATTTTTAGGCGTCTTCTCTGTAATCATGTCGGCACCTGCTTTTTTGAAGTAATACCCTTCTGAAAAGCCTCCTCGATTAAAAATAGACTGTAGCATTTCCATATCTTCTTGCTCAACCTTATAGTTTTTAGGATCTTTTAAAGCAAGATCAATATATTTTCTATAGACCTTTGTAACAGAAGCTACATACTCTGGTGATTTCATACGGCCTTCCATTTTAAACGAGTCAATCCCACACTTCATAAGCTCAGGAAGGAAACTTAAAGTACATAAATCCTTTGGACTTAATAAGTAAGCTGATTTAACAACCTCTTCTTCTCCTCTTAAAAGGGCATATCCCATACGGCAAGGCTGTGCACATCGTCCTCTATTTCCACTACGTCCACCAATTTGACTACTAAACAAACATTGACCAGAATAAGAGTAACAAAGTGCTCCATGAATAAAGGTCTCAATTTCAATATCTACAGCTTCTTTAATGGCTCTAATTTCCTCAAGCTGCATTTCCCTTGCTAGTACCACACGTTTAAATCCGCAGCTTTTAAGAAACATAACATCTTCAATACTGTGCGCACTCATCTGTGTGCTTGCATGGAGTTCAATCTCTGGAAAATAGGTTTTAATCAAATAGGCTACGCCCAAATCTTGTACAATAATGGCATCTACTTTTAAGCGTGCTAGCTTTTGTAAATAAGCCATAAGCTCTTCTATTTCTTGATCCTTAATTAAAGTATTAACAGTAATGTGGGTCTTTACACCACGTAACTTACAATAATCTACGATTTTTTCTAGTTCATCTTCTTCAAAGTTATCTGCAAATTGTCTTGCATTAAAAACTTTGCCTCCTACGAATATGGCATTGGCCCCATTCTCAATTGCCGCAAGTGCATTTTCAAATTTGCCAACTGGTGCTAGTAATTCTACTTGTCTCACACTTTGTCCTTCTTTCATTTATTCATTATAAAAGGGGCAATTACTTACCCCTTTTAGTATAACTATTAATGTTATTTGTTAATCTTAAGTTCATTGATTTCAAGGGCCATTTCTTTAATTCGCTCTGCAAGCGCAAGATTTTCTTCATTGCACTTTGCAAGTTCTTTACTATAGAGGTCCCTTTCCTCCTCTAATTTTAAATATTCATCTGCAATATTGAGTGCCATCATAAAATGTTTCTGTGACTGATTCAAGTGTCTTGCCAGGCTGTTTTTTTGCATTTCTACTACTTTTTTATCGAGTACATGCGCTACTTTTTGAATATGTTCCCGAGATTCATTGCCTTGTAAAGCATATACTTGTCCACCTATCATGACTTCTACTTTATTCTTTGCCATCTGTAGCACCCCACTATGACTTTATATAAGTATATTTTTTGTCATTATATCATAGATGAATGTAAAAAACTATCTTAATTGTTTAACTCTGGCGGCATTTTAATTAAAATTTTTGCCGCATCAGTCAACATGCGTCCTCTTGGTGTACGCTGTAATAAGCCTTGCTGCATCAAATAAGGTTCATAAACATCTTCTAATGTCTCTCTTTCCTCTCCAATAGTAGCTGCAAGTGTTTCTAGTCCTACAGGTCCTCCCTTAAATTGATAAGCAATAGTATTTAATATACGCCTGTCTATTTCATCTAGGCCGTATGTATCAATATTAAGGAGTTTAAGTGCTTCTAATGCAGTCTCCTGATTAATATGCCCCTCATATTTAATCCATACAATATCTCGCACACGCTTTAATAATCTATTTGCAAGACGTGGTGTACCTCTTGAACATTTTGCAATTTCCATAGCCCCCTCAGATGTACATTCTACCTCTAAAAGACTCGCTGTTCTTTGGATAATCTGTCCTAATTCTTCTAAAGAGTAATATTCTAGTCTTTGTACAATGCCAAAACGATCACGAAGTGGAGAGCTCAGCATCCCTGCTCTTGTTGTAGCACCTACTAATGTAAAGGGTGGAAGAGAGAGGCGAATAGATTTAGCAGTAGGTCCTTTCCCTACAACAATATCAATATGATAATCTTCCATAGCTGAGTAAAGCACCTCCTCTACTTGACGTGGCATGCGGTGAATCTCATCTATAAAAAGTAAATCGCCTGGCTGAAGGTTATTAAGGATAGCTGCAATATCACCCGGTTTTTCAATAGCTGGCCCAGCTGTCACTTTGATTTTAACACCCATTTCATGCGCAATAACGCCTGCAAGTGTTGTTTTACCAAGTCCCGGTGGTCCATAGAGTAGCACATGATCAAGTGCCTCATTTCTTAGTTTAGCAGCTTGAATAAAAATACTTAGATTTTCTTTAATAGCACTTTGACCAATATACTCCTCCAAAGTAATGGGCCTAATACTACTTTCTATATCCGTATCTTCAATTTGTAAGTCTGCTGACATCATACGTGTATCCACTTTTTTCACTCCCTAATTCATCAGCAAGGCAAGTGCCTTCTTAATAATAGTTTCTGTTGTATCAGAATAATCAAAAATAGCTTGTACTGCTTTTCTAGCATCGGCTGTAGTAAAACCTAATGCTTCAAGAGCTTCTACTGCTTCTTCTTTATTGCTTCCTGTTGATTCTGGAAGCCCTTTTTCTAGATAGCTTAAATCTGGCATAGCAAATTTCTGTACGACATCTTTAAGTTCAAGAGTAATACGCTGAGCTGTCTTAGGCCCTATTCCACTTACTTTTCCAAGTGCTTTATGATCCTGCATCATAATAATTTCAATGAGATGGTTCACTTCATACATATTCATCATCTGAAGTGCACTTTTAGGCCCTATACCATTCACACCTATAAGCTTTTTAAAGAGGTCTCTTTGCATCTTCATTGTAAAACCATATAAATCATAAGCATCTTCTTTAATATGTTCGTAAATATAAGCTTTCATTTTTGTTCCTACGCGAAGCATCTGTCCATCATGATCATAGGGCATAAAAACTTCATAACCTACGCCATTTACTTCAATATATATATTGTTATCTTCTATATCGGTGATTTCACCTATTAAATATGCTATCATACAATCTCCTTCACAAGAACATTTGTTCTTATTGTACACTAATCTTAAGTTTTCGTCTAGTAGAAGCCTTTTATCCTCTCTGCTGCTTTTATATACTATAGAGGTAGACTTCTATTAAACTATAAAAAAGACAGAACACATTAAAGTATCATGTTCTGTCCTTAGATAAGCCTTTATTTATTTGGCATATATTTAAGTGGATGCAATTTCCCATCTGGTGTTTGGATTTTTGTATTAGCTAATTGATTCTTGAAGTTACCTCTAAAAATTTGTAAGTACTGCGCACGAAGTGTTGCTTGTTCTTCAAGTTCTGTTGGTGTTAATCCTTCTGTTTTTTTCTTGTTTGCAAGTTCATTAATACGTGCAATAAGCTTTTCCATTTCCATTCTTTTTACCTCTCTTATTTTCCTATAAACCAAGTTCCTACTTCTTTACCTTCTAAAATATCGTAAAGAACACGTGTATCGTCCCCTAAGGCAACAACTGTATGTGTCTGATTCTCTTTAGCTATTTTTGCTGCTGTAATCTTTGTTGTCATACCACCTGTTCCAAATTGGGAACCTGTATCCTTTCCTAAGCCTTCAATCTCAGGTGTAATCTCTTCTACTGTTTTAATGAGTGTAGCTTCTTTATTAACTTTTGGATTATCTGTATAAAGCCCATCAATATCTGTTAATAAAATAAGCAGATCAGCATCTACGAGCTGAGCAACCATAGCAGAAAGTGTGTCGTTATCTCCAAAACGGTATCCTTCTATCTGTGCTGTAGAAATGCAGTCATTTTCATTAATGATTGGAATAACACCTAGCTTTAATAAAGCAAAAAGTGTATTTTTAGCATTTTGATTTTTAATTGAATCTTCTATAACATCTTTAGTTAAAAGAACTTGTGCAATAACTTGATTATATTCTGCAAAAAACTTTTCATAAATTTGCATTAAAATAGCTTGGCCAATAGCAGCTGTTGCTTGTTTCATTTCAAGTTCTTGTGGTCTTTCAGTTAAACCAATACGTCTTGAACCTGTACCAATTGCACCAGATGATACAAGTATTATTTCCTTTCCTTGATGATTTAAATCTGTTAAAACCCTTGCTAGTTTTTCCATCTTGTCTAAATTTGTGTTACCATTGTCATGGGTTAAAGAAGACGTACCGATTTTTACAACAATACGCTTACTGTTTAATAATTGTCCCCTCATGATTCCCTCCATTAATTGCTAGTCTTAATCTTTTGTTGTCCCTATATTTTTTACGTTTGCCGGTAATGCTTTAGTGGCAAGCTTTTCTATTTTTTCATCTATTTCCATAATTGGCTTAATATGAGCCATATTATGTTTCTTAGTAATGTTTAACACCTGTATACCTGGTGTATCTCGCTTCGCTTTTTCTTCAATCAGTTCTGTTGGGATAATGGCCCACTTTTCATCTGTCCTAATACATTCAATATAACCTTCTTCATAAATGACGCAGATACCTACACAACTACTTTTACCATAATAAGCTTTAACCAGTTTCTTTCTATTTGTCTTTGTTTCATATACATTAAGTGGCACGCGTGCGACTTTTCCTGATTCAAATCCAAATAAGATAGAGCCTGTATAATTCATGGTTGGATACATATAAATAATTGTCTCATCAACCTCTAAGTCTAAAATATTAGGTAAGTATACCCCATATTGACTTGCTTTACAGTCTTCTATTTCATAAGCTTTTACTTTATAGACATTACACTTATTCGTAAAGAAGAGTACATCGCTTTTATTAGTGGTTTCAACTTCTTGAATAATTTGGTCATTATCTTTCAGCTTCTGCTCCCCGCTACTTCTAAGAGAAGCCAGTGAAATCTTTTTCAGATACTGATGCTCTGTAAAGAAAAATCTAAGATTATAGTCTTCTATTAAAGCGTCACTCGGTAAAGCAACTACTTTATGTGGTTCAATTAAAGTTGTACGCCTTGGCACAGCATATTTCTTCTTAGTTTGCTTTAACTCATCACTAATAACTTTTTTAAGTTTTGTATCGCTATTAATAATTTCTGTATACTTAGCAATCTCCTTTTCAAGCTTATCTACATCTTGAAGAGTATTTAAAATATACTGTTTGTTAAGGTGACGTAATTTAATCTCTGCTACAAACTCAGCTTGCATTTGAGTAAGTTCAAAGGCACGCATAAGGTTTGGTACAACCTGATTTTCTTTTTCAGTATTTCTGATAATATCGATAGCCTTATCAATATCAAATAAGATTTGTTTAAGCCCAAGTAAAAGATGATGTCTTTTTTGCATTTTATCAATATTGAAAGTAAACTTTCTAATAAGACAATCTTTTCTAAATCTTACCCACTCCTCAATGATGGATTTGACACCTAATACTTTTGGCATTCCATCAATAAGTACATTAAAATTACAGCTGAAAGTATCTTCAAGTGTTGTCAGTTTAAAGAGCTTTTCAATAACAATATTAGGATCAGCTGAACGTTTTAAATCAATAGTAAGCTTTAAACCTGAAAGGTCTGTTTCATCACGTACGTCTGAAATCTCTTTAATCTTGCCTTGTTTAACAGCATCTTCAATTTTATCAATAATAGCTTCTATTGTTGTTGTATAAGGGATTTCTGTGATTTCAATACAGTTTTCCTTTTTAACATACTCGTATTTCCCTCTCATTTTAAAGGAACCACGCCCACTATTTAAAATACTTTTCATTTCTTCTTTATTATAAATAAGCTCTCCACCTGTAGAAAAGTCAGGTGCAAGAATATAATCTGTTACATCTTCCTTATCTGACTTTAGGTATGCAATAGTTGCATCACATACTTCGCCTAAATTAAAACTACATATATTACTAGCCATTCCTACAGCAATCCCTTGATTAGGGTTAACTAAAATATTAGGAAATGTAACAGGAAGCAAAGTAGGTTCTTTCATCTTACCGTCATAGTTATCTACAAACGGCACTGAATCTTCTTCTATATCACCAAAAAGTTCTTCACAAATATCACTGAGCTTTGCTTCTGTATATCTTGAGGCCGCATAAGCCATATCTCTTGAATAAATTTTACCAAAGTTTCCTTTAGAATCTATAAAAGGTGTATTGAGTGCTGCATAACCCTTTGTAAGACGCACCATAGTCTCATAAATAGCGCTATCTCCATGAGGATTAAGCTTCATAGTTTGTCCAACAATATTCGCTGACTTTGTACGACCAGACTTTAAAAGTGACATTTTATACATTGTATAAAGTAATTTACGATGAGATGGTTTAAACCCATCGATTTCAGGTAGTGCACGAGAGACAATTACACTCATAGCATATGGCATGTAATTGGATTCTAATGTCTCGGATATATTCTGTCTAATAATCTTCTCGTCCATTTCTTCTTCCCCCTTCTTAACTCATATCCAATAAGTCTAAATACTCATGACCTACTTCTGCAATAAATGCTTTTCTGGCTGCTAAATTATCTCCAAGAAGCCTCTCAAATACTTCTTTTGTAACCTCAGCATCTTCTGGCATCACTTGAATCAATCTTCTTGTCTCTGGATTCATAGTTGTTTCCCACATCATCTCTGGATCATTTTCACCAAGCCCTTTTGAACGTTGGATGGTATATTTGCATTTAAGAGATTCTAAGATTTTTGTTTTCTCATAATCTGAATAAGCAAAGTAAGTATGATCTTTTGTATTGATTTCATAAAGTGGTGTTTCCGCAATGAAAACTTTACCTTCTCTAATCAGTGTTGGCACTAAAGCATACAACATAGTTAATACAAGTGTACGAATCTGATAACCATCTACATCGGCATCTGTACAGATAATAACTTTATGCCATCTTAAATTTTCAAGTTCGAAAGTATGCAACTCTTTGTTGTGTTTACTCGTAATTTCTACCCCACAACCTAATACCTTAAGCAAATCTACAATAATATCACTTTTAAAGATTTTATCATAATCTGATTTAAGACAGTTTAAGATTTTCCCTCGAATAGCCATGATACCTTGAAATTCTGCATTACGCCCTAATTTACATGAACCAAGCGCAGAATCTCCTTCTACAATATAAAGCTCACGTTTATTTAGGTCTTTTGATCTACAATCTACAAACTTCTTAATACGATTCGTAATATCAATTGTACCACCTAACTGTTTACGTACATTGATACGTGTACGTTCCGCTTTCTCACGGCTTCGTTTATTAATAAGGATTTGTTTTGCAATACGTGTTGCTTCATCTTTATTTTCAATAAAGTAAATAGATAAATAGTCTTTTAAGTAGTCCTGTATAGCTTCTTGAATAAATTTATTTGTAATGGCCTTTTTAGTCTGATTCTCATAACTTGTTACTGTTGAAAAAGAGTTGACAATTAAGATGAGACTATCTTGTATATCTACAAATGTAATTTTCTTCTCATCTTTATTATAAAGGTTCTCATTCTTAATATATTGATCTATGCAATAGACAAAAGCATTCTTGACTGCTTTATCTGGCGCTCCACCATATTCAAGATAACTTGAGTTATGGTAGTACTCTAATAAATTGGCTTCATTACAAAACGTGCAAGCAATTTCAAACTTAAGTTTATATTCCGGTCTCTCTGGGCTATCTTGCCCTCTTGTCTCATGTTGCATGAAAATGAGTTCACTAAACTGTTTTTCAGCTGCTATTTCTTTGGCATAGCCTACTATCCCTTCTGGATAAAGGTAAACATGTTTTTCTTCTAGAATTTCATCTTTAAAGTTAAATTTAATGCCTTTATTAACAATAGCCTGCCTCTTAAGCACATTGTGAAAGTAGCTGCTACTTACTCTAATATCTGTAAAAACTTCTGAATCTGGCTTCCAATGAATCCACGTTCCTGTAGACTTATAAGTTGCCTTATTTTTTCTTAGGCCTCCAATATTTTCACCTCTTTCAAAGTGAAGTTCATATTCATAGTCATTTCTATAAACTCTAACATCCATAAAGGCTGAACTATATTGGGTCGCACAAGCACCTAGACCATTAAGTCCTAAGCTAAACTCATAGTTTTCCCCACTGTTATTGTTATATTTCCCCCCAGCATAAAGTTCACAAAAAATAAGATCCCAGTTATAACGACCTTCTTTTTCATTATAATCTAGGGGCATCCCTCTTCCGTAATCTTGTATGATAATGGAATGATCTTTGCAAAGTGTTACATCAATCACACTTCCATAACCTTCTTTAGCCTCGTCAATTGCATTTGATAAAATTTCAAATACCGAATGTTGACATCCCTCAATCCCATCGGAGCCAAAAATAACTGCTGGACGTAATCTTACCCTGTCAGCACCTTTTAACGAGGAAATACTTTGATTTCCATAATTATCTTTTTTCATTTTTTATCACCTGCAAATTTATTCTCATTTTAATACTGTAAAATATGCTTCAACACTTGTCAAGTTTTGAATCAGACAAAAAAAGAGGCTAAGAGGCCTCTTTTTCATCTAAATCTAATCCGACATAAAC
This sequence comes from Zhenhengia yiwuensis, assembly GCF_014384995.1. Classification (GTDB taxonomy): domain Bacteria; phylum Bacillota; class Clostridia; order Lachnospirales; family Cellulosilyticaceae; genus Zhenhengia; species Zhenhengia yiwuensis. The sequence goes on along the minus strand of NZ_JACRSY010000020.1, from coordinate 40,464 downwards.
GGTAAAACTTACTGCTAATAATAATAAACCATTTATAATTTCATACATCACCAAAAGCTTACTAATGGGATGTATAGGATAATAGTCACCATATCCAATGGATACGATTGTAATTAAACTAAAATAAAGTGCTGTAAGCGGGTCACGTAGTGGTTGATTAAAGAGGCCGTTCCAAAGACCATATCTTACAAAACATGTATCTAATAAATAGTAAAGCATGGCATAATGAAGAATAAGCTCTATAAAGCTCCTTAAAGCTAATGCAATGCGTTCATAGTACTGCAAGCCATTTTTCTTACGTTTTCTAGGGTTAAGCTTATCAAAGACATCTTTCATAAAAGCCATAAAGATTTCATTGACACGTGATAAACTCCACAGTATATAAAATCCAATTAAAAAGGTGTTTATATGAGTTATAGTATGTGTCATATATAAAATTATAATACTGGTAAACAAAATACATGCTACAGTAAAATAAGTAATATTCAGTGTCCTGACACGTTTACCACGTTCTCTTGGTGTTAGCGCTCTCTTTTTATAGGAAGAACTTACAAATAAAGTAGGTGAAATACACCAATGAATTAAGTATTCATAATGATGCTTAATCATCTTGAGCTAAAACTTCCTGTACACTGAGTACACTAGGCATCTCATAGACTGCTTCATAATTTTCTACTTTAATGGTATCTATCTGAATAGGTTTGACAGGTGTATAATCTACATTGACTCCGGCCTCTCCTAATTCTACTACATATTCCATACCCTCTATAATACGTCCAAAGGCTGCATACTTTCCATCTAACTGCCAGTCATCTTGAAGCAAAATAAAAAACTGGCTGCCTTCTGTATTAAAGGTTTCACTACGTGCCATAGAAAGTGTACCTTTTTTATGTTTTAAACGGTTGTTTACACCATTGTAGCGACACTCACTTTTAATATAATAACCTGGAAACCCCTTTTTGTTACCAATAGGGTCCCCTGCTTGAATTAAGTAGTTTGGCAATATACGATTAATCTTCGTACCATCATAATAATGAGACTGTGCCAAATAAATAAAATTATTCACTGTATTAGGAGCTTCTTCAGGATATAGCTCTACCTTAAAACTTGTATCATTGCTCAAATACACTGTTGCAATAGGATGGTTATCTGCATTCCAATTGCTGATTTCAATAGACTTATTCATAATAAACATAAACAGTAAAACACTTACTATACTTAAACAAAACACTACTTTTTTCACAAAAATCCTCTTTCATTTGTATTTTGTTATAGTATAGGGAAATGTTTCAAATTTTATACTTTAAAGACTTTCATTTTTTTCTTTCTAAAGCTATAGATGATTTTTATAGTCTCAATATTCTCTTTATCTACCTCTAGAACCACTTTATGTTCCAATCTTCCTATCCTACGTAGTTTCTTTAGAATTTCTTCTTCTTCAGCACCTACGCCTTTTAAAGTAGCTACGATCTGACCACCTTTAATAAGATAGTATTTATAATAAAAAGTATCTGGAATAGGTAGTTTACCTATATAAGTTTCTTCTTGTATAACTGTAGTCATCTCATAAAGTTTACTCATATATTTCAGCCCTTTTAATTGCTCATATACTTCCTTTGCCTTTTCAAATTCCCAGTTATCTGCTAGTCTTTCCATTTGTTTTGTCAGCTGCTCTTCGATGATTTTTGTATTTTTTAGTTCCTCTATCACTTGAGCTGTTAAGGATGGATAATGATCATCTGCACAATACCCCTTACACCTCCCCGTTACATAATCCATACAGCTTCCTATTTTTCTAGAACAAACTGCATATGGGTAACGTTTTTTCAAGTAAGCATAAGCACCTCTTGCAAGGCTTTTATGTGTCATAGGACCTAGAATAAATGCCTCTTTCATAGGTTTGTTTTTCACCCATTCTAAAATACAACCTTCATCTGTAGCAGTAAAATAACTATATTTTTCTGGATGCATTAAAGCCGTATTATAAGGCGGTTTATACTGTCTAATCCACTTGCATTCTAAGAGAAGTGCATCAAGTTCTGTGTCTGTGTAATAGACCTCTATATCCTTTATACGTTTAACCATTTGTTTAACTTTATTATTGCGATTCAGCTCTTTAGCAAAATAAGAGTGAATACGTTTTTTTAAGGCAATAGATTTTCCAATATACAAGATATTACCTTTTTCGTCAAGCATTTTATAAACACCTGAACAATTTAATGTATTTTCTAGTTTCTTTTTAAGTATAGTATCCTTTTTCATAGTCTTTATTATAGGTTAAAGCCCCTTAGTCGTAAACATAAAAAAACAGGATACTTAAGTATCCTGTTTTAAGTTATTCTTCTGTTTCTGGAGCTTCTTCTAACTCACCAAAGAATAAATCATCGAATTCAGCAGCTACTTTTTCGTATTCTTCATCAGAGTTGATTTCATCTAATTGGATATCTTCTCCGTTTTCTGAATAACGATAGATAAGTACTTCTTCTTCATCTTGTGGTGCTAAAGCAATATATTCTTGATCCTCAACTTCAAAGATTCCTAATACATCGCAAGCTACTTCTTTGTCTTCATCTTCGAATGTTACGTAGATTACTGGTTCATCATGTCCACCTGAACATCCACATCCTTCATGATCATGAGTATGTGAAGCGCCACCGCAGCAACCTTCATCGTGTGAACATCCACATGTTTTATTTTCTTCCATTGTAATTCTCCCTTCTTAATTAAAAGAACTATATTCCCATTATAGCATTAGTGGACATTTTTTCCAAGAAAAAGCTTATAAATTTTCTCGAATGATGCGTTCCGCATTACTATAACAGATTTTTTCTATGATACGCATTGGAAAAATACGTGTCATGCTACCCATAAGTTTATCCATTTCTCCGCAATTACATACTTCTAAATTACAACTCATTCCATCAAAATCTGCTCCAATCGCTAAAGCTTCTTCTCCTACCTGATTATAAACATATTGCATATTTCTAAGTAGATCTTCTATAGAAGTATGGTTTGAAGTATTAAGGAAGTAACTATAGAGGTTAGTTCCTATAATGCCGCCACTTTCTGCAATAACCTTCATAGCTTCATCTGATAGATTTCTTGTATGGTCATAATAGTTTCTTGCATTGCAATGTGAAGCAATAATAGGCTTCTTATAAAGTCTTGTAATATCTTTAAAGGCACTTTCTGATAAGTGGGAGACATCTAGTAGGATGGGTGTATGATTAAGCCCTTCTAAAAGCTCGCAACCTTTAGGGGTAAGACCTTTTAGGATGGAATGGGGGTATCCCCATGTATTCATATGATTCCACGTAAGTGTCATCATAGTGACACCAAGCTCCATAAGCTTTTCTAAAGGATCATTCACACCTGCTATAGCTTCTCCTTCTTCTAAAGAGAGAAAAGCTGCAATTTTATTTTCTGCCTTGCATTTTAAGTAATCCTTATAAGTAGAAACAATACATATTGTATCCGGATTTGCTTCTACTTCTGCTTTAAAGTATGCATACATTTCCTTTAAATAGATAAAAGGATCTGTATTTTTTAGCCCTTTTATGTCAATAAAGAAAGCAAACCACTGTGCAAGATAGTGGGATGCTTTCATTTTTTCTATGTCTACATGATAGTCATTGCGATTAAGGTGGGCCTTGTTCTCAAATATAAGACTGGCTGTATCACAGTGCAAATCAATAAAAGACATTTATTCACCTACTTTTTAACTGGTTCGTCGTATTCTTTACCTTTTGTATCTACTGTCATAGATTTAATCACAACTGGTGTAAGTGGTTTATCCATAGGATTTGTGCGTACTGTGGCAATATAATCTACTGTATCTATACCTTCTACAACTTTACCAAATGCTGCATATTGGCCATCAAGATGTGGAGAATCTTCATGCATAATGAAGAACTGTGAACCTGCTGAGTTAGGATCCATAGCACGTGCCATAGAGATAACTCCTTTAGTATGTTTTAAGTTGTTTTGTACACCATTTCCACTGAATTCACCTTTAATATGGTAACCTGGTCCACCTGTACCTGTACCTTGTGGACATCCACCTTGAATCATAAAGCCGCGAATTACACGGTGGAAAGTAAGTCCATCATAAAATCCTTTTTTTACAAGGCTGATGAAGTTTGCTACTGTATTTGGTGCGATTTCTGGATAAAGTTCTACTTTGATAATACTCCCATCTTCCATTGTGATGGTTACAATTGGATTTAAGTTTTCCATTTTTAAACTTCCTTTCTTACTTTTCTAGTTTAATATTATGCATTTTTTAAGAAAGCAATATACGCTTTACGCATTTCGTAAAGGTCTACTTTACTTGTAATTTCCCATGGTGCATGCATGCTATGAACTGGTACCCCACAGTCAATTACGTCCATACCGTAGTTTGCTAAGATGTAAGCGATTGTACCACCGCCACCTAAATCAATACGTCCAAGTTCTGCTGTTTGCCAGATAACATTATTTTCTTCCATAATTCTACGTAAGTAAGCTACGTATTCTGCATTCGCTTCATTTGAACCTGATTTACCACGTGAACCTGTATATTTGCTAAATACAACACCTTTACCAAAGTATGCTGCGTTATTTTTTTCTAAAACAGATGGATAATTAGGATCATGTCCTGCTGTTACATCAGAGGATAACATTTTTGAGCGACTTAAAGCTCTTCTTAAAGTCAGGTCTGAGTACTCACCTGTAAGACCAATGAGCTCTGCAACCATATTTTCAAAGAATTTAGATTGCATACCAGAAGCCCCCACGCTACCGATTTCTTCTTTGTCAACAAGAATTGTACCTGTTGTACGTGCTGGATTTTCTACTTCAAGTTGTGCTTCAAAAGATGCATAGCCACATACTCTGTCATCTTGACCGTATCCCATAACCATACTTCTATCTAAGCCGTAGTCACGTGCAGCACCTGCTGGAACGATTTGAATTTCAGCTGATACAAAGTCTTCTTCTGTAATGCCGTATTTGTCATTAAGAAGCTTTAAAATGTTTGCTTTTACTTTATCTTTTTCTTCACCCTCTAACGGAAGTGTACCTAAACAAATGTTAAGATCTTCACCTGCAATAGCTTCTCCTAATTTCTTTTGCATTTGTTCACCTGAAAGGTGGATAAGTAAGTCAGAAATACCTACTACTGGATCTGTTTCATCTTCACCAATAACAACATCTACAACTGTACCATCTTTTTTAGCAACAATACCATGGATAGATAGTGGCATAGCTACCCATTGATACTTTTTAACACCACCATAGTAATGTGTTTTGAACATTGCAAAGTTTGTATCTTCATAAAGTGGATTTGGTTTAAGGTCAAGTCTTGGTGAATCAAGATGTGCGCCTAAAAGATTAAGTCCATTTGCAATATGTTCCTGACCAATGCAGAACATGAGTAAAGTTTTATCATTGTAATTTGCATAAACTTTATCTCCAGCTTGAAGTCTTTCACCTTTTGCAATACAGTCTTCAATATTTCTGTATCCAGCTTCTTCGGCTGTTTTAACCATACTTTTTATACATTCACGTTCTGTTTTATTATCAGAAATGAATTTTCTATAGCGTTCACCATAAGCAAATAAAGCTTTTTTGTCTTCTTCTGTGTATGTTTCCCATGCACTTTTGTACTCTTTGTTTAAGTCTGACATGTTTATTCCTCCTTAGTATTTTCTAAATGTTTTAGACTTAAATATTTTATCACATAACCTAGCATATTCCAAATCCATTTTATTTATTATCTAATCCAAACTTTTGTACCTAAAGGTATAGTTTGATAAAGCCATTCACTATTTTCTGGTGAAAGTCTAAGACATCCATGAGAAGCTCTTTCCCCTAACTGCCCCTGTCCTCCTAACACATATCTCCCCCCTACATCAAACATAACAGAATGATAGAGATAATCTCCAAATAAATGGAGTGCATTTTTGCAACGGTATCCTTTGTCCATTCCAAAGGCTGGCACATAACCTTGGACTTCAAATTCGCCTGTTGGTGTAGGTGTTTTATTGTTTCCTGTAGAAGTTGGCATACTTTTTAAAAGCTTCCAGCTTCCTCCTTTATTCTCAAAAACATAAGTTCTTTGTCTATAAAGGTCGGTCCAGATAAAATACGGTGTTTTACTTTTAACCTGCTTACTGTTAACATAACCTTCTATGACTTCGTTTGGCACTTGTTCTTTACATACAGTCGGATTAGGTGGAATGCTTACACTATTCCACGGTACCTCTATCTTCTTACCCTCTTTTAATAAATAATAATAATAGCCATCTTCTGCTGCCCATACCTCTACTTTTTCCCCCTTTTTAAAACCTTTCGTATCATACTTCATAGTTCCTATAATCTTAGATTCTGGAAAAAGCTTATTCATATAAGTCTCTAAAGTTTCATTTTGATGGCGTGTATAACTTTTCAAAAGACTTTCTGTATGTTGCCCATAACTTTTATAAGGAACAACCATCTTAATCGTATCAGTTTGGATTTCTGCCACCATAGTACTTGCATGAACGACTTCCTGGTTTAAGGCATAAAGTCCTTCATGAAGAGGATAATATTCATCTGGCATAAGCTCTTGAATGGTAAATTGATCCTCTATTATTTCTTTTCCATTCCAAAATACGCTAACTATTTGCACCTGAATGATTTCATCTGAAATATTATGTACAAAACCTGGCGCAAGTTCTATATAATGGGTACTCCTATTATACTTTTCTTTAAGCGTGCATAACTCCCCTTCAATGCTTAAATCATAGTATTCACTCAATCCCCTAAGTGGAATAAGCACTTCATCTCCACACTTTAATGCATAGCTTAATACATTTCCTATGTAAATCTTCTCTGTATGTAAAGTAGTAACTTGGTTAGTCAAAGATTTTATTTCGGGTACTTTAGGCAGTGCTTCTGTATTCTCCTTTAAAATTAAATGCATATAATCTTCATAAGAAGTTACTTCAAATCCTATTTGCCTTAAATCAGAAAGCCTTACATAATTAACATCACTTAAGTAATACATAGGATAAATCTGCTCATTCACCTTAACCCTCATGGTACTTTTTTGCATAAAACCAATAGGTGTAGGCTTAAAAAAAGATGTAGATAGACTCTCTCCTTTATAATCTTTAGCCATTTGTATACACTGATCAATAATATCTTGATCGAATTCTGTAAGCTGCTGTGGTATGGCATCGTTCCATATACCAGCTTTTTTCAAACTTGCAATGTAAGGGTCTTCATCAGGAACTTGTGTATAGAGAGGTGAAAGCCTTAAGGTATAGCAAAGCATTCTTGCAAAATCACTTTGATTTATAACACCCTCCTGACTTATAAAACTTTCAAAGCGAATTGGTTCTATATTTAATGCTTCTTGGATCTTTTGATCAATCTGCCAGGCTTCTTCCAATTCTTCTTGACCTTCTAACTCTTCTACCTGCTCATAAAGTTCTTCCTCTACTTGGAGTTCGCTATTAAGTTCCTGTTTTTCTACTTGTTTTGCTTCTATCGTATACCCCATTAGACCGAGACATAGTAATCCTGCTAAATAAATTCTTTTTTTCTTTGGCATATTAATACTCCCTTTATTCCATATTCTACCATTTTAGTATAACAAACTCTTTATTTATATTCAATCTTTATAAATATTAAAATATTGAATTGTATTATAAAAATATGTATAATTTGAGTAAAATAACAAGGAGGCTGTTATGAAAAAACACTCTCATACTCAAAGAATGCTTTTAAATATGATTATCACTTTACTACTCATTACTCTTGCCATATGTGGAAGTATTATTGTCTTTTCTAAAAGCTTTGATTACACCTTTAATATGATTGAAGAAGACCAAAATCGTCCAACCCTTCCTAACGTACATACTCTGCAGCTTCAAGTAGATGAACAAACTACAGCCCAGACACTTGCCAAACTTCTTTATGATGAACAATTTATAGGTAACCAGTTTTGGTTTGTAGTAGAGGCTAAACTCTCTGACTTGGAAGATGACTTATATCCAGGCACTTATACCATTAGTAGTAATATGACTAATCATGATATTGTAAAGCTCCTTACTACAAATCCTGATACGCTAGAGGAAGTTCAATTTACTATTCCTGAAGGCTTTACTATTACTCAAATTGCCAATCGTCTAGAAGATAAACAAATTGTAAGCAAAGCTGCTTTCCTAAATGCCATAGAAAATAAAACATATGATTATGACTTTTTAAAAGATATTCCTGAGGGAGGCACCTATAAATTAGAAGGCTATCTCTTCCCTGATACTTATCGCATTCACAAAAATGCCTCAGCTGAAGAAATTGTCTCTATCATGCTTAGACGTTTTGAAGAGATTACAAGTCGTTATAATCAGTATCTCTATAATTCAGACTATACACTTCATGACATCGTAACCATTGCTTCTATTATTGAACGTGAAGCTAAGCTAGAAGAAGAACGTCCTACTATATCCGGTGTTATTTATAATCGCCTTAATCAACAAATGAAATTACAAATGTGCTCTACCATTCAGTATGCTTTGCCTGAACGTAAACAAACGCTTACTTATGAAGACCTCTCTTTAGACTCTCCTTATAACACCTATCTTCATGAAGGTCTTCCACAAGGTCCTATCTGCACTCCTGGTGAAAGTGCTCTTCGTGCTGCTTTTATGCCTGAAGAACATGATTATTATTATTTTGTACTAGAAGATGCTTCTACCAGCAAACATGCTTTCAGCCAAACTGCTGAAGAACATAATTTTTATAAGACTCGCTATAAACAATCTCAAGATATTAATTTTGTAGATTAAAAAGGTGTTACAGCATACCTAAAAGGATATGTTGTAACACCTTTTTTAACTTTTACTAAGTTCCTGATAAAGTTTTTTCAAAGCTTTTTTCTCTATACGTGAAACATAAGACCTGGAAATACCCATTTGCTCTGCTATTTCACGCTGTGTTTTTTCTTCTGTATTATCCAGTCCATAACGCATTCTTAGAATAAGCTTTTCACGTGGTTTAAGTACGCGTCCAATTTTTTCATATAACTTCTTAATTTCTATTCCAAAATCTACTTGATCAAAGATAGATTCACTCTCCGTAAAAAGCACATCTAATAAGCTGATTTCATTTCCCTCTTTATCTATCCCTATAGGAGAATGAATAGATGTTTCATTCTTTTCTTTCTTACTTGACCTAATGCTCATTAAAATTTCGTTTTCAATACATCTAGCAGCATATGTTGCTAGCTTTGTCCCTTTGGATGTATCAAAAGAGGTAATCCCCTTAATAAGTCCAATAGTTCCTGTAGAAATAAGGTCGTCCATATCTTTATTTAAATTACTATACTTTTTAACAATGTGTGCCACTAATCTTAAATTACGTTCAATAAGAATATCCTTGGCCTCTTCACTTCCTTTACCTAATTGTTCTAAATAGTACTTTTCTTCTTCTGGTGTAAGGGGCTGTGGAAAAGAGGATATACTGCTAAAATAAGAAAAACAAAAAAAAGGCAACATTTCGGCACACCTCCATAAAAAATGGGTTCATACTTATTGTATGAATGTGCGCACGAAATGTGCCCGTACAATTTGTATTTTCTTGTAAAGAGCTTATACTATTTTAAAAAATTAGTCTAAAGAGGTTGTTCTTTACGTAGAAGTGCTGGTACAGTTACATCCTCTTCTACTTTAAACTTAACAATTTGAAGTGGATGTGGTGCAGATTCAATGCTGTTACCTTCCGCATCCCACATTTCTTCAATCTTAACACTGATAAACGGTCTATTTGGTAATAAAATCTCTACTGTATCACCTACAGAGAACTTTCTTCTTTGTTCAATTGTTACAAGTTTTGTTTCTTTATCATAATCAATAACCATACCTGAGAAATCATAGTTACGTACATAAGAGTTATGTCCGTAAGTTTGATCGTCACTTGTTGGTTTATGTTCATAGAAACCTGTAGAAAACTCTCTATGACTTGCCTTACCTACCTCTTGAAGGAAATAACTACGTTTTTCTTCAAAGGCTTTTGGATCTTCTAAATAAGTGTCGATAGCGTCTCTATAAGCTTTAACAACTGTTGCTACATAAAGAGGTGTCTTCATACGCCCTTCAATTTTAAAGCTGTAAATGCCACTTTCAACAAGCTCTGGAATATATTCAATCATACAAAGGTCACGTGAGTTATAAATATAAGTACCACGCTCATCTTCTTCTACAGGCATATATTCACCTGGACGTGTTTCTTCTACAACATGATATTTCCATCTGCAAGGCTGTGCACATTCACCGTGGTTAGCATCGCGATGTGTCATGTAATTACTTAATAAGCATCTTCCTGAATAAGCCATACACATTGCACCATGTACAAAAGCTTCGATCTCAATATCCTCTGGAATATTATCATGAATTTCTTTAATTTCTGGGAATGAAAGTTCACGTGCTACAACAATACGTTGTGCACCTAAAGATGCCCAGAATTTAGCTGTATGACTATTTGTGTTGTTAGCTTGAGTAGAAATATGAATTTCCATATTAGGTACTGCTGCTTTAGCAATAGAAAATACACCTGGATCTGCAACGATAATAGCATCTACGCCCATTTCTTCAAGTGATTTAAAGTATTCTGCCATACCTTCAAAATCTTGATTATGCGCAAAGATATTAGCTGTTACATAAACTTGTACACCATGTGCATGTGCAAATGCAATACCTTCTTTCATTTCTTCAGGGGTGAAGTTTTTAGCTTTAGCACGTAAACCATAGCTTCCACCTCCCATATAAACAGCATCAGCACCATAAAGTACAGCTACTTTTAATGATTCTAAGCTCCCTGCGGGAGCTAATAATTCTACACGTTTTTTCTTCATTATAATCTCTCCTATTTTTTATAACTTAGGGCTATACCATCTCCAACAGGTAGTACACTACTTGTAAGTTCCTCTGAATGTGTAATGGTCCATAAAAAGTCTCTCAATCTCATATGGGTCGTACGTTGTCTACGGTCAATTAAATAACGTGATTTTGCTACAGTACCTTTATGCAAGACATTATCAGTAATGAGCAGACCACCTTTTCTTAATAATCTAATACAGTCAGGTAGGAAATTAATGTATTGCCCTTTAGCACAGTCCATAAAAATGACATCATACTGCTCACTCGGCAATGTTTTTAATATATCAGCAGCATCACCTTCTATAATTTGAATAACCTCTTCAAGACCTGCTTGTTTTATATTTTTTCTTGCAACACCCAACATATAAGGAAATCTTTCAATCGTTGTAATATGTCCGCCTTCTTCTAAATGCTCACTCATTAACATAGCAGAGTATGCAACAGCTGTACCAATTTCCAAAATTTCTTTTGGTTTTTGCATAGTTAAAAGTACTCTCATAAAATCTGCTACCTCTGGCTTAATAATAGGCCATGTCTCTTCTCCATTTGCAATAGCAACCTCTATATCATGAAGTAATCCTTCCGGTGGATTATGAAGTGCACGTATATATTGAACGATATAATCGTAGTTAATTTCACTCATAAGCTTATCCTTTCTAATCATTCTTCCTATGTCAATATAAGATAAAAAATAGTATAATGCAAGCGATATCAAAAAATACCTAGCAAAAAGCTAGGTATTTTTTATACTTCCATTATAATTGGTAAAATCATAGGACTACGCTTTGTTTTTTGCCATACGAACTCTTTAAGATCATCTTTGACAATAGTTTTAATCTGAGACCATTCTACAATGTGTTTTGTTTCACAGCGATCTAATGCCTTACGCACTACTACTTTTGCCGCATCCATAAGATTTTCTGCTTCTCTTACATAAACAAAACCACGAGAAATAATGTCTGGTCCAGCCACTACCATACCTGTTTCACGCTCAAGTGTCATAACAACAATGAGTAGACCATCTTGTGAAAGATGCTTACGATCACGTAAAACGATATTTCCTACATCACCTACACCAAGCCCATCTACAAGCACTTGCCCTGAAGGTACATTACCTGCAATCTTACAGCTTTCACGTGTTAATTCAATAACATCACCTATAGAAGCTATAGTAATATGGTCTTTTGGCATACCCATCTCAACAGCAAGTTCTCCATGTTTTTGAAGGTGTCTATACTCACCATGTACTGGTATAAAATACTTAGGTTTTACTAGTGCATGAATAAGTTTAAGTTCTTCTTCTGCAGCATGTCCAGATACGTGTGTATCCTCTTTAATAACTGTAGCACCCTTTTTAGCGAGCTCATTGACTACTTTAGAAACGGTTTTCTCATTACCTGGAATAGGTGTAGAGCTTAAAATAACCACATCTCCCGGTTTAATTTCAAGCTGGCGATGTTCTGAAGTTGCCATACGTGATAAAGCTGCCATAGGCTCTCCTTGACTACCCGTCATAATAATAACAATTTGTTCATCATTATAACGCTTTACATCATTTACATCAATAAGTGTATTTTCTGGGATATCTAAATAACCAAGTTCACTTGCTGTCTTTGCAACATTTACCATGCTGCGTCCTATAATAGCTACCTTACGGTTAAATTTATAAGCTGCATTTATAATCTGTTGAACACGATCTACATTAGAGGCAAAAGTTGCAACCATAATACGTTTGTCTTTTGCTTTATTAAACACATCTTCAAATTTTAATCCAACCATTTTCTCAGATTGTGTAAACCCAGTACGCCCTACATTTGTACTATCTGCAAGAAGTGCTAATACGCCCTTCTTACCAAGTTCAGCAAGACGATGTAAATCAATACGTCCTCCTCTAATAGGTGTATAGTCTACTTTAAAGTCCCCTGTATGAAGAATGGTCCCCACTGGAGTCCAAATAGAAAGCATAACAGCATCTGCAATACTATGATTAGAACGTATAAATTCTACTTTAAAACTACCACCAAGTTTAATAGTTTCCCCTTGTGATACATTATTTCTTTGTGTTGTTCTAAGTAAGTTATGCTCTTTTAATTTATTCTCTACAAGTCCGATAGTTAATTTTGTTCCGTAGAGAGGAACATTGAGTTCTTGTAACACATAAGGTAACGCACCAATATGGTCCTCATGCCCGTGTGTAAGTACAATCCCCCTTATTTTTTCTGCATTTTTTGTTAAATAAGTTACATCTGGAATAACTAAGTCAATTCCCAGCATCTCGTCTTCCGGGAAAGCTAATCCACAATCGACAACAATAATATCATCTTCATATTCAAAAGCTGTCATATTTTTACCGATTTCTCCTAAACCACCCAGAGGAATGATGCGTAACTTATTTTTAGTTTTTCTGGGCACCAAAACTGCACCTCCATCTATATATTTTTTGAACACGCCTCACAATGTCCATAAAAAGTAACTTTGTGATTTGTGACTTTAAAACGATATTTATCTTGTATATGGGCTTCGATTTCCGCAAGCAAATCATTTTCTACTTCAAAAACTTTATTACATTTTGAGCAGATAAGATGATGGTGGTGATGTTCTTCTTGATGACTTAGTTCATATCGACTACATCCTTCATCAAAATATAATTTATCAATGATACCCATTTCTTCAAAAAGTTGCACAGTACGATAAACTGTAGCAAGACCGATTTCTGGATAACGCTCTTTTACTAATGCATAAAGTTCTTCTGTAGATAAATGCTTATCACAATTTTCAATAAGAACGTCTAAGATTCCTCTACGTTGTGTGGTTAGTTTACAACCTTTTTCTTTAAGTCGTTCTTTAAATGTTGCTGCATTCATTATATTCGCCCCTCTAAAAATTGATTTCCTAAGTACTTTTATTATAAATGTACCTTAGCTTATTGTCAATTGATACTTCCTATCATCTAAACTTCAATGTCATATTCATCGCTTTCCATAAGGGTTAAAGCTACTTTTTGAAGTTCCTCATCATCTTCTACTAATTCATATGTGATTTCGTCTCCGTCCTCACTCATTTCTTTTAGTATTGTTGCAATATCCTCTTCATCAGCAACTAATAAATATTTTTGTCCATCTATTGTTGCTTGATCGATTACTTCAAATTGAATTGTTTCACCTGTTAATTCATCATAAAAATTTATTTTATCCATAATAATCCCCTTTAACTATGTGCTTGTAGATAATTTTGTAAAATAAGCACAGCTGCTAATTTGTCAATGACTTGTTTCCTACGTCCACGACTTACATCGGCTGCAAGAAGTACATTCTCTGCCTCCATTGTAGTAAGTCTTTCATCCCATAAATCAACAGGTAATGCTAATGCCTGCTCAAGTTTTTTCTTAAAAACAAGAGTATGTTGACATCTTTCACCTTCTGTATTATTCATGTTTTTAGGGAATCCTAATACAATTTTTTCTACTTTATATTCTTCGCAAATTTCTTTAATTCTATTTATAGTAGGCTTAAGATTATAGCTATCAGTACGTCTAATAATCTCAAGTCCTTGTGCAGTAAATCCAAGTGGATCACTTACAGCTACGCCTGTCGTCTTTGTGCCAAAGTCTAGTCCGAGTATACGCAAGCTTAAAACCTCCTATAAGATGAGCCTTATAGCGCTTATTTCTTTAGGTAATAAGCTACTAATTCTTCTAAAATCTCATCACGTTCTAATTTTCTAATTTTATTTCGTGCACCATTATAGCTGGTAATATAAGTTGGATCGCCTGACATAATATACCCTACAATTTGATTAATAGGATTATATCCTTTCTCATTAAGCGCTTCGTAAACATCCATTAATATATCACGAGTTGAAGCCTTTTCAGGCATCTCAAAATGAAATTGCACTGTTTCGTTTATGTTTTTCATTTGCTTCACCTTCCAATATTTACACTTCTATCTTAGCTATATGATAATACAATCTAAGGTTATATGCAATTATAAAATGTTTTGACCTTTCTATAAAAGCTTTCCTTTAAGCACTTCGTGCTCTCTTGTCTCAATATATACTTTACCGACTGTATTCTCAAGATGAAGTTCTGTATCTACTTCAACTTTCATATAGTTACTTGTATAACCTTGTGCCATGCCTTCTTCGGCTTTTTCAAATAAAACTTCTACTTCTTTACCTATATGTTCATCTAGAAAAGCATCTTGACTCTTTAATGTAACCTGTTTTAACACTTTCATACGTTCATCTTTAATAGGACTATCAATTTGATTTTTCATCCTAGCTGCTGCTGTGCCTTCTCTCTTAGAATATGGGAAAAGATGTACTTGCGCAAAACCAATTTCCTTAACAAAGTCTACTGTTTCTTTAAATTCTTCATCCGTTTCACCTGGGAATCCCACAATAATATCCGTAGTAATAGCGACATCATGCCATACACCACGTAATCTTTGTACACTTTCTTTATATTCTTGCGCCGTATATTTACGATTCATACGTTTTAGAACAGTTTCAGAACCACTTTGTAAAGAAAGATGGAAGTGATGACAGAGCTTTGGAAGTTGGCTAATAGCTTCTAAAAACTCATCTGTTATGGCTACAGGCTCTATTGAGCTTAACCTAATACGTTCAACGCCTTCTATATCATGTACTTTTTTTATAGCATCTAGAAGTGTTACATTACCTAAATCTTTCCCATATGCTAGAACATGTATTCCTGTTAAGATAATTTCTTTAAAACCAGCCTCTACAAGCCTTTGCGCTTCTTGTACTACATTCTCTAATTTACGGCTACGGATTTTACCTCTTACATATGGAATAATACAGTATGTGCAGTAATTGTTACAGCCTTCCTGAATTTTAAGGTAGACGCGTGTATGCTCGCCCATATTACTAATTTGAAGCTCTTCAAATTCTTCTACATCCATAATATTGCTCACATAATTATAAGTCTCTTGATTATTATGATATTCTTCTACAAGCTTTAAGATTTCACTTCTTTTATTCGTTCCTACAATAATGTCTACTTCTGATACGTCTTCTTTAATTTTCTCCCCTGCTGCTTGAGCATAGCATCCCATAGCAACAAGTACGCTATCTGGATTAAGTTTTTTTGTTTTACGTAGCATCTGACGACATTTTCTATCACTTAAATGTGTCACTGTACATGTATTAACAAGATATACATCTGCAACTTCATCAAAAGCCACTTCTTCATAGCCTTCTGCCTTAAATTGCTCTACAACAGCTTCTGTGTCGTATTGATTTACTTTGCATCCTAGGGTATAGGTTGCAATATATTTTTTATTTTTATTTTGTAACATGGTGTTCTCCTCTATCTAAATATTTCATGTAATAGTCAGTATATTGACATTCATCTTTGTTCCATATATGATACAATTAGTATTGTAAGGAGGAATAAGCATGACATCTGTAACCATTAGTTTAAACTCTATCGAAAAAGTAAAACAGTTCGTTAATCTTATCAGTAAGTACGATGGTGATTTTGATTTAACATCTGGTAGATATGTTATCGATGCTAAATCAATCATGGGCATCTTCAGCCTAGACCTTAGCAAACCTCTAAAACTGGATATCCATGATGACCAAAGCGCAAGCATGCTTATGATGCACTTAAAAGAGTTTCTAATCTAAAAATCATAACCATATATTAAAAGTCTACTTTTTCAAGTAGACTTTTAATTTTATACTGAAACAACTTCTGTAGTACGGATTGCTTCTTCAATCATTTCTTCAATACAATCTGCAAGCGCTTCTTCTGAACGTTCAATAGACTCTAAACGAGGTTTAGTTTCTGGATGTTTTGGTACGAAGATTGTACAGCAGTCTTCATAAGGTAAAATAGATGTCTCGAAAGTATCTATTTTTTTAGCAATTTGTACGATTTCTTCTTTATCAAATCCAATAAGAGGTCTAAATACTGGCATACGTGCAGAATCATCTGTCACAACTAAGCTATGCATTGTTTGACTTGCTACTTGACCGATACTCTCTCCTGTAATAAGAGACATGCTCTCATTGCTTTCAGCAATACGCTGTGCAATTTCCATCATAATACGACGCATAATAATCGTTAATTGTTCATGTGGGCACTTTTCATAGATAGCCATTTGAATATCTGTAAATGGTACAATATGAACTTTCATACCACCTGTATACATAGCAACCTTCTTAGCTAAATCAATAACTTTTTGTGTCGCACGTTCACTTGTGTAAGGAGGACTATGGAAATAAACCGCATCAATTTCAACACCACGTTTTGCAATCATCCAACCTGCTACAGGACTATCGATACCACCTGATAAAAGAAGTGTTGATTTACCATTTGTACCATATGGCATACCGCCTGCACCTTTATGTGTCTTAGAATAAACATAAGTTCCATTTCTAAGTTCTACTGTAAGAATCATATCTGGGTTGTGTACATCTACTTTAAGCTTATCAGGAAACTCATCTAAAAGATAGGCCCCAAGCTCTGCGCTTACTTCCATTGAAGCCATTGGAAAACGTTTATCTGCACGTTTTGTATTCACCTTAAAAGTAAGGTAGTCTTTATGCTCAAGTTCTGCTTTCATATGTTCAAGAGCAAGTTCTTTCACTGCATCGAAAGAAACCTCTTCCCTTTTTGTACCATATGCAATTCCAATAATACCAAACACGCGACTTAGTTTATCAATAACGATTTGTGGATCAATATTATCCTCTTTAGGTTCTACCGTAATACGTCCTTGTTCCTTCTGAACTTCAAACTTCCCAAGTGGTTTAAGGTTTCTTCTAATTGTTGCTACTAGTCTATTTTCAAAGATATAGCGATTTTTACCTTTAATAGCCAATTCACCATATTTAACTAAAAAGACATTTGTCATCTTTTCTTTCCTCCTAGTGTAAATTTTCTAAGTAATACAAGTTGTTTTTTCAATACGTCTACACATGTTTCTAAGTCTTCTTCTGTAACATCTATACTAAATGAGAAACGTATAGCACTGTCAAGTGCCTGCCCATTAAGTCCAATAGCTGCTAATGTCCCACTTTTAGACATTTTGTTAGATGCACATGCTGAACCTGAAGATACATAAATATGATTCTGCTCAAGGGAATGAAGGAGTACTTCTGCACGTATATCTTCAAATGCAATATTAAGAATATGTGGTGCACTTACTTCTACCACATCCCCATTAAGATGTGTACCTTCGATCTCATTTAAAATACGTGTATATAAATAAGTTTTACATGCTTTATAGTGCTCTAAAATTTCACGTTGACGGTTAAATACATATTTTGCTGCAATATACATACCATAAATGCCTGGAACATTTTCTGTTCCTGAACGCATATTTTTTTGTTGTCCACCACCATGAAGCATATTTTGCAGTCTTACTTTTTTATTTTTATAGAGTAATCCTACACCTTTTGGCCCATAAAATTTATGTGCACTAATAGAAAGAAGGTCTATTTGAGCTTTACGTACGGATACAGGTATTTTAGTAAAAGACTGTACAGCATCTACATGAAAGAGCGTTCTAGGATTTTTCTTTTTAATGAGAGCTCCTATTTTTTCAATGTCTTGGATAGTTCCAATTTCATTATTAACATGCATAATACTTACTAAAGAAGTTTCTTCATTAATACTTGCCTCTAATTCCTCTAGATTAATGTAACCCTTTTCATCTACATTTAAGATAATTACATCAAACCCTTGCCCTTTTAAATAAGTAAAAACATCACCTACTGAAGGATGTTCGATAGCTGTTGTAATAATACGCTTTGCAGTCTTCTGATAAGCAAGTGCACTTCCTATGATAGCTAAGTTATTACTTTCTGTACCACCTGATGTATAGAAAATCTCATCTTCACTTGCACCTAATAAATTAGCAAAAAAAGCTGTACTTTCTTTAATCTTATTTTCTGCTTCAATACCTTTTTTATGCAAAGAAGATGGATTGCCATATTCAAGGCGCATTGTCTCAGAAACTGCTTCAATCACACACTCAAGAGGCTTTGTGGTTGCTGCATTATCTAAATAAATTTCTCTCATACCTTTTTCCTTTCCGCTCTCAAAATAATTCCATAAAAAAGGGGGGTCTCCCCCCTCTTATAGATTTTTTACGTTGTTAATGGCCTGGAGTACTCTCGCTTTTTCAAAAGGCTTGACAATAAAGTCTTTAGCACCTTTTTTAATAGATTCTACCACTTTTGATTGCTGTCCCATTGCTGAACACATAATAATCTTCGTATCTGGGCTTACTTTTAAAATTCCTTCTATAGCTTCTATACCACTCATTTCAGGCATAGTAATATCAAGTGTCATCATATCAGGCTTAAGCTTCTCAGCTAATGCTATCGCTTCTAAACCACTTCCTGCTTCTCCTACAACTTGATAGGAAGCTTCTATAAGCATCTTCTTAAGTACAGTTCTCATAAAAACGGCATCATCTACTACGATAAAAGTGAGGTCGTCCATTATCCCATCTCTCCCATTTCATACATAATATTAGCCAGTGTTACTAAACTCGCTGTCTCACTACGTAAAATGCGATTACCTAGGCTTACCGAATGCACTCCTTGATGAAGTGCTTCTTCAATCTCTTCTTCTGTGAATCCACCTTCTGGCCCAATAAAGATTCCAAAACTTTTAGCCTCTGTGCTTTGTAAAACTTTTCTAATACCTATTTCACGTTCTTTCTCATATGGAATAATGGCACATAATGCATTAGTTCTAGCATAAGCTATACTTTCCGACATAGATATTGGTAAAACCACTTCTGGTACAACCCCTCTGCCACTTTGTTTAGCTGCCGACTCTGCAATTTTGTTCCATCTCTCTACTTTAGAAGCCATTTTTTTAGGATTTTCTAATTTTACGACGCATCTTGTAGTACAAATAGGAATAATTTTTGTTACACCTATTTCCACAGCTTTTTGAATTACCCAATCCATTTTCTCACCTTTAATAAGGGATTGGAATAGCACAACTTCTACCTGAGGTTCTGCTAATGAATGGGTTACACTGTCTATAAGAGCTATAATTCTACCTTGTTCTATTGCATTTATTATACACTTATAGTCATGACCTTGTCTATCATTTATTATAATTTCATCTCCTGTTTGGAGCCTTAATACATTCTTAATATGATTAACATTTTCATCATCAATGATAATTTCTGTCTCTGAAATATTTTGAGCATTAACGAAAAACTTTGCCATTGATTATTTTCTCCTTCTAGCAACAACAGCTACCCACTCTTTTTGCTCGTGAATTTCTATGATTTCAAAACCATTTGCTTCAATAGCTGCTATAACATCGTCTTTTCTCATCTGTATAATTCCTGAAGCAATCCATATGCCTTCCTCTGTAATAACCTGCTCTACCTGATCTGCAAGCATAATAATAACATCCGCAATAATATTAGATACGACAATTTGACCTTTTTCTTTTACAACATCAATTAAGTTACCTGCATATACTTCCATCTGGTCTTCTACATGATTGTAAGCTACATTTTCCTTAGCTACTTTAACTGCTACAGGATCAATATCTACACCAATAACTTTTTGTGCACCCATTTTAGCTGCAATAATCCCTAAAATACCGCTACCTGTACCAATATCTATAATAGTCTGATCTGGTCTTATATACTTTTCAACAAGCTGCGCACACATAGCTGTTGTCTCATGTGTTCCTGTCCCGAATGCCATACCTGGATCCATTTCTATAATAAGGTCATCTACCTCTGCTTCATAAGTTTCCCATTTTGGCTTAATGACAATATGGTCACCTAATTTAACAGGCTTATAGTATTTCTTCCATTCATTTGCCCATTTTTCTTCTGGAATATCAAGTAAAGTAATTTTACCTGTTCCAATATTTAAGAATTCACTAATATGCTTTAAATGCCCTTTAATAGCTTCAACTTTTTCTACAATATCAATTTCTGTTGAAAAGTAAGCTTTAACCACCACAGTGTCCATATCTTCACTTATCAAACTTTCATCTATTAAATCAAAAATTACCTGAGAGCGGTCTTGAGAAACCACATCTATAGGGTCACATATCTCTACACCACCTGACATTTCCTCTACTAAAAAATAACTGATGGCTTCTACTGCTTCATGTGTTGTCTCAATCGCAATTTGAATATAATCCACTGGGTAATCCTCCTACTTTTATCTAATTTTTGTTAAAGAATTTTTCTATTTTCTTTCTGAAGTTCATCTGCTCTGGCTGATGCTCTACTGTACCATCTGCAAATTCGCGTAGTAAATCTTTTTGTTTAGCTGTAAGGTTTTTAGGTACTTCTACATAAACTTCTACATATTGATCACCACGTTGTTTTTTGTTACGAAGACTTGGAATTCCTTTACCTTGGAGTCTAAATGTAGTCCCTGTTTGTGTACCTTCTCCAATAGTGAATTTCACATTACCATCAAGTGTTGGAATAGAAAGTTCACTCCCTAATGCTGCTTGCGCAAAATTAATTGGCATACGCATATAAACATCCATACCACGACGTTCAAAGAGTTCATGTGCTTTAATATAAACAGTAAGAAGTAAATCGCCATTTGGTGCACCCACATCTCCTGCTTCACCTTTTCCTTGAATACGAAGTGTTTGACCATGATCAATTCCTGCTGGAATGCTTACAGTAATTGTTTTACTTGTTCTTACTTTACCTTGTCCATGACATGTTTGACAAGGCTCATTGATGATTTTCCCTTCACCATGGCAAGCATCACAAGTTTGAACACTTTGCATTGCGCCTAAGATTGTACGTTGTGTGACACGTACTTGACCTGTCCCATTACATTTTGTACATGTTGTTGGATTTGTTCCCGGTTTTGCTTTTGTACCATGACAAGTTTCGCATGTTTCAGATGTTTGAATCTTAATTTCTTTTTCTACACCAAAAGCAGCTTCTGCAAATTCAACTTGAATAGTTTGTTTAATATCATTACCTGGTCTAGGCCCACGTGGACGACGTCTACCACCGCCTCCAAACATGTCACCAAATACACTACCAAAGATATCATCCATATCGAAATCAAAACCGCCACTAAATCCGCCAGCGCCACCAGCTCCGCCTTGTTCAAAAGCACTATGTCCATAACGGTCATAAGCACCTCTTTTTTGTTCATCACTTAAAACTTCATAAGCTTCACTTGCTTCTTTGAACTTCGCTTCAGCTTCTGGATTCCCTTGATTAGTATCTGGGTGATATTTCTTTGCTAGTTTTCTATATGCTTTTTTTATCTCAGCATCGCTTGCACCTTTTTGAACACCAAGAACCTCATAATAATCTCTTTTTGCCACGTTTTTCACCATCCCATTTTATTGACTTCTTCCATTATACACTCACAACGTAGAAACAGTCAAAGAGTATAACTCTTTGACCGTTCTATTTGTTAACTCTTATTCTTCTTTAAAATCTGCATCGATTACATCATCGTTTGCGTTTGCACTTCCTGCATCAGCACCAGGTGCTGCATTTGGAGCAGCTTGTGCATACATTTTTTCAGAAATTGCGTAGAATGCTTGTGTTAAAGCTTCTTTAGCTTCTTTAAGTTCATTAACCTCTGCATCTGTAATTGTTTCTACATTTACACGGTCATTGATTTCTTTTAATTTATTAAGTTTCGCTTCAACGTCTGTTTTATCTGTAGCATCAAGTTTATCTTCCATGTCTTTCATCATTTTTTCTGTCTGGAATACCATGCTATCTGCTTCATTTTTAACATCGATTGCTTCCTTACGTTTTTTATCTTCAGCAGCATATTGTTCTGCTTCAGCTACAGCTTTGTTGATTTCATCTTCACTTAAGTTTGTGCTTGCAGTAATAGTAATGTGCTGTTCTTTACCAGTACCAAGATCTTTAGCTGTTACTTTAACAATACCATTTGCATCAATATCAAATCCAACCTCAATTTGTGGAATACCACGTGGAGCTGGCATAATACCATCTAATTTGAAGTTACCAAGTGTTTTGTTTTGGTTAGCCATTGGTCTTTCACCTTGAACAACATGGATATCAACTGCTGGTTGGTTATCTGCTGCTGTTGAGAATACTTGGCTTTTCTTAGTTGGGATTGTTGTATTTCTTGGAATAAGAACTGTAGCAACACCGCCTAATGTTTCAATACCAAGTGAAAGTGGTGTTACATCAAGAAGAAGGATATCACCAACACCTGCTTCACCTGAAAGTTTACCACCTTGAATAGCAGCACCTACAGCTACACATTCATCTGGATTGATTCCTTTGAATGGTTCTTTTCCTGTGATACGTTTAACAGCTTCTTGAACAGCTGGAATACGTGTTGAACCACCAACTAATAATACTTTATCAAGTTCGTTTGCATTAAGACCTGCATCGCTAAGTGCTGTTCTTACTGGTCCCATTGTACGTTCTACAAGGTCACTTGTTAATTCATCAAATTTAGCACGTGTAAGTGTAATATCTAAGTTTTTACCTGCAGCACAGATGAAAGGAATTAAGATATTAGCTGTTGATTTAGAAGAAAGTTCTTTCTTAGCTGTTTCTGCTGCTTCTTTAAGACGTTGCATAGCCATTTTATCTGCTGATAAATCTTCGCCTTCTTGTTTTTTGAACTCTTCTACTAAATAGTTGATAATACGTTGGTCAAAGTCATCCCCACCAAGGTGATTATCTCCACTTGTTGCTAATACTTCGATAACACCATCACCGATTTCAATGATAGATACGTCGAATGTACCACCACCAAGGTCATATACCATGATTTTTTGTTCTTGTTCATTTTCAAGACCATATGCAAGCGCTGCTGCTGTTGGCTCATTGATGATACGTTTTACTTCAAGACCAGCAATACGACCAGCATCTTTTGTTGCTTGTCTTTGGCTATCTGAGAAGTATGCAGGAACTGTAATAACAGCTTCTGTTACAGCTTCACCTAAGTAACTTTCAGCATCAGCTTTAAGTTTTTGAAGTGTAATTGCTGAAATTTCTTGTGGTGAATAATCTTTTCCATCGATGCTTACACGGTAGTTAGTACCCATGTGACGTTTGATTGATGCTACTGTACGATCATGGTTTGTAATTGCTTGACGTTTTGCAACATCACCTACAAGTCTTTCTCCTGTTTTTGTGAAACCAACTACTGAAGGTGTTGTTCTATTACCATCTGTATTTACGATTACAACAGGTTTTCCACCTTCCATAACTGCTACACAAGAGTTTGTTGTTCCTAAATCAATACCAATTATTTTTCCCATTATTTTTTCCTCCTAATCTTTACTTCTTTATTAATTAGCTACTTTAACCATACTGTAGCGGATTACTTTTTCTTTATATAAATAACCTTTTTGAAGCTCTTCAACAACTATATTTTCTTCCAAAGTATCATCTTCTATGTGTAGAACTGCATTGTGATAATCTGGATCAAATGTTTTGCCTGCTGCTTCAATAGGAGTTACATTTAATTTTTCTAGAACTGTTAAGAGTTGTCTATAAATCATAGATACACCTTCGTAGAATGATTTATCAGTTGTCTCTTGTTTTAAAGCTCTTTCAAAATTATCTACAGTTCCTAAAAGTTCTGTTACTGTAGTACTTACTGCTAAGTCATAAATGTTTTGTTTTTCTTTTTCAGTACGCTTACGGTAGTTATCAAACTCAGCCATAAGTCTTTGAAGGCGCTCAATGTTCTCATCGACTGCAGACTTAACCTCTTCAACTGCTTCTTCTTGAGCCTCTTCTTTAACTTCTTCTACTGTAACTTCTTCTACCGTTTCATTTTGCACTTGATCTTTAATTTCTTTTTCCTCCATGAACCAGCATCCTTTCTGAATTACTCTTTTGCTTCAATTAGCATATTTTTAATATGATGAGAAATATGTTCAAGTAGTGATACTACCTGTCCATAATTCATACGTGTTGGACCAATAATACCGATTGTACCTAAGTTATAATCTCCTATCTCATAGCTTGTTGTAATAATACTACACTCTTTCATAGGTTCTAACCCATTTTCTTCACCAATGCTGATATTTACTTCTGTACTCGGTTTATGTTTAAGCATTTTATATAAGTAAGGCTTTTGTTCAAGTACTTCAAAAAGCTTTTTCGCTTTTTCAATGTCATTAAACTCTTGGAAATTAAGCATATTTGTCATGCCTCTTGTAAATACATTTGGGATATCTTCAGATTCAAGTGTATCAATAATAGCATGCATTAGGTCTACTGCTATATCTTTATACCCTAGCATACGCTCTTCAAGGATACGCATCTTATCTATACTAAGTTCATCCAATGATGTACCTGTTAGACTTTCATTAATAATATTCGTTAAAATACCACATAGTGCATAGTCTAAAGTTTTCTTTGTACGAATCACATAATGTCTTACAATGTTAGCATCTGTAACAATGACAATAGCTACATTTCTTTCATCTACTGGCACCAGTTGAAGATGTTTAATCTTTGTTTGATGTATAGTAGGTGGAGATGCAATTGTTGCATAATGTGTTACAGTTGAAATAAGCTTTGCTGTCTCTTCAAGTAACTTATCAATTTTGTCAAACTTACTATGAATGACCTCTGCAACAACCTTCTGAATATCAGGAGCGATATCCGGATATTGCATGAGATTATCAACGTATAAACGATAACCTTTATCCGAAGGAATACGTCCTGCTGAAGTATGTGGCTGTACAATAAGCCCTAAATCTTCAAGGTCAGCCATTTCATTACGAATGGTTGCAGAACTTATACCAAGATCATATTTTTTAGAAATTGTCCTTGATCCTACAGGATCTCCTGTCTGTATATAATCATGAATAATGGCTTCGAGAATCTTTATTTTTCTTTCATTTATATCCATGATTTCACTTCCTTTTTCTTTTGTTAGCACTCATCGTTTACGAGTGCTAACTACATTTTTAAGATATCATTCTTTTATAGTAATGTCAATACGATTTAGTAAATATATTTTGAATAAATTATTAACCTTTATAAGATCTAATCTAATAAGAAAGAAACGAATACTTGGTTAGATAAATCAATACCTTGCTCACTTAAAAAAAGCCTGTCTTTATTGTGTATCAGGATTCCTTCCTTCATCCATTTTTCTATAGGTTCCCTATATATTTCAAAAATGGAAACCCCAAACTTTTTATAGAATTCCCCTATACTTATACCTTTTAACATACGTAATCCCAGAAACATATATTCTTCCATAGCAATTTTGGGTGTAATCGTCTCTCTTTCTGTAACGAGCTTGTCAGGCTGACCTTTTGCTGTAAGGTAGTCATTAAATACTACTGTATTATGGTAACGTATCTCATCCATATAACCATGTGCACCTAATCCTAGACCCAAGTAAAATCCACATTCCCAGTAGAGTTCATTATGCCTGCAGTTTAATCCATCTTTAGCCCAATTTGAAATCTCATACTGAGTATACCCTGCTTCTTTTAAACGTTCTTTTACAAAGGTATACATCTGACGGTCTGTCTCTTCATCAATAGTCTTAAGTGTACCTTCTTCATATTTTTTTCCAAACACAGTCCCTTCTTCTATAATCAAAGAGTAAGCTGAAATATGTGGCAATTCATAAGCAATCATTGTCTCTACTGTATCTTGCCATTCTTCCATAGTCTGATTAGGGAGTGCAAACATAATATCTGTATTAATATTAGTCATACCATGATTTCTAAGTAGCATGATACTACGTTTCCAATCTTCAAAAATATGAATACGTCCAATCTGCTTAAGCTGATGATTCTGTACAGCTTGAAGGCCTAAACTTACTCTATTAACCCCATTCTTTTTAAAACTTTCAACATGCTCTTCTAAAATGGTTCCAGGGTTAGACTCTACTGTCCACTCTGCATCTTCTTCAATGTCAAAATTTAATCTAATAGCCTCTAGCACACAGTCTAATAAAAAAGGTGGAAGTACCGTAGGGGTACCTCCACCAATAAATAGACTACCGATTGTGTGCAGGCCTCTTACCTTCAGACCATAATGCTGAATTTCCTTTACAAGTGCATCTACATAAATTTCTTCTTGTCCTTTATTAGGAAAAGATAAAAAATCACAATAATAACACTTAGAATGACAAAATGGTATGTGTACATACAATCCTATTTTCATATAGTCCCTCTATTCATCAAGTTTTAAAACGCTCATGAATGCTGCTTGTGGCACTTCTACATTACCAACTTGACGCATACGTTTCTTACCTTCTTTTTGTTTCTCAAGAAGTTTACGTTTACGTGAAATATCCCCACCATAACATTTAGCAAGAACATCTTTTCTCATAGCGCTAATGGTTTCTCTGGCAATAACTTTATTGCCAATAGCAGCTTGGATTGGAATTTCAAATAAATGCTTTGGAATTTCCTTTTTAAGCTTTTCAACAATTTTTCTACCTTTCTCTACTGCATTAGATTCATGCACGATAAGAGAAAGTGCATCTACCATTTCTTTGTTAACAAGTATATCAAGTTTTACAAGCTTAGACTCTGCATAACCTGTAAGCTCATAATCAAATGATGCATAACCACGTGTTCTAGATTTAAGTGCATCAAAGAAATCGTAAATAATTTCATTAAGTGGTAGATCATACGTAAGTACCGCACGTGTACCCTCTAAA
The DNA here is from genome assembly GCF_014384995.1 of Zhenhengia yiwuensis. Classification (GTDB taxonomy): domain Bacteria; phylum Bacillota; class Clostridia; order Lachnospirales; family Cellulosilyticaceae; genus Zhenhengia; species Zhenhengia yiwuensis. The sequence continues at coordinate 12,922 of NZ_JACRSY010000020.1, read as the reverse complement.
TATTCCATACCATGATAAATACCACGTCTTTCTTGGCAAAGGTCCATAACTGCACCGATATAATCAGATGGCACAATAATTTGTGCTTTTACCATAGGCTCTTCCATATGTTTAATATGAGATGGATCTGGAAGGTTAGAAGGGTTAGATAAATCGATACGCTCGCCATTTGTCTTATAGACATGATAAATAACGTTAGGTGCTGTTGTAACAAGATCTAAGTTATATTCACGCTCTAAACGCTCTTGAATAATCTCCATATGAAGAAGTCCTAAGAAACCACATCTAAAACCAAATCCTAATGCTACAGATGTTTCAGGTTCAAATGTAAGTGCTGCATCATTAAGTTGGAGTTTTTCAAGACTATCACGAAGATCTCCATACTTTGAACCATCTGCTGGATAAAGGCCACAGTAAACCATTGGATTTACTTTTTTATAACCTGGCAATGGCTCTGCTGTAGGATTGTTAGCATCTGTTACCGTATCCCCAACACTTGTATCTTTTACATTCTTAATACTTGCAGTGATATAACCTACTTCACCCGCTTTAAGGCTATCTGTTGGTCTAAAGGCACCTGCACCAAATGTTCCAACTTCCACAACATCAAATTCAGCTTTTGTAGCCATCATACGAATCTTCATACCTTTTTTCACTGTACCTTCTTTAATACTACAGAAGATAATAACACCTTTATAAGGGTCATAAAGAGAGTCAAAGATAAGGGCTTGTAGTGGTGCATTTTCATCACCTTGTGGTGCCGGCACACTTTTTACAACCTGTTCAAGCACGTCTTCAATATTAATACCATTCTTAGCTGAAATAAGCGGTGCTTCACTAGCATCTAAACCAATAACATCTTCAATTTGATTCTTAACAGCATCTGGGTCTGCACTTGGAAGATCAATTTTATTAATAACTGGCATAATCTCAAGATCATGATCAAGTGCTAGGTATACATTGGCAAGTGTCTGAGCTTCAATACCTTGAGCTGCATCTACAATCAGAATAGCACCTTCACAGGCTGCTAAACTTCTAGATACTTCGTAATTAAAGTCTACGTGTCCTGGTGTATCAATTAAATTAAAGATATATTCTTCACCATCTTTTGCTTTATAAACAAGCCTTACAGCTTGTGATTTAATGGTAATCCCACGTTCACGTTCTAAATCCATATTATCAAGAACTTGTTCTTGCATTTCCCTTTCTGTAAGAGTACCTGTCATTTGTATGATCCTGTCGGCTAATGTACTTTTACCATGATCAATATGTGCTATAATACAAAAATTTCTAATTTTTTCTTGTCTTGAAAGAGACATATTGCTCCTCCTTAATATTTTCTCTAGTATATTCGTTTTATTATAGCATAACCCTTTTACATGTATCAATCCTTTTCAAGAACCTTTGCTAATAGATGTGCAATAGGTTCAGCTGTTCTAATAGCTTCTTCACTGGTTTCGTTTTGCGCACCAATTTCGATAAGAAGTGACATAGGTTTCATATTTAGGCTGTAGCGGTAACCTTTTAAATAGATTTTTCGCATAAGCTGAGGATAGTATTTCATCCCTTCTATCTGCATCTGCAGTGAAAAGGCTAGATTATCTTCTAAATAAGGATTAACTAGAGACTTCATAGGAACATTTTCTCCAGCTTGATTTTTCTGCCTGGTCATACCATTTACGAACATAATCTTTGCTGCCTCTTCGCCATTTAAATCCCCCGTTACTTTAGCATCTCCCTCAATACCATCCCTATGTAAATCTATACAAATCTGTATAGATGGGTTTTGATCTAATACAGTTTGTATTACAGCCTCCATACGTTCATAACAACCATCTGTACTCGTTGTTGTGTCATTTTCATAAAAATGATCTGTAACATGTAAGGTTTCAATACCATATTCTTCCTCTAAAATTTCCTCTAATGCATTGCCTACAGCTACTACACCTAAGTCACCTGTTTCTTCATCTGCAAAAAGTTCTTTTGCATGTGTATGGAAAACAAGAACTTTAGGTCCCTCTACGGATTCATCTATTCTAAACTCTCTTTGCGCTAGCTCTTTAAAATCCCACTCTTCAAACAGTTCTTCATCTATAGTAAGAATATTACGATCCCCTGTATAGATTTTATTTAAAAGATATTGTGGATCACTTAATTGATCTAAGTTAATTTGTTGCTTAATAGGCGTAGGCAAATCAGGTGTATAGAGATTATCTTTTTCAAGGGTAATCAGCTCTTCCTCTTCAGGAATATGAAAATGTCCTGAAAGTTCTTCTTCATAACTCCCTCTATCTATTAGTTTACTAAATGGCATAGTTTGTTTAACAAGTGCTAGGGGCATACTGAGCCTTTTTATAGATGTTGCAACTTCTTCTTCAATATCTATATTTAGCACTTCTTGACTATAGGCTGGCATTGTAAGCTTTGTAAAAAGCAATGGTGCTTGTTGATTCGTCTTATCATTTAATAGAGCATACAACTTCCACGTACCACAAATAATCATAAGTGTTAGTGCAAGTCGTATGCCATATGGTTTAATATTCAATTTATTTTTATTCATCCTGTACCCCCTCTTATAGCCTGTCTTTACTATTGTATAATTTAGAAAGGGGATTTATGACTAATTAGAGTATTTATTAATATCATCTAATCCTATACCAGGATGCACTGCAATATTGATACTATTAAAGATAATAGTCGTAAGGTAGGTAATAATTTCATCAATATCTTTAGCTGTTACAAAAAGATTACCTAATTGGGGAACAAGAATTTCCTTAATCATACTATATTTTTCTTCTTCACTAACTTCCTTAAGAAGGCTGTAAAAAGCATGATCGGGTGCATGTGTAAGCATTTGATGTATCATATGGTCTAATGTATCATTAACAAGAGTTGCCGTATCAATAACAGTAGGAACACCTATAGCTAGTACTGGACATCCCATTGTAGCTTCACTAAGTTCCTTACGTTTGTTTCCTATTCCTGCACCTGGAGAAATACCTGTATCACTAATTTGAATGGTAGAATTAATACGTTCTGGACTTCTTGCCGCCAGTGCATCAATAGCAATTATACAGTCTGGTTTAATATTTTCGACAACCCCTTTTATAATTTCTCCAGTTTCAATACCGGTTAATCCCATAACACCTGGTGTAAGACTACTTAAAGTATTGACTGACTCATCTATAGCTTCTGGAGCATGTTCTTTAAGATGTCTTGTAACAAGTACTTTTCCAGATACCTCGGGACCTAACATATCTGGTGTAGCATAACGGTTACCAAGTCCTACAACTAATACATGGAGTTCTGACTTTTTAGGTAATAACTTTTTAATCTCTGTAGAAACGATATGAATAATTTCTTGATGTACTTCTGGATTGTTATCCTTCATATCTTGAGACTCTACTGTAATATAATGCCCAATAGGTTTCCCCATATTTCTTTCGCCTAATTCATTCTGAATATGCACATAAGTTGTTGTAATAGGAAATTTTTCATTTTGAGTCATTTTAACCTCTACACCCTCTATATGATATCCGTCAGCTTCTGTATTATTTTTATTAAGTTCCATACCGATTTCTAAGGCTAAATCCGTACGTGGTGTCCAGCTTGTAAGCGTTTTTTCCATAACGTCATCCTTTCTGTACTACTCTTCAAGTATTTTTACCATAAATTTAGAGACTATACATTGACTTGTCTCTGGTAATACTATATAATGTACCATGATATGATTAACCGTTCATAATTCCCCAAACCGTGTCCATAGAATATGAATGGAGGTGCCATCACATGGCAAATATTAAATCAGCAAAAAAACGTATTAAAGTTATCGCAACTAGAACAGCACGTAACCGTGCACTTAACTCAGCAGTTAAAACATACATCAAAAAAGTTGTTGCTGCAGCAAACAACAATGATAAAGCATTAGCAGAAGCTCAATTAAAAGTTGCTGTTAAAGCTATCGATAAAGCTACTGCAAAAGGTCTTTTCCACAAAAATGCAGCTGCTCGTAAAAAATCAACTTTAACTCGTTTAGTTAACAAAATGGCGTAATTTAATACAAAAAACTACTAACCTTAAGGTTAGTAGTTTTTTATTGTTCTTTTATTGTATTGTAATACATTTAATAATAAGAAGTTCAATACACTTAACAGGTTCCATCTTACCTGTTTTAATAGCACTATCACTTTCAAGGCAAAGTTCTAAAATATCCTGAAGGACTTTAAAACTAAAACTTTGAGCTTGCTTACTTAAATCCTGTGCCACATAATAAGGTACACCTACACTTTGACTAATTTGCTTAATCGGTGTTTGCGTTCGTAGCAAATATTTTACCTGTAATAAAATACGATACTGTCTAGCTATGAGTACAAGTACACCTATAGGTGATTCTTTACTTTCAATAAGTTTATTATAAATTGCTAGAGCCTGGCTCGTATTTTTTTGGCTTACTGCTTTTAGAAGCTCGAATACTCTTTGTTCTAATGAGAATACACAAACCTCATTAATCACTTCTTTTGTAACAGCCTCTTTACCTACATAAGATGCTAGTTTATCTAGTTCAATTAAAATATGTCCAATATTACGTGGCAAATTCATGATTAAATATCGGATAAGATAATCTTCTATTTTAAGTCCTCTCTCTTTACAAGCTTCTTTCAAAATACGCATTAAAGCTTCATCATCTGGGCATACCCCTTCTATTACTTCAAAATCACTTTTGACATACTTATAAAGTGCATTACGTTTATCAATTTCATCTTCCACAAAGACAATCTTCGTATAATTAGGCTTTTTCTTAAGCCAGTCAAGAAGATTTTGTGTATCTTCTTTTCTACCCGCCTTAAAAAGTCCACTTTTTCTTACAACAATGAGTTTTTCCTCTGCAAAAAACGGCATTGTTTCACCTGTGTCTATCAAATTAGAAACAATAAGATCCTTGCCTTCAAATGTAGTATAATTCATTAAATCTGATTCATCTACACTTTGACTTTTAATTTTATTTAGAGCCTCATTTTTAATCCATTCTTCCTCACCATAAATGAGGGTAATCCCCTTCTGGTTCACGTACCTATTCCTCCTGTATTTGTGACTGCACCGTATACTGTTTACCATCTGTTCGAACAAAAAGCGCACCTTGTATATCTGTACGCATAATCTCTATTTGCTGCTCCTTAAGTCTTTCTAATGTTAATCTGTTAGGATGACCATAAAGATTTCGAACACCTGCACTAATCATACCATATTCTACGCTTAGTTTCTCTAAAAACTTTGAGGAAGATGAATAACTTGATCCATGATGGGGAACCTTCAAAATCTCTAAATCATCTAAATCATTTTCTAAATACTTTTCTGTAGCAAATCCAATATCTCCTGTAAACAGTTCTTCAAATTCTCCATACTTTAATACACAAACAAGTGAAGCTTCATTGGCATTGCTATAGTCAGCATCTTTGTAAGGCCAAAGCACCTGAAGACAAACATCATCTATTCTAACTTCATTGCCTCTATATCCCTTATAAAGTGGAATTTTCTGCTTTTCACACAACTTCTTAAGTCTAAAGGCATATTCATCTTTTAGATCATCAGGCACTTGCCATATAACTGCCTTTACATTATAACCTTCCTCTATTAAATAAAGTAATCCACCTATATGGTCTTCATGAGGGTGTGAAACAATAGCTAAGTCTACTTGCCTTTTTCCTTTATATTTAAGATAGTTTTCTACCTTTTTACCAGACTGCTCCGGCCCGCTGTCTATAAGTAAAGTCTTGCCTTTTGGTGTTGTCACAACAGTGCAATCTCCTTGCCCTACGTAAAGATGTGTAATATTCATAAAACCTTCTGTATTTAAAATACCTACTAGGATTATAAGGCTTCCTACTCCTACTAAATAGTAGTTTCTTTTATTCCATATCTTTTTTAGTTTAAAACCCAATATACATAACATACTATAGTGTAGGATAAGGAACAAACCACTTGGCCTACCTATTATTAAAGTTGTAAAAGGTAATGTAGCCAAAAAAGTCCCTATACTTTTAATACTTCCTAGAAAACCTAAAATACTATAAGCTAATATAAAACTAATCCCAGGCATTACTGTACTTACTAAAAGTGTTATAAATATTAAAGGGAGCAAAAGTCCAAAAATAGGAACCAGCAGTACATTAAGCAGTACACTTAAAAGAGGTATCTCGTAAAAATGATAAGCTATAACAGGACTTATAAAAAGCCCTATACATATAGAAGGTAAAAGTATACGGCATACCTTAAGCACACTTTTAGCACAGCTACACTCATGTTTTATAAAGTGATAAACAGACTGATAAAAAGCTATACCTAATAAAGCTATAAAAGAAAGCTGAAATCCTACCTGGTAAAGTTGAAAAGGGTTGACTATTAAAATAATTAAAGCAGCTAATGCTAAACTACTTAATAAATCTTCTTCCTCCCACAAACTTCTTACAACAAGCATAATTGTCAACATGATACTTGCCCGTATAATAGATACACTCATACCTACAAATATGCTATAACTCCATATGCCTATTAGACTAATCCCATTTCTCATTTCATAGTTTAGGCCCATAATCCCTAAGGACCACCAGATACCAGCTGCTATTATACTCATATGCAAACCTGAAATAGCAAGTACATGTGCTATCCCTAATTGTTCATACAACGCTCTTATATCTGTATTTAAATCTCCGTCTTCTCCTAATACTAAGGCACTAACTAAACCATCATCTTGTCCTTTAAAAATGTACTCAATCTGCATACGCACTTTCTCTCTTATTTTATAAAGTACACCTTTATAAGGCCATCTTTTTATAACTTGTTGTAGCTTGACTTCATTGACAATTCCCTGACTTTTTAAATAAAGACCATAATCAAAGTCAGAGGGATTGTACTGCTTAGGTAAAGGATTTACTTTTCCCTGTATAAGTACAGTCTCTCCTAAATGAAAGTCCTCTTGATAATTTGTAATCACTTTAATCTTACTTCTTAAGGCTACTGCTTTATCCTTTTGTACGTTTATCACTTGATCTAAAATAAGAACTTGATTAAAAGCTGTTTCTGCTTCATCTATTATAATCCCCTTTAAAGTGACCTGTTCTCCTGCTAAAAACTGTTCTTTAGATACAGGATGCATCTGCATACTTACGCTTCCTATCCCCATCATAATAATTAAGAGCATATAAGCCCATTTCTTTGTGTAATGTATAATCACTAAATTACTTCCAAGTACAATTAAACCATAAATAAAAAAGGAATGATATGAGATATTCTCTCTTATCATTCCCCCTATTAATCCTAATATAAAATAAATTCCTACCCAAACTAAGGGTCTATGGAGTCGGTGCAATAATCGCTTCATTCCTTTCAAAGATACCACCTGTATGGATTGGAAGTGTGAACTCTGTCTGTTTCTTTCCATCCTTTAGGAAAATAACTTTTTTGATTCTTGATAACTCTGTTAATGAGTCTACAATAGAATAAATCACAATATCTTCTCGTAAACCATTAGCCAGCTGTGGTACTTGTAAATCATAAGACAAATCAATTTGGCATACCCCATCTTGTGTTTTAATAGCATTAACCTTTGTATCTATAGGTAGTGGTGCTACCAATCCTTGTGTGACAGGACCTTTTATAAGCTCTGCTAGAATATAATTTTCAAGTGGTGTATTATTATCGACTCTAATTTCCCTTGGTTCTTTATAAAGCAAATCACCTTGTGGTCCTGGGAAGTATAAAGTAATAATCTGACTATTTGTCGGTGGCTTAGGATTGAGTACACTAATTAAAATATCTTTGCGCTCTACTGGTTCAATCTTCTCGCCATTGCTATTGACAAGTGGCTGATCCCCTGCAAAGAATTCAATTTTATCAATAAATTCTAACTCTGTAAGCGTATAGACAAGCATAGCCCGATGAATAATCTGTGTTGGCGTATCTAATTTATCATAATCCTTTGTAAAATTAATAAAAGCACTGCGTTCCTTTAAAATAGCCTGGTCAATATTAAAGTTTATGGGTCTTGCACCTTGGTTACTTGTCTGCGGTCCTTTTGCAAGTGCATCAATGACTGTAAGCATCAGGCGTTCATTCGACATATCAGCCGTTATTTCAAGTTTACGTTCTTCCATAACTAATGCATTCTGATGTTCATCATAAAAATAAAGGTTAACTTTTTCTAAATCCCCACCTGAACTATTACCATTAAAGCACCCTACACCTAATAAAAGAAAACTTAAACTTAGTAATAGGAGGGGGATACGTATCCATTTGTTCATCCTCTTCTGCCTCCTCTTATATCTGCCTAATCGGTATTTGAACTGTGAAAATAGAACCTTTACCTTCTTCACTTTCTACTTGTATCGAACCATTATGCATAATAACTGTACGGTATGTAATAGAAAGCCCCAGGCCTGTTCCCCCTGTTTCCCTATTACGTGTTTTATCTGTTCGATAGAAGCGTTCAAATATTTTAGATTGTTCATCTTTTGCAATACCAATACCCGTATCTTCTACACTTACCCATGCATCTTGAAGGTCACTTTGTAAAATAACTCTTACTTCTCCACCTTCTGGTGTATACTTAATAGCATTCTCAATAAGATTGGATATAGCAAGTGTCAACTTCACCTCATCAATATCTACAAAAATTTCCTTATGACTTTGATAAATAAGCTTAATGTCTTTCTTCTTAGCCAAAGGAATAAGTCTTTTTAAAATGGCTTGTGTCATATCATTTAGGTTGGTTGTTTTAATGTTCATCGGTACTTCTGTCTGATCCAGCCTAACAAGTGTCAATAAGTCACTAATAATATTATTGAGCCTGTCCACTTCAGAGTTAATATCCATAAAAAATTCCTGATACATTTCTACAGGTACATTTTCCTGAAATAATAAAGATTCTGTTAGAACCTTAATAGAAGATAAAGGTGTTTTTAATTCATGAGATACATTAGATACAAATTCCTGTCTAGAATGTTCGACACGTTGCAACTGCTCAGCCATATGGTTAAAAGCATTACCCAGTTCTGCAATTTCATCTTTCCCTTTAATATCTACTTTTTGGTCAAGCTGGCCATTCGTAATCTTTTGTACAAATTTCATAAGAAGTTTAAGTGGTCTTGAAATAAAAGAAGAAGTAAAGAAACTTAATAAGCCTATCAGAAAACTTGTAAATAAAGATAATAAGTAAACTTGATTACGCATTTCACCTAATGAATCATAAATATCATTTATATAGGCTGTAACTACAACGGTACCTAATACTTCATCTTTATTTTCTTTATCTACTATAGGAACAACTGCACTCATCACTTCTTGGTCTTCTCTTATAAAAACCTGTGCACTCTCTTCTTTATTAAGGGCATCAAAAACCTGCTTATTCATAATGGTATGCCCTTTATCAGCAGCTGCTGAATCTGCAATAATATAACCTAGTCTATCTACAACTACAATACGTCCATCAAATCCCTTTTCTTTACCAAGTCCCTTAATATAGGACTCAAAGTAAGTATAACTTGATTGGTCTTTGAGATAGTTACCTTGCGTAATTTGTATTGAGATACGATTTGCCTCCCTAAGCCAATCGTGCTTACTTTGTTCAATATAATAAGATTCCATACGCCCCATTAATATAGGAGAAAAAAACATAAATGGCAAAAAGCTTACTAAAAAGAATAAGATAAATAATCTCCATCTTAGGCTATGGAACCATTTCATCTTAATCCTTAAAATAGTAACCTACCCCCCATTTAGTATGAATATATTCAGGTTGCCCTGGATTTGGTTCAATCTTTTCACGCAGCCTTCTTACATGTACATCTACTGTTCTAACATCACCAGGGTAGTCACGCCCCCAAATTGTATCAAGAAGCTGATCACGGCTATACACCTTACCTGGGTGGGTTGCAAAAAGTTCAAGCATATCAAACTCTTTAGCTGTTAAATTGATTTCTTGATTATTTAAAAATACACGTTTGCTACTTAACTCTAATTTTAAACTGCCTACTTCAAGGAGCTTTTTACTCTGTTCTTTCTCACTTTGTACAGAGCGTCTTAAAATAGCCTTAATACGTGCTTTAAGTTCTAAAATATTGAAAGGCTTCGTCACATAGTCATCTGCTCCATATTCAAGTCCCATAATCTTATCCATATCCTCACCTTTTGCTGTAAGCATAACAATAGGAATATTGGAGAACTCTCTTACAAGCTGACATACCTGTAGCCCATCATATTTGGGAAGCATCACATCTAAAATCATCACATCATAATGTCCCTGTTTAACCAGATTAAGGGCTTCTTCCCCATCATAAGCTACATCCACTTCCCAGCCTTCTTGTTCAAGACTAAACTTTATTCCTTTAACAATGAGTTTTTCATCATCTACCACTAATACTCTACTATTCATTTTAACTCCTCCTATTCTATTGTAATATATTCTAGTAAAGCTTCATAAGTCTTCTGACCAATGCCAGAAACATTTTTTAACTCCTCTAAATTTTTAAATAATCCATGCTCATTTCTATATGCAATAATCTGACTCGCTTTCACCTCTCCAATTCCCGGAAGCTTTTCAAGTTCCTGAATTTCTGCTGTATTAATATTCGTGCGACCAGACTCACTTTCCCTTAATCTATTGTCATATGAATCCATCACTTTGTCAATTTCTTCTCCTACTTTCGGGATATAGATTTGCTCATGTGCTGTTACAACTCTTGCAAGATTAGTTGCTTCCCTATTAGCCTCTTCAGTAAATCCTCCAGCTTTCATGACGACTTCCTCTATAAGGCTGTCTTCCCTAATCTCATAAACACCTGGCCTCTTAATGGCTCCACAAATAAAAACAGGTACCATCTTATTAGTAGAAACAATCTGTTCATGAGGTATTTCTACTTCTTCATCTATAGATAAGCTTTCTAATTCTGTTGTTTGAATAATTTCAATAACTTCTTGGTCTTGATGAGCTATGCTATAAATTAAACTAGAAACAGTTAGTAATATAAAGATAAACAGAACTTTATACTTATTTAATAATTTTATCACATAATCACCTCTTGTACAAAGTTTTAACATATTTTGCATAACTTAGTCACCTTGACCTTTACGAATACTTATATTTTTTATATACTATTACTATTGAAAGGAGTATCATCGTACTTATGAAAAAAAATACTTTTAGACAATTTATTAATATTGTATTAATTTTAACATTATTATTTAATACACCTATTTATTCTGCTGAATTAGATGCCAATAACAGTTCTTCTGGAGCTCCTACAGTAGAAGCTGAATCTGCTATTTTGATGGATGCTAAAACAGGGGAAATCTTATTTGAGAAAAATAGTACACTTAGACAATATCCTGCAAGTATTACAAAACTTATGACCGCTTTATTAGCTATTGAAAATCTGAAGCCTTCTGATATGATTACCTTTTCAGAAGAAGCTATTTATGGGATAGAACCTAATAGTAGCCACATTGGAATGCGTGTAGGGGAACAAATTACAGTTGATCAAGCCTTACACGGACTCCTTCTTATGTCTGCAAATGAAGTTGCTAATGGTATCGCTGAAAAAGTAAGTGGATCTATTGAAAACTTTGCTGTTGCCATGACTAGAAAGGCTGAATCTTTAGGAGCTAAAGGCACTCATTTTGCTAATCCCCATGGTTTGCACGACGACAATCACTATACAACTGCACTAGATATGGCTCTTATTATGCGCGCTCTTTATAACAATGAATACTTTTTAGAAATCATGGGAAATTTCACTTATGAGATTCCCCCAACTAATAAAGTAAATGAAAAACGCTATCTTGCTCAGCAACATAAATTATTAACACCATTTGGTGATAGTACATTATATAGGCAAGATGTTATTGGGGGTAAAACAGGGTATACTGACCAAGCACGACATACATTAGTTACAGCAGCCAGACAAGGAGATATTGATCTTATCGTCGTTATTTTAAAAAGTAGCAGTAAACAAGGTATGTATGAAGATACTTCTAAATTACTCGACTATGGCTTCAACAACTATGAAATCTTTGATCTCCTTACACAAGATGAAGTCATTTCCACACTACCTATCTATTCTATTAAAAGCGGCAAACTTATTGAATTTGCAAAATGTGATATTATTGCTTCAAGCAACGAATCCGTACTTATTAATAAAAACATTAAATTACGTGACCTTGTTACGAATATATCGCTCCCAGAATATCTCGAAATGGGCGTAAGTCCAGGCGATGTCGTAGGCTCCATTGAATATATTTACAATAATAAAGTTCTTGCACGTAGTGATCTTAAAGTAGCAGATTTTGAATATGCTTCTTCACCCTATACGGCAAACCAGCCTACTAAACCACTTATTACTTTTCCTCTTTCCTCTTTCCTCACTTTACTGGGAATTCTAGTAAGTATTTGTGTTATACTTATTATAATCATTAAACGTAAACATAAAAAACGCTTCAAACATAAAAAACTTAAATTTTCAAAAACATTAAAATAAAAGGATGCTACATTTTGAACTGCTACCCGTCAAGTAGACAACTAAAAAAATAAAAACTTTTTACTACCATTAGATTCAGATCTAGTGGTAGTTTTTTATGCTACCTGCAAATAAGCTTGGTGTTTTTCAAAAGGTGTTAATACACCAAGCTTTCTCTGAAGACGTTTATTGTTATAGTAAGTCATATATTCTTTAATCATTTCTACTAAATCTTTTTTGTTTGTAAACTTCTTTCCATAATACCGCTCTCTTTTTAAGATTCCCCAGAATCCTTCTATAGGACCATTGTCAATGCATTTACCTACTCTGGACATACTTTGAGTCATTCCTGCATTCATAAGCTTTTTATAAAAAGAGCGACTTGTATACTGAAAGCCCCGATCACTATGGAATAG
>NZ_JACRSY010000019.1 GCF_014384995.1 Zhenhengia yiwuensis | reverse complement strand
AACCTCCTTTGATTTGATTGGTTGGCGAACCTAATCTTATTCTTCAAAGGAGGTTTTTTATTTATACTCATAGCTATAAGCTTTTTCGAACCCCAGGCATAGCCGGGGGTTTTCTTTATACAATAAAAGTTTATTATATTCGGCATAACTGCTGTAGTTAGAGTATGTATACAGATTATTCATATTCTCTAGAACATCTGTACAGTTGGTAATCTTAAAATAAGGCTGTTTACTTTTAAACAATATGAGACAATCCAGCTTTTCGTTTACTTCTAATAACTTAAAACCAAATTGTGTAATTTGACACTTTTGCATACCATCTACCATAAAACTATGCCGATAAGAAGGAGGTATAATAATACACTCCCCTTGTCTAAGCGCAACATTCTTATCTTCTGCAGTCATGATACATCTTCCTAAATTGACATAATTTATTTCATATTCATCATGAAAATGTTCATCATAAATATAATTGGCACAAAACTCTAGTTTGCATAAATTTATATTGTCTATGCTTACTATTTAACTCACCTCCCATTAAAAACAAATAAAATTCTATATTTATTTTAGCTCTTCCATCCTACTACTTCTATAAAATTATAGGAAAACATTCTTAAACTTTTATATTTTTCGGAACAACCATTTAAGTAAGTATTTCAAATAAAAATCCTCGTAGTTCTTTTACTACGAGGATTTTTTACTTATTTAATATGAGCTTGCCAAATACCAAAAGTTGTAAACACAATAATAGCAATAACCAATAAAGCAATAACCCTATTCATCGTTTTTAAAGAAACATTGAGATGATCATATACATTTTCTTTCATAGACATAAGTGTTGTATTAGGCAGTTCTTGATTTTCTTCTTGTTCTGCTTCTGCCTTTACTTTTTGTTCATCATCCATACTTTTATGCACTCCTATTTCCTACTTATTTTTTAGCAATATATTTTCTTACGTCAATTGAAACAGCTAAAATAATGATAAGGCCTTTAATAATATACTGTAGATAGGGGTTAACGCCTAAAAAGTTTAAGCTGTAGTTGATTACTTGAAGAATAATAACGCCAATGATAACCCCTGGAATAGTTCCAACACCACCTGCAAAAGAAACACCACCGATAACACACCCTGAAATGGCATCTAAGTCATAGTTAAGTCCTGTCCCTGTATTAACAGATTGGATACGTCCAGCTTCAAGAAAAGCTGCAATACCATACAAAACACCAGCTACTAAATAAACCCCCATAATACTTCTAGAGATATTGACACCTGATACAGCTGCTGCTTCCATATTCCCACCGATAGCAAACATATTTTTACCGAGTGTTGTCTTATTCCAAATAATCCATACAACAACTGCAGCAATAGCAAAGTAACAAATTAAATAAGGTAATTTAAAATTGCCAATAGGAAAAGAGCCATTTACAAAATTAATAAATTTTTCGTTAAAGCTAGAAATAGCCTGAGCCCCGCCTTCTTGACTATCAATGTAGATACAGGTACAACCAAAAGCAATAAGCTGTGTACCTAAAGAAACAATGAAAGCATGTAGTTTAAGCTTTGCTACACCAAATCCATTGATCATACAGAAGATTACACCAATGGTTATACTTGCTAGTAAGGGAAGAATAAGTGGTAAATCCTCTGTAATACCAGGATACATCCTTGACGCATAAGTCACAGACTGTACTAATGAAGCAGATACTGCTGCACAGCATCCTAAAATACGTCCTGCTGAAAGGTCTGTTCCAGCAAGTACAATCATTCCGGCAACACCTAAAGCCAAAATACCTCTCGTAGATGCTTGTGTTAAAATCTTAATAAAGTTAGAAACAGATAAGAATTTAGGATTAATACAAATAACGACAATAATCATAATCCCTAAAATAATATAGAGTGCATAGTTTAATAAAAACTCATTGATTCTTTCTTTATCCCATTTACGTGTTTTTGTTTCTCCCATTTGATCCCCCTCCTAGTTAAATATATTTTGCAGCTAATCGCATAATTTCTTCTTGCGCATTCCCCGCATAGTCTTTTTTCATATCTAAAATACCTGCCACCTTTCCATTACTCATAACAAGAATACGATCACAGATTCCAATAAGCTCTGGCATTTCAGAAGAAACCATTACAATACCTTTTCCTTTATTAGCTAAATCAATAATAAGCTGATAAATTTCATATTTTGCTCCTACATCAATTCCTCGGGTCGGCTCATCTAAAAGAAGTACTTCTGGGCTAGTGAGTAACCATCTCCCTATAATAACCTTTTGCTGATTACCACCTGATAAAGATTTAATATGTGTTTTAGAAGAAGGTGTCTTCACTTTCATACTATCAATAACCCATGTTGTATCTTCTTCCATCTTCTTATCAGATAAAAAGCCTCTTTTTTTATAAGCTGATAAATTAGCTAATACAGAATTAAATATAATGCTTTGAAGTGGAATAATTCCTGTTGCACGTCTTTCCTCTGTTAATAAAGCAAAACCATTTTTAATGGCTTCTTTGGCATTTCTATTTTTTATAGGCTTACCATGCAGAATGACTTCTCCCTTTTCCTTATGAGCTGTTCCAAAAAGTGTTTCAAGTAATTCTGTACGTTTAGAGCCTACCAGCCCTGCTATACCTAGAATTTCACCTTTATGTAAGTTAAATGAAACATCCATACAAGTTGGCATGTACTTTCCTGTTAACCCTTTTACCTCTAATAACACATCTCCTATTTCATTCGTCTTAGGTGGGAAACGATTTGTTAAACTACGTCCTACCATTAGCTTTATAATTTCATCTGTTGTCAAATCTTTTGCCTGTTTGGTGGCAATCCATTTACCATCTCTCATGACTGTTACATCATCTGATATTTGAAGAATTTCCTCCATTTTATGAGAAATGTAAATCATGCCTACGCCTCGTTGACGTAGTCTATTAATAATGCCAAATAAATGCTCTACCTCTTGCTTAGTTAAAGAAGATGTAGGCTCATCTAATACTAATATCTTGGCATTATATGAAACGGCTTTCGCTATTTCTACCATCTGTCTTTGAGAAACAGATAGTTTACCAATAAGCATTTTAGGGTCTACTTCTATATTAAGATCCTTAAAAACTTCTAAAGTATCTTCATACATCTTTTCATGGTCAATAAACCCCATTTTTTTAGGAAAACGTCCTAGCCATATATTTTCCATAACACTTCTTCTTAGTACTTGGTTCAGTTCTTGATGTACCATCGCTACACCATGATCTAAGGCTTGTTTGGGATTATCAAACCTGATTTCTGTTCCTTCTATTTTGATGCTTCCTGCATCCTCTTGATAAATACCAAACAAACACTTCATCAGTGTACTTTTTCCGGCTCCATTCTCACCCATTAAAGAATGTACTGTTCCCTTACGTAGCATTAACTGTGCACCATCTAATGCTTTAACACCTGGAAATTTTTTCTCAATTCCTTCCATCTCTAATACATACTCTGTGCCCATAGCATTCCCCCCTTTTCTTCCTCTCTTTTCATAAAAGGAGTATCCTTAAATAACTTGCTCTATTTAAAGATACTCCCCTATTTTAGTATTTTACGATTTATTGAATGGTTGAATAAGGAATACGCACAGAAATACCATCTTCAGCTAATGTATAGTCTGTACCTTCTAAGTAGTCTTTATCTAAAGCTGCATTTGATGCAATAGCTACAATAGCTTTACCCATTGCATCACCATCTTGTTTAACTGTTGCTGCCATTTTACCTGAATTAATAGCTTCAACACCTGCATCTGTTGCATCTACACCTAAAACAGGAATCCATTTTTCACCATCTGCTGATAAGTTATAATCGGAACCATTAAGGGCTGCAATAACACCAAGTGCCATATCATCGTTATTACAAAATACTGCTTCAATTTCTCCATCATGAGCTGCTAAGACAGCTTCCATAGCTGTTTGCGCTTGGTCTGTTGCCCAGTTTGCTACAATAGGATCACCATTGACATTTTCCATAACTAAGCCATTAGCTTCGGCTTGAGAAACCGCATAAGAAGTACGTGCTTCGGCTTCTGGGTTACCAGGTTCTCCTTTAAAGACTAGGTATTGAACTTTACCATCTCCATTAAGGTCATACTCTGGGTGTTCTTTCCACATTTGTGATAAGATATCACCTTGCATTACACCTGCTTCTGAGGCTGTTGTTCCAATAAAAATCCCTTCACAAGATTGAATAACAGAAGCATCTGGCTCCCTGTTAAAGAATACAGCTGGAATGCCTGCAGCTTTTGCTTTATCTGCAAGTCCTTGTGCAGATCCTGTGTCTACTGCATTAATAGCTAATACATCAACACCTTTTTCAATTAAAACATCTAATTGGTCATTTTGTTTGGCTTGGTCACCTTGTGCATCCTGCATATCTAATGTAATAGCTACATTTGCCTCTTTTGCATATTTTTCAATGGCAGAACGTACTGTAGAGATATAAGTATCATCATATTTATAAATGAGGATACCCATTGTAATCTCTTCTTTCTGTGCTTCGGCTGTATCTGTTTCAACCTTTTCGGGTTCCTTAGTCTCTTCAGCTGGCTTTTCACTACTTGTTGATGTCTCTGGTTCACTTGGTGTCGTAGGTGCCTCGCTACATCCTGTTAATGACATTGCCATCATCGTTGCTCCTACTACCATTCCTATCCATTTCTTTTTCATATGATCCCCTCCAAAATAATAAACATATCTTTAATAACCTTATTGATGTGTTTATTATACCTTTATTAAATTTTCTTTTACATGAGATTTTCTTTTATCTATCTATAAAAATCTTAGATATATTTTCCCCACGGCATCCACATATACTTGTTATCTTCTAACTCGAGCTGGTCTACAAATTCCTCACCTTTAATAAGTGCATCACATAGTGTAAAAATTTGTCTTGCATAAAGTTTTTGATCTGACACAACAGTACCTAGTAAAGTGCCTTTATCTACAGCCTCTCTACCTTGTGGTGTTCCATCAATTCCCACAATAGCAATACTTTCTCCTTCTAACTTTTCAATGGCATCTGCTGCACCTAATGCCATATCATCATTATTGGACAAAATAAGTTCTATTTCTTCTTGTTCATGACTTAACCATTGTTCGACTAATGCAGCAGCTTGATTTCTATCAAAATTAGCACACCATCCTGCTACTCTTTTTAATTCTAGCCCTTTTTCTTCCAGTGTCTTAATGGCATATTCTGTACGAATAACAGTATCCTGATGCCCTGCTTCACCTTCTAAAATAGCATACTCAATAATCCCATTTTGATTTTTATCTATAAGCTCTGGATTTTGTTTATAAGCTTCTATAATAAGTTCACCTTGCATAATGGCTGACTCTTTTGCATTAGAGCCAATATAGTAGACACTATCACTTCGATACATATCTTCCTCTACAGGTTGTCTATTAAAAAATACAAGTGGGATTTGTGCGCTTGCTGCTTGATCAATTAGACTAGCGGCACTCGTTCGATCTACGATATTAACACAGATAACGTCATAATCTAATGCAATGTATTTTTGCACTTGTTCATTCTGAGTTAACTGGCTTTCTTTAGCATCTGAAATATCTAATTTAATCGTAGTCTCTCTAAGTTGCTCTTCTTCCTTTATAATTTTTTCAAGTTCTGTAACAATAGAAGCAATAAACGTATCACTAGCCTTATATGTACATACCCCTATCTTAACAACTTTATTTTCTTCATGCTTTAAGTCAGTATTTATGTAATTTTTAAAGAGTAGAAAACAAACGAATACTATAGTAATAATCAATAAATATCTTTTCTTTTGATTCATCCCACATCTCCTTATTAGTGAATAGGAAATAATATTTTTTCATAGAACGTTCCATAGATATTATCTTTTGTAATAAGCCCCCCTATAACCTTTTGGTCATAAGCTACTTTTTCATGTTGTAATAAAGCCACTGCTGAAGCTAAACTTAAGTACCCTAAATCGTAGTCATTATGTATAGAAAGTGCTTGAATAAGTCCTTTCTCTAAATCACTTAAAAGGCTACTCGTATAACCTATTCCATAAATGTATAAATTCTGCTCCTCTAGTGTCCTATACTGAGTCATCAACAAGTTTAAAGTCATAGTATCTAAGGCCACTAGTCCAGTCTCGATCCCCTTCTCGTTCAGTTCTCTAAGTAAGGTAACGAGCTCTTCTTCTGTTTCATAGTAAAGACATTCAACTCCTACATTATTTTCTTCTAATACCTCTTTTAGCCCCTTTAACCTCTGATTTACATTGCTTCTTTCAATTCTAGGTGCAATGGTATAAATAAATCGCAAGTTATCTTCAATAATCTTTCTACCAAGTTCTTGTACCCTTGCTAGTTCATCACCATGTATCCATACATCTACTACCTGTTCTGGCAAATAAGTTCCTACACAAATAATAGGAATATTCCAGTTTTCCTGTATTAAATATTCCTTGGTTAACTCTGCATCTACAGGAAACAAAATAATAACTTCTGCACCATTGGCAACTTCCCTTTCTACCAGTTTCATTTGCTGCTCTGCATGATTAGCCTCATATAAAGTCACTATATTGACTTCTGTAGTCCACTCCTTATCCACTTGCTTCATACCTAATTTAATATTTTCAAAAATAGCATCACTTGTTTCATTTAAAATAACAGAGATTTGATATATATCCGTTTCTTGTTCTTTATAAAACAAATCTGTTGAAGAAATAAGATAAAGCATGACTAATAGAATAAGGGCTAAAATATATAAGATATCATTTTTATGTTTCATCCTTTACACGCCCTTTTCTTCTTTTTCATAGATAACCTTTGGAAGGTGTACAATCATTTTGGTTCCCTCATCTGGTTCAGATTCAATCTGTATGCCATAAGCCTCCCCAAAATAGAGTTTAATACGCTCATTTACATTACTTACACCTATTCCTGATCCTCTTTTAGAAGATTGGATCTCACCTTTTAATAATTGATTAATACGTTCCTTTGTCATACCAAGTCCATTATCACTTACTGTAATGTACACTTCACTTTCTTCTACATAAGCTTGTACACGAATAAGACCATCCCCATCCATATAGACCATACCGTGGTAAATGGCATTTTCTACAAGAGGCTGAATAATCAGTTTGATTGTTGCGAATGACTTAGCTTCTTCTGTTATCTCAATATCATACTCAAACTTATTTTTATACCGAAGCTGCTGTATAGTTAAGTAATTTCTCACATGCTCAATTTCGTCTGCAATAGAAATAATATGTTTGCCTTTACTTAAGCTAATTCTAAAGAATCTGGCTAAAGCTGTAACCACTTTAGCTGCATCCTGCTGTCTTTCATTCTCAATCATCCAAACAATAATATCTAGCGTATTGTATAAAAAGTGTGGGTTAATTTGTGATTGTAGTGCGTCTAGTTCACTCTTTCTCTTAGATTCATGCTCTTTTACTATATCCTCCATTAACTTTTTAATTTGCTCAGCCATTTTATGTACGGATTGCCCCAGGTGGTGTACTTCATAAAATCCTTCTGCCTTAATACACGTATCTAGTTTTCCCATTTCAACTTCTTTTACGGCTTTTTCTAGATTTCTAATGGGTTTAGATACCTTTGTCGAAATAATAGAATTAATAAGTACAAGGCCCATAGTGAAAAACAAAAATAGAAAAATAAAGAAGATGTTACTTTTCTTATTGTTTAAACTCACTGCATTGGGGAAAATAACACCTTCTATAGTCCAGCCTGTATATCCTACTGTTTTAATAATGACTTGTCTTTGTTTGCCTTCAAATACTTCATTATAAATGCCATCATTATAATGCATGGCAGCTTGTGTATTTTCCTTATAGATACCTGATGCTAATAACTGCTGCTTAGGATGATAGATGATGGCACCTGTTTGATCCATCATGTAGACATAACCTTCTTGCCCAAGTGAAATATTACTAAACAATTGTTTAATCCCATCATAAGCCATATCTATTAATAAAACACCCTGTTTAACTTCACTCCCATAAGTCATTTGCACTGCTCTACTTAATGAAATGACCCATTCATACTCACCCTCATTTTCATTAAATAAATTTTGAATATGTAAAGTAGAAAAATGCATATTCTCACTTTTTTCAAGCGCACGTTTAAACCATTTTTGCTCGGCTGGATGAATACCTTCCTTTAATGAAGCTGCTGGCGCTAGAACAATGGGATCTCCTTCTTCGCTAAATAAAGCAATGTTTTTAATATAGTCTTTATTGGTTTCATAAAATAGCCTAAAAGTCTCATCAAAGTCTACTAATTGTATGTCCTGATCTTTAATGACCTTAAAATATAAAGTATCAGAAAGCTTCATCATATTTCTTACATAAGTATTGACAGCATTATTCACTTGATTGATTAAAGCCTGATTTTCCATCTGCATTTCATTATTAAGCTGCATAGAAAACCTACTATAAAAGGACAGTCCCATGAAAATAGTGGCTAAAGCTGCTGTAGCAGAAAAGGATACCCATACAATATTTCTTAAACTAAGTTGATGATAAATCTCCATCCACCATTCATTTATTCTTTTTAGCATAGCTTCATCCCCTATTCGAATTAGCTCTGCGCTGATAACGACTAGGTGCTATTCCAAAGTTCTTTTTAAAGACATAACTAAAGTAATTCGGCTCTGTATAACCTACCTTATTCGCAATAATGTAGGTCTTATCTTCTGTTTTATTAAGGAGTTCAATAGCTTTATTAAGACGAAGTTCCGTTAAATAACTAATATATGTCTGTCCTGTCTCTTTTTTAAAGAGTGTAGAAAAATAAGCCTGACTAATATGTAGATGCTCACATACCATCTCTACAGATAAATCTGGATTAGTAAAGTGTTCTGTAATATACTTTTTCGCTTCTACTATGAGTTGCTTCATCGTATCGTAACGTTCCTTATGAAGGTTTTCATGAATAGAAAGGGCACTATTGATAATGAAGTTTTGCATGCTCTGTATAGTAAGTAACCTTCCCATAACTTTAAAATAATCTTCTTTACCCCAAATCTGATTCGTATCTAACTCATATTTCTGCGCCATTTCCATCATAGAATGAATAATCGCCATGACATAAACTTGATGTTGACTAGTATGTACCTTAGCTGCTTTCATTTTGTGCATGAGACTTTCTATAACTTCTATAATCTCTTCTCGCTCTCCAAACTTAATAGCATGAATCAATTTTCCTTCACTTTGTTCATCAAATCTTAAAACCCCTACATGAATAACCTCTACATCACTAATGTAAATAACCATACCACTTCCTATAGTCGCTCTATAGCCTATAGCACTCTTAGCTTCATCATAAGAATCTTTAATCAGCTCTTGTTTGGTATAAGCTTTTCCAAGGCCTATAGTAACATTAAGCTCCAGAATCTTTTTACACTCTAAGCACACTTGATTTAACTTATTCATGAATCTTTCCATTTCCTGTTTTGTATGAATAGCGCACAAGATACATGTACCTGTCGCTGTTCCAAAAGTTTCGAACTGAAAATCCCCCATTAACTTTTCACAAATGATCTGTTCTACAGAAAGTGGAATTAAATCAACTTCATCATGTAAGTTAAGCCTCTGTTCATTTTGCTCAATCATTGGAAGCTCAATATGTGTTGTAGCAACAATCCAACTTGGCCCATCCTTTACACATAGATTAAACCGATTAAAACCTTCTAAAATAGCTATATGATTTAATCTTCCTTGTACCAAATCCCCTAAAAAATGTTCTTTTAGAACAGGAAGCATCCTTTGGTAATCTAGTCTTAAGGCCTGTATATTACGTTTTTCTGCAATGCGCTCATCCATTTTTAGCTTGAGTTTTTTTAGTATCTCTGTTAACTCAACTACATTAACAGGTTTTAAAATATATTCAATAACACCCAGTTTAATCGCCTTCTGCGCATATTCAAAATCATCAAATCCGGAAAAAATAACAATTTCTGTACTATTTCTTTCTTCTTTAATATATTTTGTTAATGTAAGTCCATCCATATAAGGCATTTTAATATCTGTTAATACTAAGTCTGGCTCTAACACTCTAACTTTTTCTAATGCATCTTCTCCATTTTCTGCATCCCCTACTAATTGATAGCCTAATTGTTCCCACTGCATCTTTCTCATAATACTGCTTCTTACTTCTTCTTCATCATCTACTATAAGAATTTTGTATAGATACATGGCCTTCTCCTCTTTATCTCTCTTATAAACTAAATTATTTTATATATGTAGTACAATTTACTTATTTTAACAATTATATTTTATCTTATGTTGATATATTTTTCTACAATATTCAAAATTATTTTTATCAACTCTATTCTTTTCATTATTTAAAATGTACTATTAGGAAGATTTTATCTTGAATCAATAATAAAGTAGATTTTTATCACTGAAAAAACAAAAAAAGCTCCCTTTTCCTAATGCCTAGGAAAAAAGAGCTTTCTCTATTTATTTACCTGAAGAACCTAACATACCTGTTCCACGTTCAGATTCAAATTGCATTAATGCTTCATAGCTAATTTCTGCCGTTTTAACTTTTGGTACCTCTACGAGAATACACTGGCTCATAGCTTTTTCATAAGGATAAATAATAGCCTCACCAAAAGCTGATTGCTCTCCTGCGTAACTTTCTTTTAAAAGAACTACAGGTACTGTGTTATGATTTGTTAAAGGTACAAACCATTCGCCGCGGTAACCAGAATCAATAACACCTGCTCTTTGACCAATCCCTTTACTTCCATTAGAACCACGTTCTTTTAAAATAGCTACATAATCAGATGAGAAAGCTGAAGCAATTCCTGTTGGAATAAGTTTTGTCTCATGTGGTGCAATGATCATGAAGTCTTCTTCAAAGCAAGCATAGATATCAAATGCACCATCTTCTTCTCTCTTGCTTGGAATAATAGCATCCTCTTTTACTTTTGCAAAATATATTGTACGATTATCCATCTTTTGTCTCTCCTCTTGGAACATTAAAATGTCAATAAAACCTTTTCACCTGACGTTAAAGAAGCTTGTACATCAATAATATTTTGATTGCTACTTCCTCTAAATCTAAGTTTTAAGTCTTTTAAAGCCTCTACAAATCTGCCATCTACTAAGACATCACATAATTCAAGTATTTGGCGTCTTTTAGGCTCTTTTAGAATCTCTTCATAAGTATAACCAGAATAAATCCATATTGTCTCATTAGTCTCTTGTTTAATCCTTCTTAAAAGGTTTAGGAGGTCATCATCTTTTGTCTGTTGCATAGGCTCACCGCCTAGAATAGTGACACCATGTACATTTTCATCTTTAATATAGCTTAAAAAAGTATCTTCTGCTTCCTTTGTCCATGGCGTACCATAATCAAATTCTCTATAATCTGTATTAAAACAACCAGGGCACTGATGTGTACAACCAGAAACAAACAGTGTACTTCGGATGCCTATTCCATTGGCTACATCATATTTGCGCATCTGAGCATAATGCATAATCCTTCCTCCTTCTTTCCTTATAAATGAAGTACTCTACTTTTAATCTCTTGAGTCTTTCCTTTATTCCAGTAGTTATCTCCTAAATAGCCACATGTCCTTCTAATAACATTCATTCTACTTTGATCCTTATTATGACAGCTTGGGCACTCCCATTCTAAAGCATCGTTAATACTAATTTCTCCTTCAAAACCACATACATGACAACAGTCTGATTTCGTATTAAATTCCGCATACTGAATGTTATGATAAATATACGTAATCATTTGTCTAAGTGCTTCAAGGTTATGCATCATGTTTGGAATCTCAATGTAAGAAATACACCCGCCACTTGAAATAGGCTGGAACTGACTCTCAAACTTTAGTTTTGAGAAGGCATCAATAGGCTCTCTTACATCCACATGGTAACTATTTGTATAGTAACCTTTGTCTGTAATATCTTTAATTTCACCAAACTTAGCTTTATCAATTTTAGCAAAACGGTAGCAAAGTGATTCAGCTGGGCTACCGTAAAGGCCAAACCCTAAGCCTGTTTCAGCTTTCCATTTCTTTGTAGCATCATTTAAACGGTGCATTACTTTTAATGCAAACGCCTCACCTTCAGGTTCTACATGTGAGACCCCTTTCATTGCCTTAGTGACTTCATAAAGCCCAATATAACCAAGTGAAATAGTGGAGTAACCATCCATGAGAAGCGGATCAATGACTTCACCTTGTTTAAGGCGTGCAATAGCTCCATGCTGCCAATGAATTGGTGCTTCATCAGAAAGTGTTCCTTTTAAAGCATTATGCCTACACATAAGTGCTTCAAAACATAAATCTAATCGATTATCAAGAAGCTTCCAAAACTTCTCTTCATCACCATTAGCAACAATACCAATTTGTGGTAAATTTAGACTAACTACCCCTTGATTGAATCTACCTTCAAATTTATACTCACCTTTATCATCTTTCCATGGAGATAAGAAACTTCTGCATCCCATACATGAGAATACATTTCCTTCATAAATCTTCTTCATCTCTTTAGCAGATATATAATCTGGATAAAGGCGTTTCGCACTACATTGTACAGCCATCTCTGTTACTTCATCATATTGACCACCCTCAAGGCAGTTATGCTCATGAAGGACATAAATCAGTTTAGGGAAAGCTGGTGTGGTATAAATACCACTTTCATTTTTAATACCTTCTATACGTTGTTTTAAAATCTCTTTGACAATAAGAGATACTTCTTCTACATACTCATCATCTTCTTCAATGTTTAAGAATAGTGTTACGAATGGGCTCTGACCATTGGTAGTCATAAGTGTATTAATTTGATATTGGATAGTTTGTACACCTGACTCAAGCTCTTTGCGTGTTAAACGCTCTACTACTGCATTTAACTCTTCTTGATTATCCATAGAATCTTTTAGTAAGTTATAGTATTTATCTCTACTTCTTCTTAAGTATTTACCAAGATGTCTAATATCCACTGATTGCCCACCATATTGGCTACTTGCTACTTGCGCAATAATTTGTGTCATAACCGTACATGCTACTTGGAAGCTTTTAGGGCTTTCAATCATACGCTTATTAATAACTGTACCATTATCTAACATGTCTTTAATGTTAATAAGGCAGCAGTTAAAAATAGATTGCATAAAGTAGTCCATATCGTGGAAATGTAGGATACCTTCATCGTGTGCTTGCACAATACGTGCTGGTAGTTTTTTTCTTCTAGAAATATCTTTTGAAACTTCTCCTGCTATGAGGTCCCTTTGTGTAGAAGCCATCATGGCATTTTTGTTAGAATTTTCATTCATTACTTCTTCATTTGTCAATTCAATTAGCCCTAAAATGCTATGGTCTGTTGTGTTCGTTTCTCTCTTGAAAGATTGAATAGCTCGATACCCTTCATAAGATTTCGCAGTTAACTCATGTCCATTTTCAATAAGCTTGAGATAAACGCTTGTTTCAATCTGAAATATCGTTGCTTTTGTTTCTACTTTGGAGAAATCCTCTTTAATTTCATCAGCTATTTTTCTTGCTATATGTTCATCTACAATACCACTACCATATTTCATAGCTTTCATAATAGCAGTATAAATCTTTATCTCATCAAAAGTTACTTCTTGTCCGTCACGTTTAATAACTTCCATGTTTTACCCCTCCAATATCTCCCATAATAGCTTTACTTCTATGTACTATATCTAGCACAGCTATTACTTTTAGATACTAATTATTGTATCTGTAGTCGCTTTAAAAATATATCATCTTTGATCCTTTTTGTCTAACCTTTTCTTACCAGAATCCTCCACAAAAAAAGCTGAAATAACTCATTTTACAACGGTTATTTCAGCTAAAAATTTTTTTTAAATATTTTTTTCTATGCCATCGGTTCGTTATTGTCAAAAGCTTTTGTACGATTATGAATACGTTTTGTGTAATCAATAATTTTACGGTTGTATTCTTGGTCCATCAGTGGTGATGTCAGTAAGAAATCTGCTGTAGATTGGTTAGTAGCTACAGGTATATCATAAAGTGCAGCAATTCTAAGCAAAGCTTTAACATCTGGGTCATGTGGCTGAGATGCAAGTGGATCCCAGAAGAAAATCATAAAGTCAATATTACCCTCTACGATGCGTGAACCGATTTGCTGATCACCACCTAAAGGACCACTATTAAAGGCAGTAATAGGTAATTCTGTTGCAGCTGCTAGTAGTTTAGCTGTCGTACCTGTACCACATAAAAAATGCTTTGTTAACTTTTCTTTATTAACTGTAACCCAATTGATAATATCTTGCTTACGACTATCATGGGCAACTAATGCTATACGTTTTTGTTTGTCCATACGTACAATAGTAAAATCATTTTGTGTGTTATTTTGTTCCATAAAGGCCTCCTCTTAAGTGTATTACTTGTATTATACCTTGTCTAAAGCCACTTGCCTATAATTTTTAAAACCTTCTCCTATTTCTTCTACAAGAAAACTCATTTTTTTCCCTGTATGATAACTTAAATACAGCTTTTTCTTAGCTCTTGTCATCCCTACATAGAATAGCCTTTTTTCCT
Organism: Zhenhengia yiwuensis; assembly: GCF_014384995.1. GTDB lineage: Bacteria > Bacillota > Clostridia > Lachnospirales > Cellulosilyticaceae > Zhenhengia > Zhenhengia yiwuensis. Next base: position 56,324 of record NZ_JACRSY010000019.1, on the reverse strand, counting down.
CTTCTAAATACCCTTCTTTTACACTTCTTCTAGATGGAAAGATATCTTCATTACATCCTGCCATATACACATAATCAAATTCTAATCCTTTTGCTTGATGCAAAGTCATAACTGGAATTTTTCCTTTAAATAAAGCGCTTTGCTCCACTTCACTGGCATGAAGAGCAGAAAAGGTCAGTAACTTCATAATGTTATCCTCATAAGAAAGATGCTCTTCATAAAGTTGCTGCGCCATTTTATAAAAGTCTCTTAAATTTTGTAGTGCTTCTTTACTGTAAGCACTTTTATAGTTACAACTATTCATTAAATAACTAATAGCTTCATAAGTAGGTTTTTTAAGTATTTCCTTGGTCATACTTTGCACCTGCTCTTTTACCCCTTGTACATAAGGATAATAGGCTTCTAAATAACTATAGCGTTCATCTTTTTTCTCATTAAGCTTTTTAATAAAATGAGTAAGTACTTCACTTGTGGCTAGTATATCCTGTAGTGCATTATGATTAGGCTTAGCTTGAGTTTTGATCAGTTCTGACAAAGTACCTAGCTTATGATTAGGTAAGTATGGATAAATTTTATGAGCCAAGTCTAAAGTATCATAAACTCCTGGGTAAGCAAAAGACTGTTTATGATGACGATAGAGCATACTTTCTATAATGGATAAATCATACTTAATATTATGACCTACTACAATTTTATCTTTAATAAAATCACCTAATAAATCTAATGCATGAGGAATTTCTAAACCTTCTCTTTCTAGCTGGTCATCTGTAAAACCATGTACATAATAAGAATCTCCTACAGACTTAGTAGGCTTAACGAGTACATCAAGCTGATCTTTTACGCCATCTTTCCCATAACAGATAGCCGCAATTTGAATAATGTCATCACTTGTTGTATCGAGTCCTGTACTCTCTACATCGAGTACAACAATTTTATTTTGCATGTATCCCTCTATAAGAGGCTGATAAGGATCATTATTTTCTGCTAGAAACCAATCATGTAAATACATATACCCAGACTTAGTTTTCTTAAGTTCTTGTATAAGCCACTGCTCCATATGAATAACAGGATGCTTAATGATTTTCTCTAGTGCATAACTATTGCGTAAATTAATCGCATAACTCATCACAGCTAGAAGGTCTTTTACCTCTGTTGTACGCATTAACCTAATATCTTCTACGCGTATACAAGGAATACCTTTTTTCTCAAGCATTTTATAGATAGACTTAGCTAAACTATTGGTACGCGTTAAAATAGCAATTTGCTTATGTTCAGCTGTATAATGCTCACTAATAGATTTAGCAATCATGAGAATTTCTGCTTCTTGACTTCCCCCACAAAAAACTTCTATAGGCTCGCCAATTTCCTTCGCATAAGGTATAGATAAACTCGGATATAGGTTACTGTTACGGATAAAGCTATTAGCCGCCTTAAGAAGTAGCTGTGTGCTTCTATAATTGGTTTTAAGGGTAATCTCTACAGGATTAAAGATTTCTTTATAGTCTCCTATCATTGTTTGAGGGGCAGAACCACGCCACTCATATATCGTCTGATTAAAGTCTCCATATAAAGCGATATGGTTCTCCTTAGCCAACACTTTAATAATATGATACTCCCTTGTACTTGTATCTTGCATTTCATCCACTTGAATATAGTGATACCGTTTCTGCCATTTTGCTCTAATTTCAGGGTCTTCTAATAAATAAGTGGCTTCTATAATAAGATCTATAAAGTCTACACAATTATTTTCTTTTAAATACTTCTCATAAAGTCTTAATATCCTAGCACCATATTGCAAAATAATAGGATCTTTACTTGGATACTCTTTAAGATAAGCCTTAACCAATCTCTCCTCTTTAAGCTCTGTATCAAAGCTAAAATTAAGGCGATACTTCTTCACATTTTCTATAAAACTTGTCATGTTACCCATATACTTTTCTTCCTGTTTGGTCAGCGCAAAGATAATACGTTTTAATATATCTTGTGTATCACTTTCATCAATAATGGTACATGGGAAAGCAAGACGTGTATTTTGCTTCTCCTGATTGATAAGATAGTAGCAGAAAGAATGAAAGGTTCTGATGGTTAAATGTCTTACATTGTGCTTGTCATACAGGCCAATACGCTCCTCCATCTCTCTTGCTGCCTTATTGGTGAAAGTCAGACATAAAATAGATGTAGGGGGGACCTTCTGGTTTAATAAATATGCCGTACGCATCGCAATGACTTTCGTTTTACCTGTACCTGCTGGTGCTAATACAAGTAGTGAATCTTTTATATTTTTAACAACCAGCCTTTGGTCTTCATTAAGGGTCTCCCAGTCTCTTTCGAACATCTCGCCACCTCCTAAAAGGCATTATAGCATAGGCCAGGCGTTGCACATAGCTTGTTTTCATAGTATGATAAAAATACTTAAGAAATAAGCGAGGTTAGACTATGGAAAAATTAATACGCTTATGGGAAGAATCCCTTGAGCAAAATACTTTTATAGATGCTGTTTGGAGCAATCCACGTATCAAATTAGACCAATATGAAAAGATCACCTGCAAACGTATTCTCCTTAAATCGGAAGTTTTACTCCAATTTACACTCTATAAAAATAATAAAGCTTATCATGAAAACTGTAAGCTTAGTGAAGTAGCAGCTTTTTTAAGAAACAACGCTCAGAACTTCAAACAACTTCAGCTCTACACAACAACTTATGACTATCAAGCACTTATTAATAAAAAAGGTGAAGCTAACATTAAACGTAAAGCTGCAACCAAGAAACAAGATACTTCTCTTAGCCATAACCGACAAAAACAGTATATTTTAGATGAAGCAAGCTCTAAAGAGTTTTTAATTCACCTTGGGCTCATGTCTAATGATGGTCAGATTAAACCTTCTAAATACGATAAATATAAACAGATTAATAAATATCTCGAAACCATAGAATCTGTTATGGCAACGCTTAATCAAGACTTTATTCGTATTATTGACTTCGGTTGTGGTAAATCCTACTTAACTTTTGCTATGTATCATTATTTAACCCATATTCGTGGCAAACAAGTAGAAATTGTCGGGCTTGACCTTAAAGAAGATGTTATTGCTTTTTGTAATGATTTAGCCCACAGTCTTGGTTACACAAATCTGAAGTTCCAAGTAGGTGATATTGGCCAGTATACAACAGATAAAACGATTGATATGGTCGTATCCCTTCATGCCTGTAATACAGCTACAGATGCAGCACTTGCTAAAGCTGTAGGCTGGGATGCAAAGGTTATTCTCGCGGTACCTTGTTGCCATCACGAATGTTACACCCAAATTCATAACCCACTTCTTGATCCTATTCTAAAACATGGTATTCTCAAAGAGAAAATAGCTTCCTTTATTACAGATGGTATGCGCTCCCTCTACTTAGAAAGTGTGGGCTATAAAGTAAATGTTATGGAATTTATCGATATGCAGCATACACCTAAGAACATTCTTATTAAAGCCATTCGTCAAGGCACCCCTAATCCTTCAGCATTAGAAACTTATAAAGCCTTAAGTGAAGGAATGCATCTTGATTTATCTCTTCCACGTATGCTTAAAGATAGAGTTTCTCACTAAAAATAAAGCGTAAGATAAATCTTACGCTTTATTTTTTCTCTTTTACCCTTTTTAAGCTCCTAAATAAGCTTTTTTCACTTGTTCATTACTAAGTAGATCTTTCCCTTCTCCACTTAATACAATCTCTCCTGTTTCAAGTACATAAGCACGATGAGCAATTTGAAGTGCCCTATTAGCATTTTGCTCAACAAGTAGTACAGTTGTACCATCTGCATTAATTTCTTTAATAATCTCAAAAATCTCCTGTACTAGAATAGGTGCAAGCCCCATAGAAGGTTCGTCCATTAAGATCATTTCAGGTCTGGACATAAGCGCCCGTGCCATAGCTAACATCTGCTGCTCTCCACCACTCATAGTTCCCGCTAACTGCTTACGTCTTTCTTTAAGTCTTGGGAACCTCTTGTACATTTTTTCAATATCTGAAGCAATTTGCTTTTTATCTTTAATCGTATAGGCTCCAAGTTCAAGATTCTCTTCTACGCTCATTTGAGCAAAAACGCGTCTTCCCTCTGGTACATGTGCCATACCAAGAGGTACAAGTTTATGAGCTTCTTCATAAGTAATAGGCTTTCCTTTTAAGGTAATAGCACCTGAACTTGCCTTAATCATCCCACTAATCGCTTGGAGTGTAGATGTTTTACCTGCCCCATTCGCACCAATTAAAGTAACAATTTCTCCTTTTTGAACTTCAAAGGAAATCTCTTTAAGGGCATGTATATTGCCATAATAGACATTAAGTTTTTCTACTTTTAACATATGCTTCCTCCTTAAGCCTGGCCTAAATAAGCCCCTATTACTTTCTCATTATTTTGAATTTCACTTGGTGTACCCCTTGCAATAACCATACCATAGTCAATTACAACCAATCTTTCACAAATAGACATCACTAGATTCATATCATGTTCAATAAGCAAAATGGTCATATTAAACTGATCTCGAATAAGTTTAATAGTCTGCATCAATTCATTGGTTTCATTAGGATTCATCCCTGCTGCAGGCTCATCTAATAAAAGAAGTTTTGGGCTGCCTGCTAAGGCACGTGCGATCTCAAGCTTACGTTGTTTCCCATAAGGTAAATTCATACTGAGCTCATAGGCATATTTATCTAGTTCAAAAATTTTAAGGAGTTTCATAGCTTCTTCTTCAAGCCATGCTTCCTCCTTCTTGTACCGTGGTAAATGTAAAATACCTTCTAGAGGAGAATACTTTAGCCTATTATTAAAAGCCACTTTTACATTATCAATAACAGTCATTTGTTTAAACAGCCTAATATTCTGAAAAGTACGCGTAATTCCTTTTTTTACAATTTGATGTGTCTTTAAACGGTCAATACGTTCACCATTAAATGTAATAGAACCTTCTGTGGGCGTATAAACACCTGTAAGTAAGTTAAATACAGTTGTTTTTCCTGCTCCATTAGGTCCTATAAGCCCTATAAGTTCCCCTTCTTCTATTTGCAAATCTAGTTCACTAACTGGTTTAATTCCACCAAAGTTAACACTCATTTTATGTACTTCTAATAAAGCCATATTACCCCTCCTTCCCTATACTTATATTTTGTTTTCCTCTAAACTTTAATTTATTTTTCAATCCCAATTTATCTAAAATAAGTCCTACTGTAATCCCTTTTGCCTTACATACCATCATACTAATAAGTACTAAAGAATAAATAAGCATACGATATTCTGAAAAGGCACGCAAAACCTCATTTAATACGCCTAATACAATAGCTGCAATAATCGTTCCACTTAAGCTCCCCATGCCCCCTAATACAACAATGATTAAGTATTCAATAGAATTAAGGAAACCAAAACTACTTGGGCTTAATACTTGTAAGTAGTGGGCATAAAGTCCACCACCAATACCTGCAAAGAAAGCTGCAATAGCAAAGGCAAAGGTCTTATAGTAGAAAGTACAAATTCCTACACAATCTGTAGCAATCTCATTTTCACGAATAGCAATAATAGCACGTCCATGTCTAGATTTAATGAGTAAATAAAATGCAGTGACAATCACAATGGTAACGAAAAAAGTTACAGTGAAATTACTATAGCTAGGTATACCTGATAAACCTTTGGCTCCATTAGTGACTTTAAGGTTATTGAGCACAATACGAATGATTTCTCCAAAGCCTAATGTAATAATGCCTAAATAATCCCCTCTTAAACGAAGTGCAGGAATTCCAATTAAAATGCCTATAAAAGCAGCAAATGCTCCTCCACATAAAAGTGCAATAGGAAATTCTAAGGCTGCAGAAAGGTCCAAATTCATAGTAATAAGTGCCGATGTATAGGCTCCTACTGCCATAAAACCTGCATGCCCTAGAACAAGCTCACCTAAGTAGCCTGTTACGAGAGTTAGAGAAGAGGCCATAATCACATTGATTAAAATCGCTACAATAACACCACTAAAATAAGAGTTAATCATACCTAATGATAAACCTATCATAAGAAAGAGATAAGTAAGGAGAAGGCTTCCTAAAATAATTAAAGATTTGTTTTTATTTTTCATCTTGATCACCTACACTTTCTCTCGTACATTCTTACCTAGAATACCTGCTGGCTTTAGTAAGAGTACTAAAATTAAGATTAAAAATAAAATAGCATCTGCCCATAAAGAAGCATCTGGCCAGAAAGCTGATAGAAAGCCTTTTGTAATACTTTCAATAATACCAAGTAAAAATCCTCCTAGCATAGCACCTGGTAAAATCCCAATTCCTCCAAGCACTGCTGCAATAAAGGCTTTAAGTCCTGGCATAACTCCCATTAAGGGTTTGATTTGGGGATAGGCCATAGCAAAAAGGATCCCTCCTATTGCCCCAAGTGCTGAACCAATAGCAAAAGCAATAGAAATGGTTTTATTAACAGAAATACCCATTAAAGCTGCTGCTTTAGCATCTTCTGAAGCGGCACGCATAGCTTTCCCAAGCTTTGTCTCTTTAATAAATAGCTCTAGTGCAATCATAAGAAATACAGAAAGACCTATTGAAATCATCATAATCTGACTGATTTGAAGTGCCCCAATTTGGATAGGTGCAAGTGAAAGTGTAGGGAATGGTTTTGAACTCGCCCCAAACAAAATAGTAAATAATGTTTCTAAGAAAAAGCTTACCCCTATAGCTGTAATAAGTGCCCACATACGTGGTGCATTTCTAAGTGGTTTATAAGCCACTTTTTCAATACCCATACCAATAAGTGCACAGCTAGCCATTGAAATAATAATAGCGATTGGCAGTGGTAAATTAAAAGCAGTAATCATCATAAACGCAATATAAGCGCCTACCATCATAATATCTCCATGAGCAAAGTTAATGAGTTTAACGATGCCGTATACCATTGTATACCCTAAAGCAATAAGTGCATAAATACTCCCAATATGTAAACCATTAAGTATCTGCTGCATCAATAATATTCCATAATCCATACTTCATCCCCCTTTATTTCTGATTTTACATAAATCCTATAAAAGCCTTAAAATTACTCGGAGGCAAGACCCCCGAGAATAAATATTTTCTGATCTATTTATTATTTTACTGCATCAAGTTTTTTATAAAGTGTATTTTGGCCTTCTTTAATTTCAATAACAGATACAGATTTAACTGGATTTCTATTCTCATCAAAAGTAATATGACCTGTTACACAATCTAAAGAAGTATTTTGCATTGCAGCAGTAATAGCATCGGCTTCTGTACTTTCACAAGTTTTAATCGCTTCAATTAAGATTTTTGCTGCATCATATCCAAGTGCTGCAAAAGCATTTGGTTCTGCATCATATGTAGCTTTATAATTACTAATGAAATCTTGTACAATTACTGCATCATCTTCTACTGTATAATGGTTAACAAAATAGCTGCCTTCTACAACCTCTGGATTATTAACTGTTTTCTCAGTCACACCATCCCAACCATCTCCACCAATACAGGTAGATGTAATACCGATTTCTCTTGCTTGAGTTATAAGAGTTGCAATAGTTTCATAATAATCTGGAATAACAACAACATCTGCATTAGCATTTTTAATATTTGCTAAGATTGGTTTAAAATCTACGTCATTTTTTCCATAGTTTACTTTTTCTACTACAGTTCCACCCTCTGCCGTGAAAGCTGCTTCAAAAGCTTCAGCAATACCTGTTGAATAATCCTGTTCTGAGTTAATCATAATTGCCGCTGTTTGAGCCTTTAAATCTTCTGTTGCAAATTTAGCTAAAAGTTCTCCTTGAGCAGGGTCTACATAGCATGCTCTAAAAATATTTGGACCAATTGTTGTAATGCCAAGTTTTGTTCCTGTTGGTGTAATCATTGGTATATTTTTTTCTGCTGCTAAGTTAGCAATCGTTTCAGTTGTACTACTAATATCAGAACCAATAAAACCAATAACTTTATTATTATCTACTAACTTTTTGAAAGCATTTGTAGCATCTACTTGACTTGCTTTATTGTCTTCTAATATAAATTCAATTTGTTTACCAAGTACTCCACCATTTGCATTGTATTCATCTATAGCAAGCTTTACCCCATTACTTGTTGCAATTCCATATTGTGCAGCTTCACCTGTTAGGTCAAAGCTTCCTCCTATTTTAATTGTATCTGAAGAAGCATCTGCTTTTTGGCATCCTACAAAAGATAAAGTGCCCATCATAGCTACTAATGCTATTGCTAATAATTTTCTTGTTTTCATAGTATCACTCCGCCTTGTTTTTAATTTATATTTGACATTATACTAATTTTAAATTGCAATTTCAATACAATTTTTATTAAAAAATAGAGTTTTATTTAGATTATATAATGCACCGAAAGTTATTTATGAATTATACATATAAATAAAATTCATTTTATATTATTTTCTAATTTTATTTTTTATTTTTATGTTAACATGTAATCAAAAAAACAAAAATAGCTTTTAGGGCTTGAACCTTTAGAAATACATTTGTTAAAATAATATTACACAGAAAGGATGTTTTCTTATGATTTACATAACTCATTCACACTCTTTAGACTTCAGTATAGAATCTCCTGCACATTGCTATTTAGATTTGGAAACAACTGGTCTTTCTAAAATTCATGATACCATTGTTTGTATAGGCATTGCCTTTAAAAAAGAAGATACTTATCAGTCTTGTCACTGGATTACAGAAACTCTAGAAGAGGAGTCACTTCTTATTGAAACCTTTTTAAAGGAAGTAATCCGCTTTGAAAAAATTTACACTTATGGTGGCAAGCACTTCGAATGGCCTTTTATTCTACAAAAAGCAGAGATCTATGGGCTAGATACTTCAGACCTTACCACTCTTCATCTAGTAGATTTAAAATCTTCAAAACGTGCCAGAACTCTTATAGAAAATGACATAGGTTTTAACAGAAGCCTCACAACTTCAGGCCGAGAGCTTGCTAAACTCTGTAAACTTACCTTAACTTCATCTCATATTAACTATAGTACGCTGATTTCAGAACATAACAAGGAAGAACTTTTAAGCCTGATAGCCATTTATCACTTCTATAAATTTTTAGATAGACTAAATCATGCCAAGCTTATAGATTATACCTTTGAAGAAGTAGCTTTAACTTTCTATTTATCTCCTTCTTATATCTATCCTTATTCCTTCAAATATCAGCTAGGTCATTATGAATGCCTGTATGATGCTTCACTTAACCATTTCTCTTTATCTATTAATGCTTTAGCATTAAAACTTAAAACCTATCTTCCTCCTAGTGACTACTATATTGTAGAAGGTAACTTGATGCATAAATCTCTAGCTAAACTTCTACCTGCTTCTATGCGTACTAAAGCTACCAAATCTACCTGTTATCTTGAACAAGAAGGGCTTTATTTACCTCTTAAACTGTCTAATCAATCTCTTTATTGGGCAGATGAACAAAAACAAATTTATACACTCTATAACCAAGAAGCACTCTCTCCCTTTCTTGATGAAATTCTAAAATTAGGTATAAAAAAATTAGCCCAAAGACTTTAAAGTCTTTGGGCTAATTTTAATTTCTAGATAGGTTATTGGGCATCCATGCCTTTAAGTACTTCTAGCACTTCTTCAATCACATCTTTAGGTGTAGATGCACCTGCTGTCACACCTACTTTATTCTTGGATTTAAACCATTCTGCATTAAGATCCTTAGCCTCTTCTATACAATAAGTATCTTGGCAATAAGACTTACATATTTCAAAAAGCTTTTGTGTATTAGAACTAAAACTACTTCCAATTACAATCATAGCATCTACTTCTTTAGAAATCTCTTTTGCCTCTTCTTGCCTTTCAGAAGTAGCATTACAGATTGTATTAATGAACTTCACATCATACCCTGCTTCTTCTAATAACTTAACAATTCCATCTACAACTTCTTTTTTATAAGTTGTCTGAGATACAATTAAGTACTTCTTATTTAAGTCAAGCTCTGTAAAATCTACATCTTCTTTATTTTTATAAATGATACAACCTTCTTTGGTCCATCCATTAATCCCAATAATCTCAGGATGCTTAGCATCTCCGATTACAATAATACGATAACCTTCTTTTTCATATCTACTTACCAGCCTATGAATTTTAGTTACATAAGGACAAGTTGCATCTAGTACTTCAATATTTTTTGATTCTGCTTCCTTATAAACAGCTTCTGGTACACCATGGGCCCTGATAATGACTTTTTCCATTGGAATATTGTCCAAGGCTTCTACTGATTCTATACCTTTTTGTTTAAGTTTTCTTGTTACCGTTTCATTATGAATAATATGTCCAAGTGTATAGGTTTTCTTATCTTCTTCAGTTTTAAAGGCCATATCTACAGCGCGATGTACACCAAAGCAAAAACCTGCACTTTTTGCTAAAATAATTTCCATTTGTTACACTCCTATAGTCTTTCTTGCAAAAGGTGTGCAATACGCTCAATAATCTCCTCTATAGAAAGTGAAGTCGTGTCAATCTCGATACCATCATCAGCTTTTTTAAGTGGTGAAACCTCACGATTAGCATCTTGATCATCTCTTTCTTGAATTTCTTTAAGAAGCACATCATAAGCTACTTCCATACCTTTTGCCTCATATTCCAAAAGTCGTCTGTTTGCACGCTCTTCGGCAGAAGCAGTCAAGAAGATTTTAAGTGTTGCCTGAGGCAGTACAACTGTTCCAATATCTCTCCCATCCATGACAACAGATTTCGTTGCTGCGAGTTTTCTTTGCATATCTACTAAAGCTTCTCTTACCTCTTTATAAGTAGCTACCTTAGAAGCTGCAGCTGCTACTTCTTGTGTACGAATAGCTGTGCTTACATCTACTCCATTTAAGTAAATCTTCTGTGCATTGTCTTCATAAATAATGTCAATGCCTATTTGACTAAGTACACTATTTACTGCATCTTCATTCGTATAGTCTATATTGTTTTGTATACAGAAAAGCCCTACCGTGCGGTACATAGCTCCTGTGTCAATATAAGTACAACGTAGGTTCTGTGCTAAACACTTAGCAATAGTACTCTTCCCTGCACCTGCCGGTCCATCAATTGCAAGCGTAAAACGACCTAAGTCTGGTCTTAACTTCTTAGCACCTTTTAAATATTGATGACAAACTGTCTGTTGCACTAAAGCCTCACTCTGACATAATACAGCTATACGGATACATTTTTCAAGTGAACCTTTCACATACATTTCCTGCATGCACATTAAAGCAGCTTCTGTAACCCCCAAATTTCTTGCTGCTACTGCTGGATAAACTGCATCCAAGTCTTTTGTACAAGTAAAGGTAATTTGTATAATATCTTTTTTATCTATTTGATTAGCTGTTAAAATAGCTTCTAAAAGCTCTTGAGAAGCTTCTAACATAGCTTCTTTTGTATTCTCTGTTGTAATAGCCCCACGAATGGCAACAATATTCATTTTATCCCTCTCTTTAATCACATTTTTCCTTAATCCCGTTCATCATATTAGGATTATAATTATTCATCTCTCTTGTATCATCATAAACTTCATATTCCATCCAAACAGTCTCTAGGTTATCAAGATTTGTGGAAATCTCATCTTTTTTACGTAAACTTACTGCTACAATAATCGCATTAATAATACTTAAAGGTGCAACTAGCGAGTCTACAAATGAAATCATCTCACTACGGCCTATTAAAGTTTGCTCTGCATACTGCGCAATAGGAGAAATATAGCTATCTGTAATAGCAATAACACCGGCCTTTTTAGAACGTGCATATTCTAAGGCTTTTAAAATACGCTTAGAATAGCGCGGAAAACTGATCCCAATAATAACATCATTGCTACCAATATGATGAATAATCTCAAAAATTTCACTAATACTGTTTGTATTAATCACTCTTACTCTAGGGAAGATAATATTAAAGTAAAATCCTAAAAAGCTTGCAAGTCCCGCACAACTACGTACCCCTAGTATATAAATAGTATCTGCATTAATGATTTTATCAATAGCTTGTTCAAATACTTGTTCATCTACTTGCTCAATTGTATAAGCAATTTTTTCCTGGTCTGTTTGAAGCACACTCTTTAATACATGTTCTGTATCAATACGGTCTGTCGTTACTTCAAGACGTTGCATAGCTGTTAGTTTACTCTTAACAAGCTCTTCTAAAGCTTCTTGGAATTTAGGATAACCATCGTAACCTAATTCATTTGCAAATCTTACAACGGTTGATTCACTTACCCCCACTATTGTTCCAAGTTTAGCTGCTGTCAGGAATACTGCCTTTTCATAATGTTCTAAAATATAATTGGCGATTAATTTTTGCCCTTTACTTAGCTTGGGCATACTCTTTTTAATACGCTGAATCAGATCGTTATTCATTACTCATTTCCTTTCAATCACGTAACTTTATCATTACATCTAGTATCATTATATAATATATTTGTATTTTGACAACGATATTTTACTATTTATCACATAAAAAGACTACAGAACAGCTTATGTCGTTCTGTAGTCTACCTATAACTTACAAATTATACGGGGTAAGCTTTATTTTTTTTGTCTGCTACTGCCAAATCCACTTTTTTCTCCTTGGCCTCTCTATATTTAAAGAAGTCCATAGCTACTTGTGGGAATAGTGCATAAGAAAGAATATCTTCATCTTGTTGTTTATACATAGCCATTTCTTTTTCAAGTGTTTTAAGCTCTGGCTGCAGTAAATCTGCTGGTCTGCAGGTAATAGGTTTTTCGTCCCCTATAATTTTCTTAACAATTTCTTCTTTGATTGGTACTGGCGTACTACCATATTTCCCCCTTACCATATCTTTTGATTCTTTAGATACCATTTTGTATCTTTCCCCTGCAAGTACATTAAGTACTGCTTGAGTTCCTACAATCTGACTACTTGGTGTAACAAGTGGTACATAACCAAAGTCAGCCCTTACTCTAGGAATTTCTTTTAATACATCATAGTATTTGTCTTCCGCATTTTGCCCTTTAAGTTGTGATACAAGATTTGAAAGCATACCACCAGGTACTTGATAACGAAGTGTATTAATATCTACAGAAAGCACTTTAGTATTCATTAACCCACTTGCTAAAGCTTCTTCACGCATTGGTCTAAAATACTCTGTAATTTCGCTCAAAATCTCTTGGTTAATACCTGTATCATACGGCGTACCCTTGAATGTTTCAACAAGTACTTCCGTTGCTGGTTGAGAAGTCCCCATAGCTAATGGGCTCATAGCTGTATCAATAATATCACATCCTGCTTCAACAGCTTTAAGATAAGTCATAGAAGCAACACCACTTGTATAATGTGTATGAAGCTGAATTGGAAGATTAGTATAGGATTTTAATGCTTTAACAAGTCTTTCTGCCTCATAAGGTACAAGAAGTCCAGCCATATCTTTAATACAAATAGAATGAGCACCCATGTCTTCAATACGTTTTGCAAGCTCTATGTAATACTCTAATGTATGCACTTCACTAAGTGTATAAGAAATAGCTACTTGTGCATGCCCGCCTTCTTTACGTGAAGCACGTACTGCTGTCTCTAAGTTACGCATATCATTAAGCGCATCAAAAATACGAATAATATCAATACCATTTGCAATACTTTTTTGAACGAAGTATTCTACTACGTCATCAGCATAGTGACGATACCCTAAAATGTTTTGTCCCCTAAAGAGCATTTGTAGTTTTGTATTTTTAACTTCTTTACGAATTTTACGAAGTCTTTCCCATGGATCTTCTTTTAAAAAGCGTAAGCAAGCATCAAAAGTTGCACCACCCCATACTTCCATTGCATAGAAACCTGCTTGGTCCATTTTAGCTGCAATAGGTAGCATCTCTTCTGTTGTCATTCTTGTTGCAATCAATGACTGATGTGCATCTCGAAGTGTTGTATCCATTATTTTAACAGGTCTTACAATTTGATCTGACATAAAAACAGGCCTCCCTTATTAACCGTAAATTGATAGTAATACACCGGCTGCAATAGCTGAACCAATAACCCCTGCCACATTTGGTCCCATTGCATGCATGAGTAAGAAGTTTGTTGGACATTCCTCTTGACCAACTTTTTGTACAACACGTGCTGCCATTGGTACAGCAGATACACCTGCTGCACCAATAAGTGGATTGATTTTCTTACCACTTAAATAGTACATCACTTTACCAAAGAGTACACCACCAGCTGTTCCTACTATAAAAGCGAAGAGTCCAAGTGCTAAAATACCAAGTGTTTTAAAGTTAAGGAATTTTTCTGCACTTGTTGAAGCTCCTACTGAAATACCAAGCAAAATAGTAATAATGGACATCATGGCATTACTTGCTACATCTGCAAGACGATTTGTAGAAGCAACTTCTTTTAAAAGATTACCAAACATCAGCATTCCTACAAGTGTGCCTGCTGATGGTAAAATAAGTGATACTGCAATGGTTACAATAATAGGAAAGATGATTTTTTCTGTTTTGGATACAGGTCTTAACTGTTCCATTTTAACCATACGTTGTTCTTTTGTTGTAAGCAGCTTCATGATAGGTGGCTGAATAACCGGAACAAGTGCCATATAAGAGTAAGCAGATACTGCAATAGCTCCTAATAAATGTGGTGCCAATTTTGTTGCAAGGAAGATAGATGTTGGACCATCTGCGCCTCCTATAATCCCGATAGATGCAGCTTCTGGACCATTAAATCCAATAAGAAGTGCTCCTAAGAAGGCTACGAAAATACCAAGTTGTGCTGCTGCTCCTAAAAGTAAGCTTTTAGGATTAGCAATAAGAGGTGCAAAATCTGTCATTGCCCCTACACCAATAAAGATGAGTGGTGGGAAAATCCCTAATTCTTTTCCCATTCCTATATAGTATAAAAGTCCACCTGGCTCAATTTTACCTGTAACATCATTCATAATACCCGGATTCGTAATACCTACACCTGGTAAGTTTACAAGAAGCATCCCAAATGCAATAGGAATAAGTAAAAGTGGCTCAAAGCCTTTGGCAATAGCTAAGTAAAGTAAGCCACAGGCAATCAGAATCATTGCAACATACTTAATATCGAGTTGAGCAAGTCCTGAAGTCATAAAGAACTCCTTGACAGAATCTAAAAATACACTGCCTATATTCATTTTTGTTTCCCCCTTTATAGAGTTAGGCCAAAAGATTAGTTGATAGAAATAATCACGTCATTTGCTTCTACCATGTTACCTGCAGATGTATTAACAGATGCTACTGTACCTGATGCAGAAGCGAAAATTTCATTTTCCATTTTCATAGCTTCTAAAATGGCTACTAAATCTCCTTCTTTAATAGTCTGCCCTACACTTACTTTTACATCTACAATTTTACCTGGCATAGGTGCTACTACCTTATGTGCCCCCGTAGAAGCGACTGGTGCTGGTACCACCGGCGCTACTGCCTTTGGCGTAGCTTGTGCTACTTGTACTGGTGCCACATAAGGTGCTGCTGCTACACTTGCGCCTGCACCTAACTCTTCTACCTCTACCTCATATGTATTACCGTTAACTGTTACTTGAAATTTTCTCATCATACTGCCTCCCTTAATTTATTTATGCTCTATTTCTATTTACTTGTCTTAAAGAACGTACTTGTAATCTATCTGATGTTGTCCCCAAGCTTACTGCAATAGTAGCTGTAATAACTGCTACGAGCTCTAAATCATCTCCTATTATAGGAGTCACTTCTTGTTTAATCTCTTCTTGCTTAATAGGGATTTTAACTTCTTTTTCAGGATGTTGTTTATTTTCTATAGTACTTACAGCCCATCCAACAACTTTGATTAAAAGGATCAGCAAAAAAAGTACCACAAATACCATGGCCACTCCTATTAAAAAGACACTGAGTCCATCTACAAACGCGCCAAAATTTAGACTAACTTTCATTAAATTCACCTACCTTATACTGTTGGGTGCTTTTTTAAATGATTTGCAACTTGTTTGGTATAGAGTACTTCAAGTGCAGCGATAACACGTTTTCTTGTTGCTGCCGGCTCAATAATATCATCAATATAACCGTGTCCTGCTACAGCGTATACACTACTATGTTCTTCTTCATACGCTTTAACTTTTTCTTGCATAAGCTCAGCTGGATTTTCAGCATTTTGTAGTGCCTCTTCATACATGATTTTTACAGCACTTTCACTATTCATAGTAGAAACCTGCGCTGTTGGCCATGCATAGACATAGTCTGCACCAATATGCTTACTATTCATAAGCGTATAAGCTGTTCCATAAGCTTCTTTAAGAATAACATTTACTTTTGGTACTGTGGCATTTGCAAAAGCAAAGGCAAGCTTACTTGCAGCTTTGATAATACCTAATCTTTCTGTTGCTACAGTTGACTCAATATATTTAATATTAGTAAGTGTTACAATTGGAATGTTAAAACCATCACAGAAGCTTACAAATTGTGTCGTTTTCTGAAGTGCTGCTAAATCCATAGCTTCTTCTTTATTAGCAACAAAACCTACTGTAGCACCATTCATTCTTGCAAAACCAGTGAACACTTTTGCCCCATAATGCTCTCCTACTTCAAAATACATCCCATTATCTACAATCGAAGCTATAATTTCGCTTATCTGTCTTACATCGAAATCAAAATCATTAAGACTAGAATCTACTCTATTAAGGTCATCCATACAATTTAAACATGGTGTTTCTTGTTCACTATTAAGTGGTAAGTAAGTTAGAAGTTCTCTTATCTTTCCTATCAGCACTTGCTCACTTTCTTCACCCCATACTGCTAGACCACTTTCTCTTAAGTGTACATTTGCAGTTGCTACATGGTCAAAAGATGCGTTTTTATCTTCTAATGTATTTGGACTATTTAAATACATTTTCCCATTTTTAGTACTCATGAATGTAAAATCAGATAACCCAGCAACAAAGGATACCCCTCCAGCACAATCACCACATATAACTGCAATTTGAGGAATTACCCCTGATGCTTTACTCATTTTGTTAAAAATCATCCCATAGCCATTAAGTGCTTCAATACTTTCTTCCAAACGTAAACCCACTGTATCAATAAAACCAATAACAGGTGCTCCCATTTTAATTGCATCATCATAAGTTTTTGCAATTTTCTTAGCATGCATTTCCCCAATAGCACCGCCTAGCACTGTAGGATCTTGGCTATAAACATAGACAAGATTTCCCTCAACGGTTCCATAACCACACACTACGCCGTCAGCAGGCGTGTTAACCTTCTGATCTTTGCAAGTAAAAGTTTTACTTGTAACGAAAGTACCAATTTCAACGAAACTATTCTCGTCGAGTAAATGTGTAACCCTGTCTCTGGCAGTTAGTTTACCTTTATCTAAAGCTGCCTTTTTCGCTTCTTCATCATAGCCATTTAGAATAGCTACTTTGTGAGCTTCCAGTTCAGATAATTTTTGTAATGTGCTCATCTGATACCCTCCAATTAGAAAAATAGATTAAAACAAAGTGTAAAAATTGCCATTTATAGTATACTAAATTAAATTGTTAGAAACAATATATTTTTACACAAAACATCATAATTTTATTATATTTTATATAATTGGTTGATAATTAAGAAACAATTAGGACAAGGCTTTATAACGTTATTTACATTAAGTTGCAGAATAGAAAGATTTTTCTTATGCAAACCAGACAAATAATCTTTGACTGCTTCGTGTTCTTTACTTCCTTCTTCATGTCCAGGATAGGTCATCACTACCATCATACCTCCATTTGAGAGTTTCCCAATGGTTTTTTCTATAGCTTCTAAGGTCGTATCTACTCTTGTGACAATAGACTTATCTGCTCCTGGCAAGTAGCCTAAATTAAAGAGTGCTAAGTCTATTTCTCCTTCAATATAACACTCTAAATGATGATGTGAATCTTGGATATAGTAAATGCACTTCTCAGTTTCACCAATTCTAGTCTTACTATTCTCCAAGGCCTGAGCCTGTATATCAAATCCATAGATAGTACTAATTGCTTTTTGATTATTTAAAAACTCTAGGTCATAGCCATTCCCTAGAGTTCCATCCATTGCTATTAAGTTTTCTTTTCCCCACTGACTTAAATGACTTTCAATAAAAAAGTGTACGTTCTTTGTCATATTTCTACTAAGCATCTTATTGTCCTAACCCCTTTAAGTACTCAATTTCTTGTTTTGTTAATGCACGGTATGCACCTACTTCAAGATTACCTAATGTAAGCTTTCCTATAGATTCACGATTCAGCCTTAAAACTTCATACCCTATAGCACTACACATTTTTCTAACTTGTCTATTACGTCCTTCATGAATGGTTAAACTGATTGTTGTTGTTGCACCTGTTTGTCTTATAATCTTTGCTTTTGCCGGTGCTGTTAAATACCCATCAATAACCACACCTTGCTGTAGTTTTTGAATAGCTGCTGGCCTTACAACACCTTTTACTTTCACAACATAAGTTTTATCTACGTGGTGTTTTGGATGTGTTAGACTATAAGTAAGTTCTCCATCATTTGTAAGAAGAAGGAGCCCTGTTGTATTATAGTCTAATCTCCCTACTGGAAACACACGATAAGGTACATCCTTTAATAGATCAAGAACAGTTGCACGATCCTTTTCATCAGACACAGATGTAATATAGCCTACTGGTTTATTAAGAATATAGTAAACCAGTTTTTCTTCCATTGTAACAGGTTTATCATCAAATTCTACTTGATCACCTTCTGCTACTTGTATGCCCTGCTCTGTTACGACCATACCATTGACTTTGACACGCCCTTCTTCTATATAAGCCTCACATTTTCTTCTTGATCCCACACCGCATCCAGCTAAATATTTTTGTAATCGCATAAATCTACCCTTTCTTTATTTCACTTTTGAAAAAATCTTTTTAATTTGTCTAGTAAGTTTGCTTTGTCTACTTTTTGACTTGCAAGAAGATCCACTTTCTTAAGCACTTTTCCATCACAGATAACTTCTACTTTTCCCACAGCCTGATTCTCATCTATTGGTGCCTGAAGCTCATCTGTAACAGTCTTCTTAAGCTCAATTGTTTCTTTTTCATGCTCGGTAAGTGGCAATATAACGGTTTCGTCCACATAAAGTGTAACATCCTCCACTTTACCATTTGTCACTTTAACACTACCTTTTTCTTCGCCCTTATCGAGCACCTTATACTTTTTATAGTTATTATAGCCATAGTTCATAAGTTTAATCACATCTGTATATTTACGTGATTTACCTTTTGAGTCCCATCCAGCTCCTAATGCTACACCAATAAGTTCCATATCCTCTTTTTTAACAGCACCTACAAAGCAATGTCCTGCCTTGCTGGTATAGCCTGTTTTCACACCTTCTGCACCTTCATACTGTGAGAGAAAACGATTTTTATTAATCAATGCATGTTTTTTGCTTCCTTCTACCTGGGTAGTTGGAATTTCAATTTGAGGTGTATTAATGATTTTTACAAACTCTGGGTTATCTAAAGCATAGGCAGCAATAAGTGCCATATCATAAGGCGTGGAATAATGAGACTGTCCATCTAATCCATTAGGAGTTTCAAAACAGGTATTTTCCGCCCCAATGGCTTTAGCTTTTTCAGTCATCATAGCACAGAACTCTTCTACACTTCCACCTACATGCTCTGCTATGGCCACAGCCGTGTCATTATGAGATTCAAGCATGAGGGAATAAAGTAAATCACCTAATTTCTGTTTTTCACCTGTTTTTAAGTTTAACTTAACTTTCGGCGCCCGTGCAGCCCTTCCTGATACCGTTACAATCTCATCTAATTTACCAGATTCAATAGCTACGATACATGTCATAATTTTTGTTGTACTGGCCATAGCCATTTTTTCATGAGCGTTCTTTTCATACAGCACACGCTTACTCTCTTTTTCTATAAGAACAGACCCTTTAGAATAAATAGTTCCAGGCACTTCACTTGCATAGAGTGAGCTACTTAACAAAAGTGTAATAAGTAAGCTAATCCCAAATTTCTTCTTCATTGCATTCACTCCTTATTCTTTCATCTATACTATGATTCAGCATACCTCATCCTTTATCATTTTATGCATAGAAGTGAATGCGTCCTTTTACTCTTCTGAGATGTAATTCATCTCTTCTTCAATCTCTTTTTTGAAACGTTCAATAAGCTCTTCTTTCACCTTTGGAAGCTCTTCAATAGTCTTGAAGCCAAAATGTCTTAAAAAGCTTGTAGTCGTTCCAAATAAAATAGGTCGTCCTATAACATTAAGCCTACCTACTTCCTCAATAAGGTCATATTCAAGAAGTTTACTGACAGCATGTTCAGACCTTACTCCTCTTATATCCTCAATTTGAGCTTTTGTAATTGGCTGTGAATAAGCGACAATAGCCAATGTTTCAAGAAGCGCCTGCGTTAAGAGCCTCTTAATTGGTTTTTGTTTATACTTTTGAATATAAGCAATATTCTTAGGTACCGTACACATTTGATAACCATTGTTTACTTCTATAATTTCTATACCACTATTAGACTTTTTGTAAATTTCATTTAATCTATAAATAGCCATATGTATGGTAATTTCTTCAGTTTCACATACTTCACATAGTTTACTACTCGGAATACTATCTCCTACAAAAAAAAGTAGAGATTCTAATTTGCTTTCAAGTTCAGTCTTTTGCATACGCCTTCACTCCCATAATCATAATATCTGCTAAAGGCTTCTCCTGCACAACACGTATTTGCTTCTTATGAATAAGCTCTAAAATAGACATAAAGGTTACAATACATTCCACTTTAGGCATATCTGGTGTACATAGACTAAAGAATGAAATGTGTGCATTCAGCTCTAATAAATTTAAAATATATAAACTCTTTTGCTCAATAGTAAAAGAATCTTTCTTTAAGATAGATGAATCAATTTTTTTAGATTTTTGATGTACCAGTAACTGTTTCTGTTTAAGAAGTGCCTGAAATGTTTCATAAAGCTGTTCAAGTGTAACATCCATAAGCACATCTTCTGTAGAAGGCTGTGGTAATTCTACCTCATCAGCACTTTCTGCATTCCTAAAGCAATAATCCGTAGATAGGTTTTGTCTTTCATTAAGTTCATGAGAAACGTACTTAATTTTCTTATACTCTAATAATTTTCGAATCAGCTCTTCACGTGGATCGTCTTCTACTAACTCTTCATTTTTAGGAGGCTTCGGTAATAACATTTTAGACTTAATATAAAGCAAAGTGGCTGCCATAACAATAAACTCACTCATCTGTTCAAGTTCTAACGTATTTGAAGTCTCTATATAGGCTAAGTATTGATCTGTAATAGAAGAAATCTCTATGTCATAAATACTCATCTTATTTTTTTCAAGTAAATAGAGTAGTAAGTCTAGTGGTCCTTCAAAATCTTCTAATTTAAATGTTACACTCATGCTAAATCTCCTTATTTATTAAAGTCTATTAACAGTTTAGCGACTATCTTACCAGAATGCAACATAAAAAGACAAAATAGGTTACAAGTTAAACCCTTAACTTATAACCTATTTCTATCCTTTATTCTTTTCCTAGATCAAAGTATCTGCTAAACATATAAGGAATCATATTTTTAAATTTAGCTTTACCTACATCATAAGCAGCTACAAGATTGGCTTCGCCTACAGGTTCACCATTCATATAGTAGGTAATAGTACCTAGTTTTTGATTTTTATAAACAGGTGCTTTTACACCTTCGTCATATTTTATTTCATAGGTTAATTGTTGTTCATCCTTACTTTTTGGTACAACAAAAGCCATAGATTCTTCAATTGTAAGTTCTACAAGCTCTTTATCACCTTTTTTTATTTTCATATTTCCAAGTATTTCGCCTACTTCAGGCCCTTTTTTAACCATATAATTAGCGAAACCATAATCTAGAAGCTGTGCCGCTTCTCTAAAACGAATTTTACCATCTTGAGAACCCATAACAACTGCAATAAGGTTCATATTATCCCTTGTAGCTGTAGCACTTACACAGTGCTTAGCCTGTGGTGTATAACCTGTTTTAAGCCCTGTAATACCATTGTACCATTTAATCATTTTATTTGTATTGGTGAGGCCAAACTCTGTTTCTCCTTTACGTGTACGGTGTGTAATGGTATCCATCCATGTGGTAAGAGTTTTTGAGATATCTGGGAACTTTGTAATAAGAGCTCTAGACATAAGGGCCACATCATGTGCACTGGAAAGATGTCCATCTATATGAAGACCACATGCATTTTTAAATGTAGTATGTTCCATGCCTAACTCACTAGCACGTTTATTCATCATATCTACAAATTGACTCTCACTACCACCAATGTACTCAGCCATAGCAACAGCTGCATCATTGGCAGAAGCAATAGCAATGGCCTTTACAAGGTCACGAACAGTTTGTTCTTCCCCCTCTTCCATAAAGATTTGAGAGCCTCCCATACTGGCTGCATAACTACTTACAGTCACTTTGTCATCCCAGTTGATTTTACCTGCATCTATAGCTTCATGAATGAGTAAAAGGGTCATAACCTTTGTAATACTTGCAGGTGGAATTTCCTCATCCATATTTTTTTCAAGCAGAATTTTACCGCTAGACGCTTCCATAAGAACATAGCTTCTAGCTGTTTCTGCCATACCTGTACCTGATGCCATAGCTTCAGCCGCGAAGACTGTAACATTGGTTATTAATACAATCATTAAGAGCATAACTGCTATCATTTTTTTTCGCAACATAGTTCTACCTCCTATAAATTTATTTCTATTATTTGTTATTTTGAGCAAAATATACTTATTAAATAAGAACTTTATAAGAGTATAAAAATAAGAGCCTTTTTATAAAGGCTCTTATTTTTATATTATCTAATGATTGTATAGATAAGTTGTGGTTTTTCAATAGATTCAGTACTAAAAGTATAGGCGTCTTTAATATAGCGTATTGCTGCTTCTGTATGAGAGTTATCGCTATAGTAAAGTGTTGCAACAACATCACCCTTTGTTACTTTGTCACCTATTTTCTTATGCATTATAAGACCTACACCTAAGTCAATGATACTTTCTTTGTTTTCTCGACCTGCTCCAAGCACAAGTGCCGCTTTCCCTATCATCTCTGTATCAATGGCTGCTACATAGCCTGTTTCTTCAAGTACAACATCCATTTGTTTTGCTGCCGCTGGTAGAAGTGAATAGTCATCTACTGAGCATGCATCTCCACCTTGTGAAGCTACCCATTCACGTAGTTTGTCCATAGCTTTTCCAGATTCAATGAGTTCAGCTGCAAGGCTTAACCCTTCTTCAACTGTTGCCACGCGTCCTGCAAGCACAAACATATTAGCTGCTAAGGTATGTGTAAGCTCTGTTAGATCTCTTGGTCCATTGCCCTTTAATGTATCAATGGCTTCCATAATTTCAAGACTATTTCCAATAGCATTTCCTAAAGGCTGGTTCATATCTGTTACTACAGCAATAGTGTTACGGCCTACTTCTTTACCAATGCGCACCATAGCATCACCTAATTTTTTAGCATCTTCTAAAGTCTTCATAAAAGCTCCACTACCACATTTAACATCTAGTACGATAGCATTTGAACCTGCTGCAATTTTTTTAGACATAATCGATGCTGCAATAAGAGATACATTATCTACAGTGGCTGTTACATCACGTAAAGCATAAATCTTTTTATCTGCCGGAGCAAGATTACCTGTTTGGCCCACAACAGCTACACCATGTTTATTGACATTTTCAATAAAGCCTTCAATTGGTAATTCAACCTTAAAACCCGGGAAAGATTCTAGCTTATCAATGGTCCCTCCTGTATGTCCAAGACCTCTACCTGACATCTTAGCTACTGGTACATCTGCTGCTGCTACAAGTGGCGCAAGTACAATGGTTGTTGTATCGCCTACTCCACCTGTACTATGTTTATCTACTTTAATACCTTCAATAGCAGATAAATCCAACATTTCACCACTTTTAGCCATACATTCTGTAAGGAGTGCTGTTTCTTTATCATTCATTCCTTGGAAGTAAATTGCCATAAGAAGTGCTGACATTTGATAATCAGGAATACTACCATCTGTATAACCTTCTACCACAAAAGCAATCTCCTTATCTGTTAAAACCTCACCTAATTTTTTCTTTTCAATAATATCATAAACTCTCACCTTACATCACCCCACTATTTAGTCATTTGCTTGTAAAAGCTTTCACCTATTTTAAGTGCTGGTAAGTCGAAAATCTCGCAGATTGTTTGTCCAATATCTGCAAAGCTCTTTCTAGTGCCAAGATCTATAGCCCCATTAAACATTTTACTATAAGCAATAAGTGGTACATATTCTCTTGTATGGTCTGTACCAGGTGTTGTTGGATCACAGCCATGATCTGCTGTAATAATAAGTAGATCATCTTCGTTCATAGCTTCTATAATTTGTGGTAGATAGCTATCAAATTCTTCTAAACCTTTGCCATAGCTTACAGGGTCATTACGATGTCCCCATTTCATATCAAAATCTACTAGGTTTGTAAAGATTAAACCATGATTAGGTTGTTTAATAAGTTCTATCGTTTTTTTGATGCCATCTTCATTAGATTTTGTATGAGTTGCATAAGTTATGCCTTCACCTGCAAAAATATCAGAGATTTTACCTACTCCAATAACATCTAATCCTTTTTCTTTTGCATAAACTAATAGGTTTTCTTTTGGAGGCATAACCGCATAGTCATGTCTATTTGGTGTACGCGTAAAAGCACCAGGCTGACCTACAAATGGTCTTGCAATAACTCGAGATACTTCATGTTCACCTTTTAAGAGTTCACGTGCAATCTCACACATTTCATAAAGTCTTTCTAGTGGAATAATCTCTTCATGAGCAGCAATTTGAAATACACTGTCTGCTGAAGTATAGACAATTGGGTAACCTGTTTTCATATGCTCTTCACCTAGATCATCTAAAATAGCTGTCCCAGATGCTGTACAGTTTCCAAGAGTTTTTGTTCCAATTCTCTCTTCAAAGGCATCCATAATTTCTTTAGGGAAGCCATTTGGATAAGTTGGGAAAGGCACTTCTGTATGAATACCAATCATTTCCCAATGTCCTGTCGTTGTATCTTTACCTCTAGATAACTCTGCAAGTCTTGCATAAGTTCCTATTGGACTTTCACATTTTTCAAGAGCTTCCATACCTTCTATATTACCTAAACCTAATTGTGTAAGGTTTGGCAATTGAAGCCCATTATTATGTTTATAAACATGTGCTATTGTATTAACACCTTTATCTCCATATGCTGCTGAATCAGGCATTTCACCCATCCCAACGCTATCTAATACGATCCAAATTACTCTTTTCAAAAGCTCACCATCCTCTATATTCATTTTCAAGTATTTGGTTATAATTGTATTGTATACCAAAACAAAAAAAAATAACAGGGTTTTCGTCCTGTTATTCTTTTCATGTTATTTATTTTGCAATTTGAGTATAAACTTGTGTTGTAGAAATATCTGAATGTCCTAGCATCTGCTGTACAGATTTTAAATTTGCACCATGTTGAATAAGATGTGCTGCAAAAGAATGTCTTAGCATATGTGGCGTAATTTCTGTACTGATATTAGCACTTTTAGCATAGCTCTTTAAGATTTTCCAAAAACCTTGTCTTGTTAAAGGTAACCCATTACAATTCACAAAAAGTGCTGCCTCTTGTTGATCGCGAATCATAGCATATCGTACTTCTCCTAAGTAATTTTTAAGTGCTGTAATAGCAGGTTTACCTATTGGAATACTACGCTCTTTATTTTCATCACGACAAAGAATGTATCCCTGATTCACATTTACATCTGTTACTTTTAAAGTAATTAGTTCAGAGACCCTAATCCCCGTTGCATACAAAAGTTCTAGCATAGCCTTATCACGAATCCCCTTAATATCCGTAGTATGAGGCTGCTCTAGAAGGAGTACAATTTCACTTTCTGATAAAATCTTAGGCACTTTCTTAGGTATTTTTGGCATAGCAATCATAAGTGCAGGATTTTCGTAAACTTTTTCCTGTTTAATTAAATAGAAGAAAAATGCTCTAATAGAAGCAAGCGTTCTTGAAATAGTAGAAGAAGATTTACTAATTTCTTTCATATGTTCTATGTATTTCTCTATCCATTCACTATTAATCGCCCCAATTTGATTAATATTATTATCGTTTAAAAATTTAAAGAAATACTTTAAGTCACGCTCATAAGACTGTATTGTATTCTTAGAAGAGTGCTTAGCATCTCTAAGATAGGCTAAGAATAAAATAAGTTCATTGTACATAAGTAACGCCCCTTTTTCTATAATTTCATTTATTATAGCATAAAATTAAACTATTATTTATAATTAATTATAACCAAAATGATTTTTTTTGTCTACTAAATTTCAATTTTTGTATTAATTACATACTACATTAAATAAACTTTCTAAAATTTATAGTATTAATATAGAAATTAAGTTATTCCTAAAATCTTATGTTACTAATTATTCTGAATCTTATAAGTATCCTTACTTAAAATTGCATAAATAAAAAAGTACTCCTTTGGGAGTACTTTCTTATATTTATATATATATATATATTATTTATATTTAATGAAAAAATTATTTTCTAAGTTTGTTAAGTTCATCAATAAGGGCATCATTTAAAACTTTAATATATGTTCCTTTCATACCAAGAGAACGTGATTCAATAACACCTGCACTTTCAAATTTACGTAATGCATTAACGATTACTGAACGTGTAATACCTACTTTATCAGCAATTTTACTTGCAATAAGTAAACCTTCTGTACCATCAAGTTTCTCAAAGATATGGAAAATTGCTTCAAGTTCTGAATAGGATAATGTGCCAATTGCAGATTTAACAATAGCAATTTTACGTGCTTCTTCATCTGTCTCATCTTTAAGAGATGTAAGCATTTCTACAGCTACAATTGTTGCACCATATTCTGCTAAAATCATATCTTCTGTTGTATAACTTCCTTGATTTTTTTGTTTATAAAGTACAAATGTACCAAGTCTTTGACCACCTGCTACGATAGGTACGATACATCCAATGTAATTTCCGCTATTTGCACTATCTGCAAAAATAGTTTCCATTGATACATTATCTCTAACGTCCATCATAGAAATAAGTTGATCATTGATTGCATAACCAATGTATTGCTCATCATTTACAATGTCATTTGCAAATAGGTTATGAATACCTAACACCTTACTTTTATTACTGATTACTAAAACATTTGATTGTACTACATCACTAATTACTTCGCAAATATTTGAAAAAATAACACGATCAGATCCTACTCTTTGTAATAATCTGTTCACTTTTCGCATTCTTTGTAATAGTTCCATTGACATATCTGTTCCTCCTTAATAGTTTATACAATTAGTATGTTCGAAAAATTTAAACACTATACACTCTATACATTTATCTCCACTAAAAAGACAAAGTTGAGTACTCAACTTTGTCCCCCCAAAAAATTATCATTTACACATAAATCATAATATCATAAATAAAAAGAAAACTCAACCCTTATTTACTAAGAAATCCCTATTTTTTACTTTTTTTATTGATTTTTATCACTTTCTGTCGAAATTTATCCTTTTTTTCCATAGTTACATGTAGAATTTCGACATACAGTTTTCCTGTTCTTACTTGTTCCCTTTTCGATAAGCACATCTCCACATACAGGGCACTTCTCACCCGTAGGACGCTGCCATGACATAAAGTCACATCCCTCTCCGTTATTGTCACAACCATAGTAAGTACGGCCCTTTTTAGTCTTCTTAAGAATAACCTCACCTTGACACAGTGGACATTTTACACCAATCTCTTCATACCATGGTTTAGTAAAATTACATTCTGGGAAGTTTGGACAACCTAAAAACTTACCATACTTACCATAACGTACAATCATATGTGCTCCACATTTATCACAAGGGATATCTGTTACTTCTACAAGATTAACATTTTCCACTTCTTCTTCTGCTTTGATAACAGTTTTATTAAAGTTTGGATAAAAAGCTTTAATAATTTCTTTCCAAAACACATGTCCTGATGCAATTTCATCAAGTACTTTCTCAAGCTGCGCAGTAAACTCTACATCAACAATTTCATCAAAATGAGAAAGCATAATATTGTTTACAACTTCACCAAGTTCTGTTGGATAAAGTACTTTATTCTCTTTTGTCACATAGCCTCTACTAAGTAATGTTGTAATAGTAGGTGCATATGTACTTGGTCTACCTACACCATTCTCTTCTAATGTCTTAACAAGCGTTGCCTCTGAATAACGCGCTGGTGGTTGTGTAAAATGCTGATTTGGTGTAAGTGTAATACATTCTAATACATCTCCTGCACTTACACGAATGGCAGGCTGCTTTTCTATTTGTGCATTATCTAAAGCATAAGCTTTTAAATAACCATCAAATAACTGCACAGAATAAGTTGCTTTAAAAGTATATGGACCATTTTGAATAGAAATTGCATGTGCTTCATATTTAGCTGGCATCATTTGACTTCCTACAAATCTACTCCAAATCATTTGATATAATCTATATTGGTCACGGCTTAAATATTCCTTAATTTCACTTGGCTCATAATTAATATAGGTTGGTCTAATTGCCTCATGGGCATCTTGAATTTTAGCTGCCTTTGATTGTTTAGCTTTTGTATCAGATTTTATATATTCTGGGCCAAATTTATTTGTAATATATTCTACAGCTTGTTCTTTAGCTGTATCTGAAATTCTTACGGAATCTGTACGGATATAAGTTACAATACCCACTTCTTTTTTCCCAATTTTAACCCCTTCATAAAGCTGCTGAGCAATGTTCATCGTCTTTTGAGTAGAGAATCCTAAGTGCTTTGCAGCCTCTTGTTGCATAGTACTTGTTGTAAAAGGAAGAACGGGATTTTTGACACGTTCGGATACCTTAGTAGAAACCACTTCAAAAGGTCTATTTTCACACGCCGTAACAATAGCTTGCGCCTCTTTTTCACTTCTAATATCAACCTTTTGCTGATCTATCTTATCTAATTTTGCTTCAAAACCTTTTGTTTTACCTTGTTTAAATAAGGCCTCTATAGACCAGTATTCTTGTTCAATAAATTCTTGAATTTCTTTTTCTCTATCGCTAATAAGTCTTAAAGTAACAGATTGAACGCGTCCTGCACTAAGTCCTTTTCGGATTTTCTTCCATAAAATTGGACTAATTTTATATCCTACTAAACGATCAAGTACCCTTCTTGCTTGCTGTGCATCCACTAAATCCATATTAACTTCTCTAGGATGTTTAATGGCTTCTTTAACAGCTTGTTCTGTAATTTCATTAAAGGTAATACGATATACCTTTTTATCTTCTAACTTTAAGGCATGATATAAATGCCATGAAATAGCTTCCCCTTCTCTATCGGGGTCAGTTGCAAGATAAATACATTTAGCACTCTTAGCTTCTTTACGTAATTTCTGCAAAAGTTCCCCCTTGCCACGAATTGTAATATATTTAGGGTCATAATCATGTTCTACATCAATTCCTAACTGACTCTTAGGCAGATCACGTACATGTCCTATAGAAGCTTCCACCTTATAATTTTTCCCTAGAAATTTGCTAATTGTATTTACTTTGGCTGCTGACTCCACAATGACCAAGTTACTTGCCATAATAACCTCCTAATCACTCTAATTCAAACGGACGTACCGCCTACCCGGTAACCGTGTGATGAATCCTTTTATCTCTAATTTTAATAGTATTTTTTCAATCTGATGTTCTGACATATTGCTTTTTTGTGCAACATCTAATAATGGTGTCGGTTGCCAACTTAAGTTATCATATACCATTATTTCAACTTTATCAAGTAGTAGTATAGGATTGTTGGTGTAATTATTTTCAAAATTGTCACACTGAATAGGCAATTGATACACGAGTTCTTCTATAATATCTTCTACACAAGTTACCATTTTAGCCCCTGCTTGAATAAGCTTATTTGTTCCTTTACTAAGTGGATTATTCATATTGCCTGGCACTGCAAAAACTTCTCTATTCTGCGCTAAAGCCAAGTGAGCTGTAATAAGTGAACCACTTCTTTGTGCTGCTTCTACTACTACAGTTCCTAAAGATAAACCACTAATAATACGATTACGCATAGGAAATTGATAAGCTCTAGGCTCTGTACCAGGTAAAAACTCTGACAACAGGCCCCCTCTTTCTAAAAGTGCCTGATATAAAGTCCTATTCTGCTTAGGATAACATATATCTACACCACACCCAAGTACTGCTAATGTACGATTTCCTTTACTTAAAGCTCCTTTATGTGCTGCTTCATCTATTCCTAATGCCATCCCACTTACAACACTAAAGCCCGCTTTCCCTAATTCATTGCCAAGCTCATTAGCAACACTATATCCATATTCTGTGCATTTTCTTGCACCTACAATGGCAATAGATGGCCAGTTAACAAGTGTTTTATCTCCCTTTAGAAAAAAGACAATGGGCGGATCATCTATTACCTTTAATCTGTCTGGATAATCCTCATCTTCTATTGTTACCATAGTAATACCTTGATGTTCTAAAGATTCATAGTAATTTTGTAAATCCTCTAAATCTTTCTTCGATGCTTGTATTTTTTGCGTTTTTTCAGGATCTATTCCTATGCTTTTATAAAAATCGTCATCTGCTTCATAAATTTTTTGACAACTCAAAACTTGTTTCCATAGAGTATATTTAAAAACCTCAGGTAAATTCAGTACATGGAACCAAAGACAATAAAATTTGTGCATATCAAAGCCCTTCCTCTCTAAATAATCAAATTAGTTATTATGTTTAAAAAATTAATTCTTGGTTAAGCTTTAACTAATGATTTTTTTGAAAGGATACCCGTATGTTTTGTAAATTAATCAGTTCATGTCTAAATGGTTTTAAATCAATTGAAGTTCATGTAGAAGTAGATGTATGTGATGGCCTTCCTTCCTTTGAAATAGTAGGTTTACCTGATAATAGTGTACGTGAATCTAAAGAACGTGTTAAAAGTGCTATAAAAAATAGTGGATTTACTTTTCCAGTAAAACGTATCACTGTTAATCTGGCCCCTGCAGATATTAAAAAGGAAGGAAGTCTTTATGACCTTCCTATCGCTTTAGGTTTGCTAGGCTGTATGGGGATTATTCCCTCAGATGCTTTCCAGGATAAAATTTTTCTAGGTGAACTAGCTCTAGATGGCACATTGCGACATGTCAATGGTATACTGCCTATTGTCTATAGTCCACCTACCTCAAGTGTTTCATATATTCTTCCAGACACTAATGCTCTAGAACTATCTAAAGCACCTCACCAGGCTCTTTTGTACTTTCATACGCTAACTGAAGTTATACATTACCTTATTAATAATGAGCTTCCTCTCCAACCCGAAATTCAAGAAATACCTTCTGCTATAAACTATCCTGATTTTGAAGATGTAAAAGGACAAGAACATATTAAACGCGGACTTATGATTGCCGCTGCTGGGCATCATCATACCTTACTTATTGGTCCTCCAGGGTGTGGTAAAACTATGGTTGCCAAACGTCTTCCTGGTATTTTACCTTCCCTCCCCCCCCAGGCACAAGTTGAACTTACCAAAATTTATAGTCTAGCCAAACAAATCTCTGTATCACTCCCTATTAAATACAGACCTTTTAGAGCGCCTCATCATACAACTACTATACAAGGACTAACTGGCGGAGGCATACATCCTAAGCCTGGTGAAATCAGCTTGGCACATCAAGGTGTGCTCTTTTTAGATGAACTACTAGAATTTAATCGTCAGGTTTTAGAAACTATGAGACAACCATTAGAAGAAGGGCAAATTACTATTTCTAGGATTAATAATCAGGTTACCTTTCCAGCACAATTTCTGTTCATTGCAGCTACTAATCCTTGCCCCTGTGGCTATTATCCTGATACTCATAAATGTCACTGTGACCTCCCTAGTATAAGACGTTATTTAAATAAACTTTCTGGTCCTCTTCTTGATCGATTAGATTTACAATTAGAAATGCAGCCTGTATCCTTCCATCATCTTCATAAAGGTACTTGTCTATCCACACAGGAAATGAAAGATAAAGTCCAAACAGCTAGACAAATTCAAGCTTCTCGTTTCCATTCCATAGGCCTAAATACTAATAGTGAAATACCTACTAAATTCCTAAAGACTTATTGTATACTTACCCATGAAGCAGAAGATTTACTTGATCATTGGTTTAATACAATAGGTTCGAGTGCTAGAAGTTATACAAGCATTCTAAAACTTGCACGTACTATTGCAGACTTAGATGATAAGGATATAATCGATGAAGAATGTATGAGTGAAGCTCTAAGCTATCGTTTACTTGACCGTAAATTTTGGGCGTAAAAAATAGTCCTTTTAATAAGGACTATTTTTTACGTTTTTTAATATTCTCTAATTCTACAATAAATTCATCAATATCATTAAATTTCTTATACACAGACGCAAAACGGATATAAGCCACTTCGTCAAGTTGTTTTAAGTAAGCCATAGCAATCTCACCAATTTCAGCAGATGTAATTTCTTTACGTTCATAGGCATAAATTTGATTTTCAATTTCTCCTACAATAGCCTCTAACTGTTCTAAATGAATAGGACGTTTATTACATGAACGTAAAATACCTTTTAAGAGCTTATCTCTGTCAAAAGGTTCGCGTGTTTGATTAGTTTTAATTACCATAATAGGCATACACTCTATCTTTTCATAAGTTGTAAACCTACGTTCACATCTTTCACATTGTCTACGTCTTCTAATGGACTTATTGTCCTCTGTTGGCCTAGAGTTCAGTACTTTAGACATGGCATATCCACAAAAAGGACACTTCATTTGTTATCCTCCTACACATGTATTATACTTTAACATAACATATGTATATACCGGAAGTCAATATTCATCTATCTTCATAGACATACCATCTTTTAATTCTACTAAAATAATATCTTCTCCTATTTTTTTTATGTTCTCCCAAGGAATAAGATACTCTGTTTCTCTACCAAAGAGCCCCATTACCTTTCCAGGACCAGGTACAACTAATTTTTTAACTTGTCCTGTTGTCCAATCAATTTCTACATCACAGATGTAACCAAGTCTTGCTCCATCTAGCGTATTAATAATTTCTTTGTGTTTCATATCACCTATACGCATTCGCTAATCCCCCTTATTTTATATAAAAATTAAATATATTTTTTCATATGCTTAAGTGCAGTCTTTTCTAATCTGGAAACTTGAGCTTGAGAAATTCCAATCTCATCAGCTACTTCCATTTGTGTTTTGCCTGCAAAAAATCGTAATGTTAAAATATGTTTTTCTCTACTATTTAGTCTCTTCATTGCTTCTTTAAGTGAAATATTTTCTAACCATATATCATCTTGACTCTTCTCATCACTTACTTGATCCATAATATAAAGCGCATCACTTTCATCATGATAAACAGGTTCAAATAAAGAGATAGGATCTTGAATAGCATCTAATGCAAAAACAACATCTTCTTTAGGCAAGCCCAGCTCTGCTGCAATCTCCTGTATATTAGGCTCCTTTGCATTTTGTCTTGTAAGCTTTTCCTTGGCTTGTAAGGCTTTATACGCAGTATCCCTTAACGATCTACTTACACGTATAGAATTATTGTCTCTTAAGTAACGTCTAATTTCTCCAATAATCATAGGGACTGCATAAGTGGAAAACTTGACATTTTGGGTGACATCAAAATTATCAATAGCCTTAATAAGTCCTATACAACCTACTTGGAATAGGTCATCTACATGCTCCCCCCTATTATTAAACCTTTGAATAACACTGAGAACAAGTCTTAAATTACCATATATATATTCTTCCCTAGCATGTAAATCTCCCTGTTCTATTAGCTTAAATAAGATTTCTTTTTTTTCATTTGAAAGAATGGGTAGTTTTGCAGTGTTTACCCCACAAATTTCTACTTTATTTATTGCCATGCAGATTCCTCCTAGTCATACCATTAAGTATTACATAAGCATATAAATAAGCATCTCCATCCTTAGTTATTTTATGCACAGCCTTAACTCATTCTAGTAATTTCCTTTTTTAGTCTCAATATAATCTTCTTTTCTAATCTAGAAATATAAGATTGAGAAATCCCTAATAAATCTGCTACTTCTTTTTGTGTTTTTTCTTTACCTTGTGTATTAAACCCAAATCTTAATTCTACAATTTCACGTTCTCTTTCAGATAACTTTTCAAGTGCCTGCTTAAGTAAAGTCTTATCCACTTCATCCTCAATATTCCGATAAATAATATCCGATTCTGTTCCTAAAATATCTGAAAGAAGTAGTTCATTACCATCCCAGTCTACATTGAGTGGCTCATCTATAGAAATTTCAATTTTAAGCTTATTCGTACGTCTTAAATACATTAAAATTTCATTTTCAATACATCTTGATGCATAAGTTGCAAGCTTAATTTTTTTTTCGGGATTAAAAGTATTGATAGCTTTAATTAATCCAATCGTACCAATAGAAATCAAATCTTCCATACCTATCCCTGTATTTTCAAACTTACGTGCAATATATACTACAAGTCTTAAATTACGTTCTATAAGAACATTTTTGACACGTTCTAAAGTTTGTCTATCATCTTTATATTTACTGATACAAGTTACCAAAGACTCTTCTTCTTGTTTTGTAAGTGGTGGTGGTAATACTTCACTTCCACCAATATAGTGAACAGGTTGTTTATATCTTAATAAATAACGCCCTGCCATCTTCTTAATCCACGCAATACAATATGCTACATAACCTCTTAACTTCATTTCACATCCTCCTTATGGTCTTAACAAATAATCTGGATGAATAAGTGCACTATAATTTTGTCTATTAAAAACTTGATTTTGTACAACACCTATTACACATTCATCAAAAACTTGGCAGTAGGCCCCCTTGCTTATGGTCATATGATCTACGACTATACCAAGTAGAATACCTTCCTTACATCCTATACTTTCATAAGGAATAAGATAAATCTTGGCCATTTCCTGATGTACTTTATTTAATGACTCTTGTATGCCATATTTAAAACACTCACTCATAACGCCTTTTTCACCTTCTGACAATAAGGGTTTCACGTCCTCATAAGGTACGACACTTACTGGTTTATGAGAAGAAAGCGTGTAAAGACAATTGCCCGAATCTAAAAAACCTTTAAGCTGGATATGTTCTCCATCCTTACATAAACTCAGATCATATTCAAAATGAGGCATGATAAAACGCTTTCTTATAAAATTAGAACTTAAATAAATAATTAAACAGATCATCCCTCCTATTAAAATAGGGATTATCATAGAAAGTGAATGAACTATCCCTAGCGCTAAACATATATAGTAACTGTTAAATACAGCTCCTCCTATTAAAAATGCTGCAAAATGGCTGATCAGAAATACTTTTATAAACATTTTTAAGGTGTTCGGTTTAAAAATCATAAGGATAGGCATAATAGGTATGAAAAAATAATATAAATAAAGAGGTAGATTACGTAATACTGGCACAATAAACCCTAGGCAATACAGTCCTGCAGCTAAGATACTACCTATGATAAGATTGCTTTTTTTTATAGAATGATTAAATATAATAGCAGCAATGACAAAAATATAAAAATCCATAATCAAATTGAGTATAAATAAAACATCTATATATAGGACTTGCACCATACCTCCCCCCCTCTTGGCTACAAAAATATTTTATAGCATCTTCTATACAAATTTTGTAAAACTGAAGAAAATATAAAAAAAAAGATACGACAATTATCGTATCTTTTTTTATGTTATCTAGAACGTCTTAAAAAATGTGGAATTTCTACTTGTACCTCAGGCGCTTTATGTACTTCTTCTTTTTTTATTGAAACTTCTTCATGTTTCATTGCTTGAGGAGCCGTTTCTGCTACCACTTGTTTAGGCTGTTCAAAACGTTGAGGAATAATCTCTTTATTATGGAAATCCGTTGCAATAACTGTAATAACAATTTCATCTCCAAGTTCTTCATTAATAGAAGTACCAAAAATAATTTCTGCATCTGGGTCAACACATTCACAAATAAGATTAGCACCCATATTAGCTTCCATAAGCCCTAATGACTCACCACCAGCCATGTTAATTAGAACACATCTTGCACCATCAATGGTTGTATCAAGAAGTGGGCTACTGATTGCTTGTTTGATTGCTTCTTCTGCACGATTTTCACCTGATGCACGTCCAATACCCATATGTGCAACACCTTTGTTGTTCATAATAGTACGTACATCCGCAAAGTCTAGGTTAATAACCCCTGGATTAGAAATAAGGTCTGCAATACCTTGTACACCTTGTTGAAGTACATCATCTGCTTTACTAAAAGCTTCAAGCATTGTTGTTTTCTTATCAATAACTTGTAAAATCTTATCATTTGGAATAATAACAAGTGTATCTACTGATTTCTTAAGTTCTTCAATACCTTTTTCAGCATTTAACATACGTTTTCTTCCTTCAAAACCAAAAGGTTTTGTTACAACGCCTACTGTTAAAATGCCTTGTTCTTTTGCAATACTTGCAATAACTGGTGCAGCACCTGTCCCAGTACCACCGCCCATTCCAGCTGTGATAAATAACATATCTGTACCTTTAATAGCTTGTACAATTTCTTCACGGCTTTCTTCAGCAGATTTTGTTCCAATTTCAGGATTTGCACCTGCACCAAGTCCTCTTGTCATTTTTTCACCAATTTGTATTTTTGTTGGTGCTTGAGAACGAGATAATGCTTGATGATCTGTATTAATTGTAATAAAATCGACACTTGCTAAGCCTTTTTCAATCATTCTATCTACGGCGTTGTTACCACCGCCACCAACACCTATTACTTTAATTTGAGCTCCTTGGCATTCATGTTCCATACAAAATTCGAGCAAGACTACTCCCCCTTTATTCATTCGCATATGACTATATTTAAGGTATAATATAAAACACTCTTAATCAAACAATCTATTACTAATCTAGCGGCGTCAAAACAGCTTGTCCGTCTTGAATGTACGATAAATCTAATATTCCCATGGAATAATTATTATTTACCTGTATTAACCATTTTATTTTTTCGTCAAAATTTCTGATATTACCAATTATAACATTTAACTTACCAACATACAAGTGGATTTCTTCTAGATTTGAGACGTCTATAACATCTATTTCCTTTAAAAAATCATATTTTGACAAGATAGTAACCATTTCTTTTACTGTATCTACTTTTTCCTCATTTCCTATCCCTATTTTTTCGCCAATTGAGAAATATTCAAATTGCATACCTTCTAATAAAGGTAATTCAAACCTTTTACTTTTACTTTGTTCAAGCACTTTCCCCTTTTGATCAATGCATAGAAAGCTATCATGAAACTGTATGTATCCTAATAGCTGATTTTCTACTACCTTTACAGTCAAACGATTGGGAAATTCATAATTTATTTGTACTTCTTCTACAAATGGAAGTTCTGTAATATGTTTAGTAGCTATTTTTTTATTGAGACTTAGAGGGTGCATATTCAGTACTATGCCCCCCTCTTTTAAAATTTCCTCTTCTGTATAGTAATGAGTACTTGTTACATCAATCTGCTCAATACGCCAAATAGGTAAAAATAAAATTATCACAAATATAAGACCTATAATTGCTAAGACATATAATCCCTTTTTGAGTACTATTTTCTCATTTCCTCTCATGTATCTTACTCCTTTCATTAACGCCACATACTAAATAGGACATTTATAAGCTTTCTTATAAATGTCCTATCTGTATTACTCCTTTGGTTTTCCTATAGCTGCTGTTCGCGATATATTAACTAATATTCCTAAAGAACCTAATAAGATTAGCAGAGCCGTTCCCCCATAACTTACCATAGGAAGCTGCATCCCTGTAGTTGGAATACTATTGGTATTAACAGCTACATTAATAAGCACCTGTACAGCAATCATTCCCGATATACCCGTAGCTACTAAAGCTCCAAAGAAATCATCTGCGTGCGCTGCAACGGAGAATCCTCTTAAAACAAGTACGGCATATGCTAATAGTAATAAGGCTGCTCCTACAAGTCCTAATTCTTCACAAATAACAGCAAAAATAATATCATTGTGAGGTTCTGGTAAAAATCCTAGTTTCTGTACACCTAATCCTAAACCTGTACCAAATAGTCCTCCTGAACCTATAGCATAGAGCGACTGAATAGGTTGATAACCTCCACCTACAGGATCAATCCAGGGATCTTGCCAAATACGAATACGGTCTAATCTATAAGGCTTAAAGATTTCTCCTAAAAAGCCTCCAAGTTCTATGTTATTTACTGCAATATAATAAATCCACATGATAGCTGCTCCCCCTACAACTATCCCTAATATGTAGTACCATATCTTCGGTGTAGACACAAATAAAATAAGTAAACCTACAAAAGCTACAACAATAGCAGAACTAAGGTTCTCTACAGCAATAATAACAGTAGGTACTAATACAATGAGTCCACCGATAAGTAAATAGCGTATTTTATCAAGCTTCTTCCTATACTTTAAAATATACGAAGAAAGCATGATAATAACACCTATTTTAACTACTTCTGAAGGTTGAAATTGAATAGGTCCAATTTCAATCCATCTTGTAGCTCCATTAACATTTTTACCAAATACAAATAAACTTAGTGCAAGTAAAATCGATATACCGTACAAAAGTCCTGCTATCTTAATATTAGCCAAAATACGGTAATTAAAAAAGTATGTTACACAAAACATCACGCCAATACCTGCAATACCAACTAATAATTGACGTTTTGCAAATCTAAAAGGGTCTCCAAAGTTAGTCATACCATGATAGTGACTAGCACTATAAACCATTACAACTCCAAATCCAACAATTAAAATAATCATTGTGATGAGTAAAAAATCTGGGGCGTGTTTTAACGTAACTTTTTTCTTTTTAGTAAGTGTTTTTGATGTTGCCATTTACATCACCCTTCCAAATGATTCACAATTTCTTTAAAAATCTGACCTCTTTGTTCATAACTTTCAAACATATCCCAACTTGCGCAAGCTGGTGATAATAATACACATTCATTAGACTGTGCATTTTGATAAGCTGCTTTTATAGCTGCTTCAAAAGTCTCAAAAGCTTCTACAGCATCAAAATGCTGCATTTTACATTCTTCTAGAATTTGATCCTTACATTCACCAATAACATAAAGCTTCTTAACTCTTCCAGTAAATAATTTCACCCATTCTGTAAAGGAAATCTTTTTGTCCATTCCACCACCAATTAAGTGAATAGGTTTATTCATAGAAATAAGTCCTGGAATAGCAGCTCCAACATTGGTTGCTTTAGAGTCATTGAAATAGTCCACACCTTTTTTAGTGCATACAAATTCTAAGCGATGCTCAACACCAGCAAACTTTTGGATTTCTTCTTTAATAACCTCTTCTGGAACACCAAATGCCTTGCAGATGGCAATAGCAGCTAATGCATTTTCGATATTATGTGCACCTACTATTTTTAAATCTTTAATAGCACAGACAAGCTCTTGCCTATCCCCTATATTTTCATAAAGGCTCGTACCATCTGAGAAAGCGCCTCGTAAGGTAGCTTTTTGGTTATTGAAAGTTATGACTTGACCTGATGCAAGCTTTTTCGCTTCTTCAAAATACTCATCTTGTTCGTTTAGAATCACATAATCTGCATCAGACTGATTTATAAAAACTTGATATTTAGCTTTACAGTAATTTTCCATTGTTTTATGTCTATTAAGGTGATCTGGCGTAATATTTAAAATGGCAGATACTTTAGGATGGAAAGTTTCAATGGTTTCTAGTTGAAAACTACTTACTTCAGCTACAACAACACCACTTTCAGGAATATGTAATACATCTTCACTAAAAGCTCTTCCAATATTCCCTACTACATATGTGTTAGGATTATAAGCTTTTATAATTTGTCCTACTAAAGATGTGGTTGTTGTTTTACCATTAGTTCCTGTAATGGCTACAATAGGTGCCTTACAGAAAGTTGCTGCATACTCAAGTTCACCTATTACTTTTTTACCCTTCTTTATAGCTTCTTCTATAAAGGGTAAATCAAGTGGTACACCAGGACTTACAATAATAAGATCGTATGAATCAAGGCTTATAGAAGGTTCAAAAATAAACTGAACCCCCTCCCCTTGTAAAATATCAATACGTTCTTGGTCATCCTTGTGAAATTGATTATATGTTTTTTTATCATAAACACTTACACGATAGCCATCTTTTGTAGCAAGTCTAGCTGCTGCTAAACCACTTCGTGCACATCCTATAATAATAGCTGTGTTTTCATTATGCTTCATTTTTATATCCCCCTATAATGCTATTAAACCAATGAGACAAAGCATAGCTGTAACAATTGAGAACACTGTCACAACTTTTGTTTCTGGCCAGCCACTTAATTCAAAGTGATGATGAATAGGTGCCATTTTAAAGATACGTTTTTTCGTTCTTTTAAAATAAGCAACCTGAATAATAACAGATAAGTTTTCAATAACATAAATCAGACCCACAATAGGAATAAAAAGTGGCATCTTCATGACAAATGCTGTAGCAACTACAAAACCACCTAGTGCTAAAGAACCTGTATCACCCATAAAAACTTTAGCTGGATACGTATTAAAGAGTAAAAATCCTAGCAAACTACCTACCGCTGCTGCTGCAATAGGTACAACTTCACTCATTCCCATAAAAGCTACTGCTGCAAAAAAAGTTGCAACAAGTACCGTAACACTAGATGCTAGCCCATCTAATCCATCTGTTAAATTTACTGCATTTACTGTAGCAATAACTCCAATGATTAATAATGGCCAATAGAATAAACCAATATCAAATACTTTTCCCTCTGTAAATGGTAGAATAATACTTGTATCTACACCCACATAAGCATAAAGTAAGTAAGCAAAGATTAAAGTCACAATAAGTTGCCCGATAATCTTTTGCATCGGTGTAAGTCCTAATGAACGTTTTTTAACAACTTTAATATAATCATCTAAAAATCCAATTAAACCAAATCCCAAGGTAACAAATAAAATAGTCTGCAAAGACTTATTTCCTGGCATAAAAATTAAGCTTGTTAATGTCATACTTGCTAAAATAATAATACCACCCATTGTAGGGGTTCCTGATTTTTTAAGATGTGAACTTGGTCCATCATCTCTTACATTTTGACCAAATTTAAGTCGTCTTAAAAATGGAATAACGATTGGACTCATTACAATATTTAAACAAAATGCAATAAGTACTGCATAAAATGCCTCATTTTTCATTATCATTCACCTTTCCTATTGCCTTAACAATTTCTTCAAATTGCATACCCCTTGATGCTTTGAGCAAAACTGTATCATTTTCATGAAGAATCTGTGCAAGATCAGTGATAAAAGTTTGTTTATCTGTATAGTAACTTACCTCTAAATTTTTATCTTCACATTGTTTTGCGCCTTTAGCGATATGCTCTGCAAGATCTCCTACAGCATACAATACATCTATTTTTTGCATAGCTGCGTATCTACCTACTTCTTCGTGTAGACTTGGAGCAAAATCACCCATTTCAAACATATCTCCAAGTATAGCTACCTTTCTACCTGGTGCTTTATAGTCTGCTAAGACCTTTAATGCAGCCTTCATAGAGTCAGGGCTTGCATTATAGGTATCATCCATAACGGTTAGTCCTTGTTTTGTTTGTGTTATATTCATACGCATCTTACTTGGTATATATGCCATAAGTCCATCTAAAATATCTTGTTTTGATAAGCCTAGTTGATCTGCAATGGCAATAGCAACTAGACTGTTATAAACCATGTGTATTCCTAATGCAGGAATTGCAATAGGGTAAGTATCTTTTGGTGTTATAATTGTAGCATATGTCATATGCCCTTCAGAATAGACATTTGTACAATAATAATCATTTGTTTCTAATTCACCATAAGTAATGATTGGGTGTTCGCTAGATGTCACTGTTTTTAACAGCTTATCATCTCCATTAACAAATAAAGGTGCACCTTTTTGCAGACCATCTAAAATCTCTAACTTAGCTTTTAAGATTCCTTCTTGGCTACCTAAGTTCTCAATATGAGATGTTCCTACATTCGTAATAACACCCATGTTCGGAGCTGCTGTAACACTTAATCTATGAATTTCATTGAAATGATTCATACCCATTTCAATAACTGTTACTTCATGCCCTTCATCAAGGCCAAACAAAGTAAGTGGTAAGCCTATTTCATTATTAAAATTTCCTTGTGTCTTTAATACATTAAACTTAACACTTAAAACTGCTGCAATCATATCTTTTGTAGAAGTTTTTCCTACACTGCCTGTTACTGCAACAACTGGAATCTGAAAAAGACTACGGTAGTAAGCTGCTAAATCTAACAAAGCTTTTTGTGTACTTGCTACAAAAATATGAATAATATTTTCATCTCTAATGGTTGTTTCTTCTGTCAAAGTAGCAAGTGCCCCTTTTGCTGCTACATCCGGAATAAAATCATGTGCGTTAAAACGTTCTCCTATAAGAGGGACAAATAAAGTGTTAGGCCCTACTTTTCTAGAATCTATCTCAATAGATGTAATTAAGTTATGCCCACTAGAAGGGGGATTTAAACATCGTCCCCCTATAGCTGCAATAATATCTTGTAATACAAGTTTCATTACTGTTCCCCCTGTATAAAATCTCTTACAATCTCCGAATCATCGAAATGGATAATACGATCTTTAAGAATTTGATAATTCTCATGACCTTTTCCTGCAATAAGTACTACATCATCTTTATTTGCACGGGAAAGTGCATGCATAATAGCCTCTTTACGATCTTCCATCTTCACATAATCCACCACATGTCTTTTAACTCCTACTTCTACTTGATCTAAGATAACAAGAGGATCTTCACTTCTAGGATTATCTGATGTAATAATAACTTCATCTGAATACATTGCTGCTACTTCACCCATAATTGGTCGTTTAGTATTATCCCTGTCACCACCACAACCAAATACTGTGATAATACGTCCTTTAGCAAACTGCTTGATTGTTTCAAGTACATTTTCAAGTCCATCTGGTGTATGTGCATAATCTACTAAAACGCTATAACCTTTTGTTGAAATAAAAGACTGTACACGTCCAGGCACACCCTTCACATTTTTCAAAGCATGAAGGATATGGTCCATAGGCAAGCCTAATTGTTTAGCTGCACAAATAACTGCTAACGTATTGTATACTGTAAACTTGCCCGGAATAGGTACTTCCACTTGATACTTTTCTTCTGGTGTTGTAAGCATATAAGTTACACCTTGAGCTGTAATATGAATATCTGAAGCTCTATAATCTGAAGGTGTATCAATACCATAAGTCATGACCTTGCAAGTAGCATCTTCTTTCATAATATGTGCATAAGGGCTATCATGATTGATAATACCGATTTGGCAGAGTTTAAAGAGTTTAGCCTTTGCTTTTGCATAATTATCCATTGTTTTGTGGAAGTCTAAATGATCTTGTGTTAAGTTTGTGAAAATACCTATTTTAAAATCACATCCATCTACACGGTGTAATTCAAATGCATGTGAAGAAACTTCCATAAGACAATGGCTTACCTCTTCTTCGCACATAGTATGAAGAAGTTTTTGTAAATCTGCTGATTCAGGTGTTGTGTGCTGAGATTTTAAAATAGTTGTGCCAATACGATTTTCAATCGTTCCAATAATTCCTATTTTTTGCTTATACGCTTCTAAAATCTGTCCTAACAAAAAGGTAATACTTGTTTTACCATTTGTTCCTGTTATCCCTATTAAATCCAGTTTTAAAGAAGGATGATTATAGAAGTTTGTTGCAAGATTCGCCATAACAATACGTGTATTATTTACGCGTATTACTGTAATCCCCTCTTCTTCTATTGTAACTGGGTCTTCTACAACAACTGTTTTTGCACCATTTTCTATGGCAGCTTTAATATATTTATGGCCATCTACTGTAAATCCTTTAATGGCAATAAAAAGACCATTTACTGTTTTCACACGCGAGTCATA
Organism: Zhenhengia yiwuensis; assembly: GCF_014384995.1. GTDB lineage: Bacteria > Bacillota > Clostridia > Lachnospirales > Cellulosilyticaceae > Zhenhengia > Zhenhengia yiwuensis. Next base: position 12,219 of record NZ_JACRSY010000019.1, on the reverse strand, counting down.
TATAATAGAATCTACCTCTTGATTAATTTCACCACAAATCAAGTCGTAGTTTATATCTTTTAGCAACGTTATGAGTTTCATAACAACCTCCCAAGTACTTATTTAACAAATATCGTAGTTATTATATCACGTCTTCAGAGGATAAAAAAGAGAAGTTACTCAGTATAGAGGATAATTTTACTATTTTTATTAATAATCTCTTTAGCTATTGGAAATTGTCTGACTACACTGTTTCCTTCACCCTTAATCTCAACGGTTACACCATTCTCATGGGCCAAGTTTTTTGCCTCTTTAATAGATAAAGTATTAAAGTCTGGCACAATAATTGTCTGTACCTCTTCAAGTTCTTTTTCTTTTTCTGTGTAAACAGGCTCAATTCCTAGATAAGGAAGTGTATTAGACATAATTTCTTTCATAACAGGACCTGCTACAGCCCCCCCATAATAAGTCCCCTTTGGTTCATCAATAAGTACTAATCCTATAACTTGTGGATTTTCAGCCGGTGCAAAGGCCATAAAAGAAGCAATATATTTTCCGGAACCTCTAGGAAGTTTTTGTGAGGTTGCAGTTTTACCTCCAATGCGATATCCCGGTATGTATGTTTTACTACCTGTTCCCTCACTTACAACACTCTCTAGTATTGTTTTGAGCTGCTCACTTGTCTTAGTAGATATAAGCTGTTCACCTTGAGGGTATTCAAAAACTTGTAGACTTTCCCCGTTGTCATCTACAATTTCTTTCCCAAGATGGGGTGTGATGACATGCCCCCCATTAATCATAGCCGATGCAGAAGTCAAAAGTTGAATCGGTGTAATCTGGAAAGACTGTCCAAAAGACATAGTCGCTAGCTCTACCGGCCCTATATTTTTTTCTGCATGCAAAATACCTGTTGCTTCACCTGGAAGGTCAATACCAGTTTTGCTGTTAAATTTAAATTTAATCATATAATCATAAAACTGTTTAGCCCCTAATCGTTCTGCTACATCCATAAAAACAGGGTTACAGGAGTTTTGAACGCCTTGCACAAAAGTTTGATGTCCGTGACTTCTTGGACTTCTCCAGCACTTAATGGTACGTCCTGCTACAACACGTGATCCTCCACAATTAAACTCACTTTCAGGTGTAATCACACCACTTTCAAGTCCCATAGCAGAAGTAAATACTTTAAAAGTAGATCCTGGTTCATAAGTATCATTAATAGTAAAGTTACGCCACATCTGGTTCAAATAGTCTTGCTGCTCCTTATTCGTAAAAGTATACCAAGCTGCTTCAAGTTCTGGATTATTAATAGTAAATGGCTCATTTAGATTAAAAGTAGGTGCATTAGCCATAGCATAGATTTCACCATTCTGAGGATTCATTAAAATAATCGTTCCTCTACTAGCCTGTTTTTCTTCTACAATCTTATCAATAGCCTGCTGTGCATATTGCTGCAAAGTCACATCTAAAGTAGTCACCAAATGGCTACCATTTTGGGGATCTATTCTTACTTCTGCTTCCTCTGTTCTTCTTTCTCCTCTACCATTAGTCTCCATCAAAATCTTACCTGGTGTCCCCTTTAAGTAGGAATCATACTGCACTTCAAGACCTACAATACCTTGATTATCTTTTCCTACAAAACCTATAACCTGAGCTGCCAACTCGTTATAAGGATAATACCTTTTAGAATCCTCATCTACTTTTACGCCTGGCAAGTTCATATTACGAATCTCATCTGCCACTTCTTTATCTACTTTAGTTTTAATACGTTCAAATGCTACGCGCTTAGTTACTTTCTTATAGACATCTTCATAACTCATTTCTAGCTTTTCTGCTAAGATTTTAGATATCATAGCAGGGTCTGTTACCTGAGCATGTACAACACCTATAGTAGATACAGAAGCACTCTTTGCAATAATCTCCCCATTTCGATCATAAATTGTTCCTCTAGTTGGTGATATAAGCCTATCTCTAGTATGTTGTTCAAGTGCCTTCCCTTGCAAGAAACTTCCCATAACAATCTGAACATAACCTAATCGTATAATCATGACTATTGTCATCACTGCAAACATAGCACTTACAAAGACTATACGCTTTTTGATTGCTGTAGGTACTTGTTTTTTTATCACAACAAAAACCTCCCTTTTAAAAATACGTCTTAACTAAATGTATTTTTAAAAGGGAGGCTTTATTCACATTATTGTACGGTTTGTACAAATATTTTATGCCCTTTTTCTATTTTAGTACCTGCTTTAGGGATTTGATGATTAATTTTTTCATCTGTATATCCTTCTAAAGTAAATAAACCTGATGTGGCTTTTTTAGCATCTTCTAAGGATAACCCTATAAGATTAGGTACTTGTACAATGTTTTCAGGATTTTCTGCCTCTAAATAAATTTTAACTGTATTTTCATAAGGAAGTTTAGTACCCGCTGTAGGATATTGATTTACAATTTTATTTCCTACACCAATTACTTCATAGTTAAGGTGTTCTGTTTCTAGTCTTGTTATACCATCTGTTACATCTAGTCCAGTAACACTTGGTACAACTGCCATATTAACAACAGGGGCGTCATTATCTCCTGTTGGCTCAATTCCTAAATAAGGAAGTACATTTTCCATAATTTCTTTAAAAGCCAAACTTTGCGCCTTCGTATCTTCTGGAATCTCATCAAAGAGAATAAGTGCTATAACTTGTGGGTCTTCTAATGGCGCATACCCCATAAAAGAAAGAATATGTTTATCTTGCCCACGTGGAAGTTTTTCAGCTGTACCTGTTTTCCCTCCCACTGTATAACCTGCTACAGCTGCCGGTGCACCTGTACCATAACTCACTACAGCTTCCATATATTCAGAAACCTGTGAAGCCACTTCTTCTGAGAAGATCTGTCTCTTAATCTGAGGTGTATTTTGCATGATAATGTTATTCTGATAGTTAACTACACTGGATACTATGTAAGGCTGCATAAGATTTCCTCCATTAATTAAAGAAGAAAAAGCAGTAATAAGTTGAATAGGTGTAATAGTAAAAGACTGTCCCATTGAACTTGTTGCCTTTTGGACAGGCCCTAACTTATTAAGTTCATGAATCATACCTGTTGCTTCTCCAGGTAAGTCAATCTGTGTAATATCATTGAATCCAAATCTAATAAAGTAATCATAGAAAACTTCATCTGGAATATTTTTACTGATCTCAATCATAGCAGAGTTACAAGAATTCGCTAAAGCCTGTTCTAATGTCTGTATACCATGTCCACCTCGTTTCCAGCACTTAATCGTCTCTGGTCCTACTTTATTAGAACCTGTACAATTATAGAGTGTATCTGGGTTAATATAACCTTCTTCAAGGCCTGCTGCTACTAATAACGGTTTAAAGGTAGACCCAGGTTCATAAGGATTCTGTGTGTTAAAGTTTTTCCATGCTCTATTAAGCGCTAGAGCCTGATCCTCACTCTTTAAACTATCCCATTTTTCTTTTCCCATTTGTTCAGATAAATCTGTATAGTGATTCGGATCATAATAAGGATAAGAATACATGGCATAAATTTCACCAGTTTTAGGATTCATAACAAGTGCAGCTGCATTAAGTGGACTTAGTTCCTTGACATATTTGTTCATTGTCTGTTCTACATACTGTTGAATGACTTCATCTATCGTCAATACAACTGTATGACCATTTTGAGCAGCTGCTACTTCTGTAGTCACAATACTAGATTGTTGCATTCTTGAGAAAATACGGCCTGTCTTACCAAGTAAATACTTGTTATAAGCCTGCTCTACCCCATACTGCCCCTCTGTTTTATTATAAAACCCAATAGCTTGAGCTGCCAAACTTCCTTTGGGATAATTCCGTATAAAGCTTTCCTCAAAGTATACCCCTTGGATCTTTTGCTCTTTTAGCTTAGTCATATCCTCTGCACTAATATCTTTCATGAAGATTTTATAATGAGAGTCTTTATGATTATTTACTAAAGCTGCAATTTCTTCTACAGTTTTACCTGAATACTCAGCTAAAACCTGATAAGTTTTTTGTCTAGGCCCTTCCTTTACCTCTTCTAAAAGAATTTTAGGATCTAGAATAATATGATAAGAAAGGGTGCTTGCTGCAACTGTTTTGTTATTACGATCTACAATCGTCCCTCTTAAAGCTTCTACTTCACGCTCTGTACTCATCATACGCGTACGTACTTCTTTTTCAAATTCTTCACCTTTAACGAATTTGAAATATCCTATACGTCCCACTAAGGTAACAATACAAATGAACATTAAAAACTTTACTACCTGAATACGATTGTTTAAACGTTTCATAGGTTCTATTGATTTGACTTTTTTCTTCTTTTTCGTCGCCATAACCATACCTCTTATTCATTATAACGTGTATAACTCTCCTGCGCTGTTGTAATATACACAACCTGATGTGGCAATGGTTCTGACATATTAAGTTTTTCTTCAGCGACAGTTTGAATATGTTCTAAGTTCAGGTTGGTTGCAATGGTTGCCCTGACGCTATTGATCGTACTTTGTGTTTCCCTAATTTCTGCATTAATAAGCTTTAATTCTCTTTGTTTAATTGCTAAGTTAGATGTAACATGTACAAATGAAAAAGCACCCGCAAATAAAAGTAAGCCACAAGTTGTCATTTTTAAACCAAAGATAATATCTTCTTTTGATCGTTTCTTTGGTTTAGGTCTCTTAAGTGGTGTAAAATCAGGCTTTTCATTTGGAACACCATATGGCATATATGGATATTTAGGTGCTTCACTGCCGTATTGATAATCATATCTTTTGTATGAATGGTCGGCCATCTCTTTCCCTCCTGAACAACATTTACGTTATTTTTATATCTTTTCTATAATTCTTAATTTTGCACTTCTTGCGCGAGGGTTAAATTCTAGTTCTTCTTTAGATGGTAATATAGGTTTTCTTGTTACTACTTTTACCTGTGGACTATTCCCACATACACATACTGGAATATTTTTTGGACATGTACATGGATCTTCTAACTCTCTAAATGTGTGTTTAACAATACGGTCCTCTATAGAATGGAATGTAATAATGCAAAGTCTTCCACCTTTTTTAAGATAAGGCACCGCATCTAAAATAGTAGGTCTAATAATATCAAGTTCCTTATTTACTTCTATGCGAATAGCCTGGAAAGTTCTTTTAGCTGGATGTGGACCTTCTTTTCTTGCTTTATAAGGAATGGCGCTTTTAATAATTTCTACAAGTTCATATGTTGTTTCAACAGGCTTTGTAGCACGAGATTCCACAATAAAAGTTGCAATACGTTTTGCCCACTTTTCTTCCCCATAAGATTTAATTACCCTAAAAAGTTCTTCTTCGCTATACTCATTGACTACATCATAAGCAGAAAAAGTTGCTTCCTGATTCATACGCATATCCAGTGGTGCATCATGCATATAAGAAAATCCTCTAGAAGGTTCATCTAACTGATGCGAAGACACCCCAAGGTCAATGAGCATACCATCTACACCTTCTGCTGCATATTCCTTTAAAATTTCTCCTACATTAGAAAAGTTATTATGCACAAGTGTTACTTCAGGTGCAACTTCTGCTAGCCTTTCTTTAGATACTTTAAGTGCATTTGTATCTTGATCAATGCCTATAAAGTGTCCTTTTTTAGAAAGCCTTTTACATACTTCCTTTGCATGTCCAGCTCCACCTAATGTGCCATCTGCATAAGTTCCATCTGGCTTAATGGCTAAACCTTCTATACATTCTTCTAATAATACTGATACGTGTTTAAATTCCATAATCATTCACCTCTATATTCCTAATGATTCCATTTGTTCCGCTAAAGCATTTGCATCAAAAGCATCTTCATTATAGGCATCCCACTTATTGCTGCTCCATACTTCTACTCTGTTACCCATCCCTATAAATACTATGTCTTTTTCTATACTGGAATATACTTTCAAATGACTTGGAATAAGAATTCTTCCCTGCTTATCAGGTGTACATTCTACAGCCCCCGCTAAGAAAAAACGTACAAATTTACGGGCATTTATATTGGTTAAAGGTAGCTCTTTAAGTTTTTGTTCAAAGCTTATCCATTCATCTTGTGGGTAAATAAACAAACAGCCATCTAAACCCTTTGTCAGAACAAAGCATGCTCCAAGTTGCTCACGATACTTAGCTGGTACAATAACCCGGCTTTTTTCATCTAGGCTATGCTGGTATTCACCAATGAACATGCTCCACTTCTCCCCCTTTTTACCCCACTTCAAACCACTTTTAACCACTTTCTTCTATTCTATTGCTTTATGGCAGACTTTTCAAGTAAAAATTGAGTAAAAGAAAAAAAACTAGTACATTGCTGTACTAGTTTTAAGCGCTATATTCTTTATAATATTGTACAATTAATTCATCTAGTTCTGTGCTTATAGTGTATAATTCTCGCATATGATCCGTGTAGTCGTTGCTGTTTTCTACAAGACTATTTAGACGTATTTGTAAATCTACAATACGCCTCTTGGTTGTTGTATTCATATCAATCCCTCCACTATATATACTACTTTTCTCTCTATATTTTTATTATAGTATAATATTTGGAAGAAATCAACACAAATTTACATTTTTTTGAATTTAATAGCCTTTGGATTAGATTTTCGACACCATATAAAACCAATAATTCCAGCAATAATTGAAAATACTGCTACAATCTGTGAAGCTGCAATATTAATTCCTGGTACAACAAGTTGATCTGTTCTAAGTCCTTCTATCCAAAATCTCCCTATACCATATCCAGCTATATAAAGGAAAAAAATCTCTCCTGAATATTTTTTATACTTCCTATAAATAAGAAGTAAGACAAGTAGTACAATGTTCCAACAAGATTCATAAAAGAAAGTTGGATGTACCTGTATGAACTCAATACCATTACGCATAATACTATGATCTAACATATTTTGTGTAACAGGTGTAGAAGCTTCTGCTCTTACAATTTGCATAGCAAATAGATTATTTGTATAATCTCCGAAGGCTTCTTTGTTCACAAAATTGCCATAACGTCCTATAGCTTGCCCTACTAAAAGTCCATAGGCTGCAACATCTCCAAACTGCCATAAATTAATTTTACGTCTACGTGTATAGAAAATAGCTACAATGAGCGATGCAATAATAGCACCATAAATAGCAATACCACCTTGCCTTAGATTAAAAATTTGTGAAAGATTTTCACTATAATAATCCCAGTTAAAAGCAACAAAATAGGCTCTAGCACCAAGGATAGCAAAAACAATGTCATAAAGTAAAAAGTCGAAGATATCATCTGTAGACATGCCTTCCTTTTTACCAATATACATAGCAATAAGTAAACCTAGTAGAATACCACTAGTTAGAATAATACCATACCAGTAAATAGGAATACCAAAAATTTCAAAAGCAATAGGTTCTATATGGAAAGATAAATTCAAATGTGGAAAATAAATGTTTGGCATAAAATTCCTCCTTTGTTTTATTTTAAATTATATTCCTTAATCCAGGTGGTGTAAACAGATGAGCTGCATATTTTTCGTATTTTACCCTATACTATATAAAGAATGTATTTTCATTTTATTAGGAGGGATCTACATGAGTACATCTAAACGCCATTATCGTGTTGCAGAACGTAATAAAGAACTTGAACAAGAAGAATGCGTACTTACTCAATCAAGCTTCCAGCAACTCACCTTTTTAGGGCTATGTGTATATATTCTTTCTCTTATAATTAGCATAAGCTTAGGCTATTTAATAGGAAAAAATCATTAATTTCGCCAAAAACTGCAGATTCTTGCAGTTTTTTTCTTATAATCGCCATTGCAACCATCCTACATATCCTATATAATTTAAAATTAGTGTAACGCACATATGTGTCATAATAGAAAGGATGAAATAAATGAAACTAGGGATTGTAGGATTACCAAACGTAGGTAAAAGTACGTTATTTAATGCCTTAACCAAAGCTGGAGCTGAATCTGCAAACTACCCATTCTGTACAATTGAACCAAACGTTGGGGTTGTTGCTGTGCCTGATAAAAGATTAGACGTTTTAAAGGAAATGTATCAATCAGAAAAAATCTTACCTGCTGCTGTTGAGTTTGTAGATATTGCAGGTCTTATTAAAGGTGCAAGTAAAGGAGAAGGGCTTGGTAATCAATTCTTATCTCATATTCGTGAAGTAGATGCTATCGTTCAAGTTGTAAGATGCTTTGAAAATGACAATATTATTCACGTTGACAAAACCGTTGATCCACTTCGTGATATCGAAACAATTAACTTAGAGCTTATTTTTTCTGATATGGAAGTTCTTGAGCGTCGTATTGCCAAAACTAAAAAAACAGCTAAAAATGATAAAGCACTTGCAGCTGAAGTTGTTGTTTTAGAAAAAATTTACGAAACACTTGAGTCTGGTAAACCAGCACGTATGCTTCTTGGTGAAAGCGAAGAACAAGATGCTTTAATCCAAACACTTGGTCTTATTAGTGCTAAACCAGTTCTCTACGCAGCAAACGTATCTGAAGATGATCTTGTATCTGGTGAAGACAATGACTACGTAAAACGTGTAAGAGCTTTCTCAGCCGAAGAAGGTTCTGAAACATTCGTTATCTGTGCTCAAATCGAGCAAGAACTTGCTGATCTTGATGAAGAAGAAAAAGCAGTTTTCTTAGAAGACTTAGGTATCCATAATACAGGTTTCGACTTACTTATCGCAGCAAGCTACAAACTTCTTGGTTTAATCAGTTACTTAACTGCAGGACCTAAAGAAGTACGTGCTTGGACAATTACAGAAGGCACAAAAGCACCTGGTGCCGCTGGTAAAATTCACTCTGACTTTGAACGCGGATTTATTCGTGCTGAAATCGTTAACTTTAATGATCTAGTAGCATGTGGTTCATACAATGCTGCACGTGAAAAAGGTCTTGTACGCCTTGAAGGTAAAGAATACGTTGTCAAAGACGGCGATATTATTTTATTCAGATTTAACGTATAACAACTTTACTCCACAAAATAAAAGCACCCTTAAATAATAGGGTGCTTTTATTCATTTATTAACTTTATGAGTTCTTATTTCTCATCTGATGATAATCTTCTTCTGCTCCTACTGTCTCTTCTTTATGAGTAAACTTAGCAATTACATCTGGTAAATTAGAGATAAGACCTGGTACCATATCAATTAATTTATTTAAGCTATCTTGACCTTTTGTACTAATAAGCTGTGTTGTCCCATTTTGAATAACAAGCATAGCACTTGGTGTGATTCTAGCGCCTAAACCACCTGCTCCCTTATCTGAATTGCCATCTATATTCTTTTCTTTATCTTTATTACGTTCTTGCAACTTAGAAGCCGCAGCAGATCCAGCAGCCACTCCAAAACTCACATCTACAAGAGGGACTAAGATTGTATCACCTATATGTATAGGCTCTCCTACTACTGTTTTCGTATTAATAAAATTTTCAAGCTGACCTAATAGAACTTCTAAATTATTGTTGAGTTTTGATTCCATATTACTCATCCTTTCCTATTTTCATTAGTAATTTAATATAATTTCTTACTTCTTTATGTGTCACAAATATAATAAGAGGTTTAATAAATTTATAGAGGTTCGTTTTACCAAATAACTTTATATCACCTTTAAATGTAGCTTTTTCAAAATCTCCTACAACATTACCATACGGTGCATAAAAAGGATATAATGCCATAAGTTTTGCAAGCCACATGCCTGTTTCAGCAGGATCATCCAACCCAAAAATAAGATTAAAACTTATTCCTTTAGGACGTATAGCATGCCATAAGTCTTTGAGTAAGGCTTTGCAAAAACGAATAAAAGGACCACGATTTTCATCTTCCCAGATAAATTTAATGGTCTCTATCCAGTTTATTTCAGTACGTGAATGATTTGATGCTTTATTCTGCTTTTTAGAAGCTGTGTGTTTTTCTTCATGCCTTCTAACCTGTTCACTTTTACCTTGAGTTCTGCTCTCTAATTTTTCCACAGAAGAACTCACTTGAATCTTTTTACTTTCATCTGTATGAGTTGCCCGAGTGGATTTAGGCTGTTGCTGTCCTCTTTTATTTTTAGTAATAGCTTCTACTTCTTCCTGTGTTTCCTTCGTAACAACTTTTTGTGTCTTCTCTAATTTTTCTTCTACCTGCTCTTTAGCTTCTTCAAAAGATATTTCTTTAATAGTTCTTCTACAAAACCGAATCTTAATACTATTATTTGTTTTACAATCATATACAATACTTATAAGATGAAATATTTTAAACTGCATAGAGTAAGCTATTATCTCATACTTCTCGGCTCTTAGTCTATATTCAAGAGGTACAAAAAGAAGTACTAACAATAGGCAAAAAGCTACTCCAATGAGAATGCCTAGCAGTATTAATATTATCTTTAGTATCAGCCATAATATAGTCATTATACACCTCTTTATTTGGCTTCAAGCATTTCATAAGTTAAGGTTTTAGTATTATAAATCCCGTCAATAAGTTCTACAACATAGTCAATTAGCCAGGTTTTATCCTTACTCAACCCTAATGCATAACTTTCTTCATGCTTGCATGTCAGCTGATCACACGTTATAATTTCAAATAGATTTTGAGAATGAGGACATGTACAAAGTACATAAAGATCTTTGGGACCTCTATTTTTTCGAATACGTACATAGTGCCATTTGCTATGATGTAAATTCTGATCTATTTTTAAATATTTAGAGGTTTTCATTTCTATTCTCCTTAATTTTAAAAGGTAGCTAATGGGTTTACGTATACTTTTTAGCATATTATAGAAAATATTATAGCATACTCACTTATCTTTTGACTACATCCTAGTCCTCACATTATAGGCTTACTTCTATAAGTTGTATCCAAAATCAATATAATTATCCCAGAAAGGACATATTTTATGAACTTATCAGATTTACTTAAAGTTTCAGCCGGCTATCGTTTCTATATCCAACTGGGACTTGCACTTTTTACTTTTATCTTTTTTATTATCCTCAGCAAAACATTACGTAAGGCTACACTAAAGTTTTTTGGACACTTTAGTAATAAAATTCCTAACTTTTTAGATGAACTTACCACTGCACTTTCTAAACCTTTAGATTATTGGTGGATTTTAACAGGATTATACGTGGGACTTTTAATTTCTCCTTTTGTATACTATCCACACTTTAAACAAAGTGAACTCATTATTAATGAAAATCTCGTGATCAACCTTGCTCTTATTCCTTACTCCTTTGTAAATCTAGGCTATACAGTATGCTTTATCCTACTTCTTACATGGGGTGCTTATAATTGTGTAGATATTTATGAACAAATTCTTGTTAATATTGGCTCCAAATTTACCTTATTGGATCATAGCCTTCTGATTCGTTTTACCTCACGTATTATTAAGCTTATGATTATTATCATTGGCAGTGCTTTAATCATTGTCCAATTTGATATTAATATTGCGGGTATTTTCACCGGTGTAGGTTTAGGAGGGGTTGCCTTCACTTTTGTAGCCAAAGATACTCTTACCAATATTATGAGTGGCGTCGTACTTATGATTGATAGGCCTTTTACAATCGGTGATTGGATTGAATGTGGTTCTATTGAGGGGATTATAGAAGATGTGAGTTTTAGAAGTACACGTATTCGTACTTTTGAGCAAGGACTTGTCATCGTACCTAATGCGACTTTATCTAATGACAACATTCTCAACTGGTCCACTATGCCTAAAAGACGTGCAAAATTTACACTAGGTGTTACCTATGATACTTCCAAAGAACAACTTGAAAACTTTATTACTCAAATCAAAGAAACTCTAGAGCAAATGGAGGAAATCGAAAAAAATACTTATCTCGTTTACTTTAAAGATTTCGGCGATTATTCATTAAACATTGAAATTATGTACTATACTTTCCAAACTGGTTTAAAAGATTATACAGCTCTTAAAGAAGTTATTAACTTAAAAATTATGGATTTAGCAAGCCAACTTCATGTAGAGATGGCGTTCCCAACGCAAACCATCAAAATGCAACCTTAAATAACATCGTGTATTGAAAAAAATGGCAACCCTCATATTAATGAAGTGATGTGACCCCAATAAGTTAGACTTTATAGCGTAGTAGCGTTTGGGCATGGTATGATAAAGTAGACACAAAGTTAAGATAAAATAGTGAAAGGTGGTCTACTTATGAGAAGAAGTTATGATAAACAGTTTAAAATTGCTGCAGTGAAATTAGTTCTTGAA
>NZ_JACRSY010000018.1 GCF_014384995.1 Zhenhengia yiwuensis | reverse complement strand
TAGAGGCTGCTTGAAAAAAATATGCAGTTGGCGAACTATTCAATATGCCTTAAGGCATTGCTAGTAACATGCCCTTATAGGGCTAGAGCAAACCACCCGTTAGACGGGTGGTTATGATTTTATTTATAAGAGAAGATAGATTTTGAGTATAAAAATTATGACGAAATCGTAAGAAAGCTAGTTATAACTTTGTAAGTTTTGGGATTTACAATAAAGATATGACCTTGGGAAGAAATCTCATGTATAATAAGTCTAAAAAGTTTTAAGCGGGGGGATAAAAGATGACGTATACTATACTAGTTTGTGATGATGATCAGCTCATTGTAAACTCTATTGCTCTTCATTTGCAAAAAGAGGGCTATAGAGTGATAAGAACTTATAATGGGTTAGAAGCCCTAGAGGCAGTAGAGCAGCATGAAATCCATCTTATTTTGCTAGATGTGATGATGCCGAAGTTAGATGGCTTGTCTACGACACTACGTATTAGACAGGAGAAAAATATTCCTATCATTATGCTGTCTGCTAAAAGTGAGGATACAGATAAAATCGCAGGACTTAACTTTGGTGCAGATGATTATATGACGAAGCCTTTTAATAGCTTTGAACTTTTAGCAAGGGTCAAATCACAAATTAGAAGATATACGACACTTGGAAGTATGGCATCTAAGCCGCAGTGTCTATCAACAGGAGGACTTTGGCTGGACTTAGATACAGGAAGTGTGACTTTAGATGGTGATCTGGTTAAGTTGACCCCAACAGAATATAAGATTCTTGTTTATCTAATGAAACATATGGGACAAGTTCTCTCGATACATCAAATTTATGAAAATGTATGGCAGGAGGTAGCGCATGCACCTGAAAATACAGTAGCTGTCCATATTAGGAGACTTAGAGAAAAAATTGAGATTAATCCTAAAGAACCAAAATATATAAAGGTGGTGTGGGGCAGTGGCTACATGGTGGAAAAAATTTAAGTACAGTAAGGTACATAAAAGTTTCTTATTTGCATTGCTTTGTTTAGCAGGGATACTTTTAGGGAATAGCTTGGTTGGAATAGCTATAATGCCATACAGAGAAAGTTATTATGAAACATGGGAGTATCAAAGTAATATTATGGATAAAGCTGGTTTCGTAAGAGACTGGATTGTACGATATGTAGATGAGGATATTTTTAATCCTGATAAGGTGACAGATGAAGAGGCTGCAAGATATTTAGGTATAGATTTGTCTATGATAGAGGGGTATAACCCTGATAAACAGGAGCAAGGAGTAGAAGAAAAAAGTGAAGAAACTGTAGCTATAACGGAGCAAGTACTTTCTATAAAGAGATGGACAGAAGAAAAAGCAAAAGCTGTATCAGGTATTATAAAGGATCGTAAGGAGTACTTTGCCACAATTCAAACGAGCTTAGATACACCTAATATTGAATACTTTGCGAGAAATAAAGAAACAGGTGAAGTTGTAACCAATAGAGAAGATTATAATGGTACGAATAGTTTAGAGATACTAGAAGATTTTAAATCAAGAGAACACTATGTAAAAGGGAATGGCGACAGTGCCTTACTTTACGAAAATGGAAGAGTACAAGTAGATTATTATGGTGGATTAGAAAGTCGTTACTATAATTACTATTATGGAGAAGGTGTAGACTATACGGATCAATATGAAGTCTACGTAGCACTTAGAGATGAGCTTGTACCAGGTGATTCTTTCTATACAAATAAATTACAGATAGATAGAGCGCTTGCTATTAAGGAGAAAGTTTATGTAGGTCTTGTGATAGGCATAGCTATAGCAATTATAGCAGGTCTATTATGGCTAAGTGTAGTAGGTCAAGGAGAGAAAAAAGGGAAGATATATTTAAACGTCTTTGATAAGTTACCGTTTGAAGTTCAGACTATGCTCTATATACCAGCATTGTTTATAGTTTTTATAGGTTCAGCTTTTGCTTTAGATAGGGTACTTTCTAAAGAATGGTTACCTTATGGGGGAAGCCCATTTGAAATTGGTGTGATTGTGTTTAATTTTATGTTGGTTATAGCTGTAAGTTTAACGGTTCTCTTTATAAGCAGCATAGTGAAGCATATAAAAAATGGAAGTTGGAAGCAGTATATTTTAATAGTACGCCTAGGACATTGGCTTATTATGAATATGACAGAGGGAACTTTGCCATTTGTAGTGATTGGTGTTATCCTTATTTATCTTGTGTTAAGTGGAATAGGTATATTAACTTTTCTAATGGGCTTTGGTATAATGAGTCTTCTAGCTTTTATGGGATTAGTATGTCTTAATATAGGCGTGGCTCTTATAAGTATAAAGCTTGTAGTAGATTATATGCAGATAGCTAAAGGTATTAAGAAGGTAGCAGTAGGTGACCTTAAAGCAAAGGTCGAACTAAAGTACACCCTTCCTGCCATGAAAGAAACAGCTAATGCACTTAATCATATTGGAGATGGATTAGAGTCAGCTGTAACAGATGCTTTAAGAAGTGAGCGTTTTAAGACAGAACTGATTACTAACGTTTCTCATGATCTTAAGACACCACTTACTTCTATTATCAGTTATATTGATTTATTAAAAGAGGAACCTATAGACAATAGTACAGCTAGGGAATATATTGGTATTCTAGATGAACGTAGTAATAGACTTAAGCAGCTTGTAGAGGATCTCGTAGAAGCTTCAAAGGCGGCTACAGGTAATGTTAAAGCAGAACTTATGCCGACGCGTATAGACCAATTAGTCATTCAAAGTGTAGGGGAATATACCGACAGACTAGAGGAGAGGCACTTAAATATTGTGTTTAACAAAGTCGAAGAAGTTATGGTGCCTATAGATGGCAGACATATGTGCAGAGTCATTGAAAATCTATTGTCTAATGTATGTAAGTATGCGATGCCATACACACGTGTGTATATAGATGTGTATAACTTACAAAATAAAGCTTGTGTTGTGATTAAAAATATTTCAAAAGAGCAGTTAGCTATAGAAGCGGAAGAACTCCTAGAACGTTTTGTAAGAGGAGAAAGCTCTAGAACTACGGAAGGTTCAGGACTTGGTCTCGCTATAGCAAGAAGTCTTGTAGAAGTACAAGGCGGCAAGCTTGGTTTAGAGGTTGATGGAGATTTATTTAAAGTGGTGATTGAATTCCCACATTAGCAAATATTAGAAGCAAGTTGCCTAGAGAGGCAGCTTGCTTTTTTGTGTTGATTGACTTAAAGTATCTAGTTGTAGTACTTCCTTGTTATTTCTAAGAAATACAGATAGAATACTAATAATAAATAAAAGTGTGGGAGGAGACAAGCATGGACCAAACAGCTGAGGTAAGACGTTTTTTTGAAGTTTTGCCTGAATTAAAAGTAGAAGATAAACTTATGCAGCTGTTTTCTATTGTAGATGTAGAAAAAGTTGTTTTAGATAATAGTACAAATGTACTTATGTTCCATTTATGTAGTCGTGAAATCATTCATCATGCGCAAATTGTTAAAATGCAAGAACATATTAAAAACAAGCTGTTTCCTAATACACCTGTTACCATACAACTTAGGGAAAAGTATCTGCTCTCAGAGCAGTATACTGTAAAATATATAACAGATGTTTATAAAGACAGTTTGCTTTATGAAATATCCGCAAAAAGTGAAATGTTTTCTGCTATGATTCGTATGTCGGAGTGGACTGTAGAAGGGGACACCTTAACAGTAACCTTAGATAATAGCCTCTTTGCAAGAAGAAAGGCTGAAGAGATTAAAACATTCTTAGAAAGTGTTTATAGAGAACGTTTTGATAGACGTATACAGATTTGTTTTGAATTTACAGTACTTGCGCATCATACACTTGCTGAGGAAAATGAGCAGAAGATTAAACGAGAAGTGAGCACAGTAATGGGTAACGTACGTGTGCATGAGAAGAAGGAAGAAGAGGTAGAAAAACCTAAGAAAGCACCTGAAGAAATCAAGGCCAATCAAGAAAAATATCGTAAGAAAGCCCAAGATCCAGATGTATTCTATGGCCGATACTGTGATGGAGAAGTTACACCAATTGATGAAATTGTGGATGAAATTGGTGAAGTTGTCATTCAGGGTAAAGTGATAGGCATTGAAACACGTGAAATCCGTATGGAAAAAACCATTATTATGTTTGATATTACAGACTTTACAGATACCATTACAGTTAAGCTTTTTGTTAAAAATGATGATTTAGTAGATGTACTGGGTAATCTTAAAAAAGGTGGTTTTTATCGTGTAAAAGGTATGGCTATGATGGACAAATATGATAGAGAAATCAGTATCGGTTCCGTACAAGGTATTAAACCAAGTGCCGATTTTACAACCAAGCGTATAGATACCAGTGAAGAAAAGCGTGTAGAACTTCATCTTCATACAGTCATGAGCGATATGGATAGCGTTGTAGATATTAGCAAGATGATTAACCGTGCCAAAGAGTGGGGCATGCCGGCAGTAGCTATTACAGATCATGGATGCCTTCAGGCTTTCCCTATTGCTAATCACTGTGTTAAGAAGGATGAGCCCTTTAAAGTCATTTATGGAGTAGAAGCTTACTTTGTAGATGATATGAAAGAAATGGTAGTAAACTCTAAAAATCAAAGCTTAGAGGATAGCTATGTAGTCTTTGACTTAGAGACAACAGGTTTTAGTCCACATCAAAACAAAATTATAGAAATCGGGGCAGTAAAAGTAGTAAAAGGTCAGGTTGTAGATACTTTTAGTGAATTTGTTAATCCACAGGTACCTATCCCTTATCAAATTGAAAACTTAACAGGCATTAATGACCGTATGGTCATGGATGCACCTGTTATTGAAGAGATATTACCAAGGTTTATGGCATTCTGTACAGGTAGTGTTATGGTTGCTCATAATGCAGATTTTGATATGAGTTTTATAGTAGAAAATGCCAAAAGACAAAATCTACCTTGTGACTATACAGTATTAGATACCGTAGCCTTAGCTCGTATGTTAATGCCACACCTTGGAAACTTTAAGTTAAATAATATTTCCAAACATTTAGGAATCAACTTAGAAAATCACCATAGAGCGGTAGATGATGCGACAGCTACAAGTGAAATTTTCATGAAGTTTATAGAGATGCTTAAGGAGCGGGAGATTACACACCTGGGCCAGCTTAATGATCAGATGGATGTATCTCCTGAATATATTAAGAAGCTGCCAACTTATCATGGGATTATTCTAATCAAGAATGAAACAGGACGTATTAACCTTAATAAACTTGTTTCAGCTTCTCACCTAGATTATTTCGCAAGACGTCCTCGTATGCCAAAGAGTCTTATTCAGAAACATAGAGAAGGTCTTATTATTGGGTCGGCCTGTGAGGCAGGTGAACTTTTCCAAGCTATTGTAAGAGAAAAGGACGAAAATGAATTAAGACGTATTGTAAACTTCTATGATTATTTAGAAATCCAGCCAGTTGGCAATAATAGTTTTATGCTTCGTAGTGATAAATATGAAGCAAGTACAGTAGAAGATTTAATTAACTATAATAAACGTATTGTTGAGCTTGGTGATATGTATGGCAAACCAGTAGTAGCTACTTGCGATGTACACTTCTTAGATCCAGAAGATGAAGTTTATAGGCGTATTATTATGGCAGGAAAAGGCTTTAAAGATGCTGATGACCAGCCACCGGTATACTTTAGAACAACAGATGAAATGCTTGAAGAATTTAAATATTTGGGCAAGGAAAAGGCAAGAGAAGTTGTTATTACCAATACAAATCTTATTAATGACCAAATAGATAAGATTTCTCCTGTATTACCAGATAAGTGTCCACCTGAAATTCCAAATTCAGATGAAACACTAAGAAGCATCTGCTATGATAAGGCCCATGAGATTTATGGACCAGAGCTTCCAGAGGTAGTTGTAGAGCGTCTTGAAAGAGAGCTTAACTCTATCATTTCAAATGGTTTTGCCGTAATGTATATCATTGCACAGAAACTGGTATGGGATTCTAATGACCATGGCTATTTAGTAGGTTCAAGGGGATCTGTAGGGTCTTCCTTTGCAGCAACGATGTCAGGGATTACAGAAGTTAACCCACTTTCCCCTCATTATATCTGTCCTGAATGTCACTTTGTAGACTTTGACTCTCCAGAAGTTAAGGCTTATGCTGGAAGTTCTGGGTGTGATATGCCAGATCGTGACTGTCCTAAATGTGGGCATGAACTATTAAAAGAAGGTCATGATATTCCATTCGAAACTTTCCTTGGATTTATGGGAGATAAAGAACCCGATATTGACCTTAACTTCTCAGGAGATTACCAAGCTAAGGCTCATAAATATGTAGAAGTAATCTTTGGGGAAGGAAAGGCCTTTAGAGCAGGAACCATTGGTACAATGGCAGAGAAGACGGCCCTTGCCTATGTCTATAAGTACTGTGAGGAAAGAGGTCTGCATAAGAGACGTGCAGAGATGAGACGTATTGCTGAAGGATGTACAGGTGTTAAACGTACAACAGGGCAGCATCCAGGTGGTATTATCGTAGTGCCTCATGATAGAGAGATTTATGAGTTTACAGCGATTCAGCATCCAGCCAATGATACAACAACACCTATTATTACAACGCACTTTGAGTATCACTCCATTGACCATAACTTACTAAAGCTCGATATTCTAGGGCACGACGATCCAACTATTATTCGTAGGTTAGAGGATATTACAGGAATTGATTCTCATACTGTAAAGCTAGATGATAAAGATGTTATGTCTCTATTCCATAGTACGAAGGCTCTTGGTATTGAACCTAAAGATATTGGAGGTATCCCACTGGGTTCATTAGGTATACCAGAGTTTGGTACAGACTTCGTTATTCAGATGTTAGTTGATGCCAAACCAAAGAGTTTCTCTGACCTTGTTCGTATTTCTGGACTATCACATGGTACAGACGTATGGCTAGGAAATGCACAGACACTTATTGAAGAAGGAAAAGGAACGATTTCAACGGTTATTTGTACACGTGATGATATTATGACCTATCTCATTAATCAAGGGATGGATAAAGCCTTATCCTTCACTATTATGGAAAGTGTACGTAAAGGGAAAGGGCTTAAGCCAGAATGGGAGGAAGAAATGCTTAAATACGGCGTACCAGATTGGTACATTTGGTCCTGTAAAAAGATTAAGTACATGTTCCCGAAAGCCCATGCGGCAGCTTACGTTATGATGGCATGGCGTATTGCCTGGTATAAGATTTTCCATCCACTTGCTTATTACACCGCTTTCTTTAGTATTCGTGCGTCTTCCTTCTCTTATGAACTGATGTGTCAAGGGAAAGAAAGACTGGAATATCATATGAAAGAAATTATGAATAAAGGGAAAGAAAATCAAACAGCCAAAGAGCAAGATACTTTAAAAGATATGCGTCTTGTTCAGGAGATGTATGCCCGTGGTATTGACTTTATGCCAATTGACTTAGCTGTTGCAGATGATAAGAAGTTCCAAATTATAGATGGCAAGATTATGCCGGCCTTAAGTGCTATTGATGGACTTGGGGAGAAAGCGGCGGAAGGGATTGTAACGGCTATTAAAGATGGTCCTTTCCTTTCAAAGGAAGACTTTAGAAACCGTGCTAAAGTAAGTAAAACTGTTACAGATAAAATGTCCGAGTTAGGTATACTAGGACATTTATCAGAATCTAATCAGTTAGACTTATTTTAAACATAAAGAAGTAGGAGATTACAATGAACCATAATATTGAAATTAATGATTTAAACTATTATGCAGAGGATTATGACTTAGACGGACTTATAAGAGTCGCTGATAGTGTAGAGGCAGCCTTTGTATTTATGGAACAAGATGAGATGGATGATAAATACTATCGTAATCGCTATACCAATCTAGAGCCTCATATGAGTCTTAATAATATTATTAAAAGTGTACATTACTATCTAGAGCAAGATGAGCTTAACAGCTTATTTATTTCATTTGCAGTAGAATATGAAGGGAAACTCACTGTATTTGATGGTAGAGAAGAACAATATGAAGGGCTAGAGTTGGGTGAACTAGAATTAGGAGAGAATTTAATTTATGGTCTGATTGTTCAACTAGTAGATGAAGCATATTCTTTTAAAGAAGTTCTTTATAAAGATGGTGGTCTTAAGCAGCAGTCAGAAGCAGTACCTGTATTTGATGCAGGGGAGCTTAGAGAGCTTATGGGCGACTTTATTATGCAGTTTATGTAACAAGAAAGATATGTAAAAGCCTAAGGGGATACTTGGAATGAGTAACCCCTTAGGCTTTTTTAAATAAATTACCTATCTATTAAAAGGTATATTTATACTTCTATACAGATGCTGTACTCTTAAAGATTATAAGTTTATTTTATACGCTCAAAATTTTTATAACGTGTACCTTGGAAAGTAAGCTTACCCATATCACCTTCTACAAGGTAGCCATACTCATTGGAAGCAACATGAAGTTCTAGGCGGTCACCACTTTCAAATTCAAAAGTAACATAATAGCTTGTAGAACTACTCGAATGAGGCATATTGTCATGAGTATTATGGGAATGGCTCGTATGACTGCGTTTGGCTACAACTTTAGCAGGTACAGTAAGTAAGGGTGAATGATTATTTTTGTTCCAAGTTCTAATGCCTTGTGCAAAGGAAAGGATAAATACCGTTATAATAATAAAGAAAACAATAAAAAATATAAATGGAAAAAGTGTATCCATCAAAGAATACATGCCAAAGCCTGAATGAAATCCCATTTTTAAATCCTCCCTAAAGTGTATATTAATATCAGTATAATTGAAAAAAGTTTAATATTCAACAAAGATTCTTGCCATAGACGAGTAAAAGTAGTTATAATCAAGCATAGAACATAAGACATTTTTATATACTACAAGGAAGGATTTATTATGCTAAAAAAACTTTTACTTTTTTTTATGGGACTTTTTATTATTCAATTTGGTGTAGCCTTATTTTTAGAGCTGAATCTAGGTTCTGACCCTTTTACCATTTTCACACAGGGGATGGCAGGCTTATTAGGGATAACACCTGGGGCAGCGAACAGATTATTAACAGCTATTATTTTCTTTATCATTCTTATGCTTGACCGTAAAAACATACATATTGGTACTTTCCTAAGTATTTTATGTGTAGGAGTAGTATTAGATTGGATGCTTCTTATTGTAGCACCATTTGAATTAAGTACATATCCACTTATTATAAAAATTAGTTTATTTATCGTAGCATGTATCATTATTGGCATAGGGGTACCTATTTTAAAATGTGCTACTTTAGGTGTGCCACCTAATGACCTTGTATACTTTACAGTTGTGGACTTTTTAAGTAAACCATATGGTAAAGTACGTATGGTAACAGATATTTTATTTGCTATTGTAGGGATTATGTTAGGCGGTGTGATAGGTATAGGAACTTTACTATGTATCTTTTTATTAGGACCTATTGTAGAATTCTTTTTCCCGAGAATTGAAAGATTTACAGAGACTTTCTTAGCAGAAGATGCAATGGAAGCTGTATAAATATAAAAGAAAGAAGAAGGACAATATATGCAATTTAAAGATTATCAACTTAGTAATACACTTATAAAAGCACTCGATTTATTGCATTTTAATACACCAACCAAAGTACAGCAAGCTATCATTCCTCTTGCTTTAGAGGGTAAGGATGTCATTGTAAAATCACAGACGGGAAGTGGTAAGACAGCGGCTTTTGCTATTCCTATTTGTGAGAGAATCAATTGGGATGAAAATAAACCTCAGGCCCTTATCCTAACACCTACACGTGAACTTGCTATGCAGGTAAAAGAAGATTTTTTTAACATTGGTCGATTTAAGCGAATGAAGGTAATGGCTCTTTATGGTAAGTCACCTTTCCATATTCAGCAAAAAGGTTTGAAACAAAAGACACATATTGTAGTAGGGACACCGGGGCGTGTACAAGATCATTTAGATAAAGGAACTTTTATTACAGACGAAATACGGTATTTAGTGATAGATGAGGCAGATGAAATGCTAAGAATGGGTTTTATTGACCAGGTTGAAAACATTATTAAAACTCTTCCAAAAGAACGTGTCACTATGCTCTTTTCAGCTACTATGAAACCACATATTGAAAAGCTATGTGAGTCTTATATGATAAATCCTGTTACGGTAGAAATAGAAAGTACCACTCTTACTGCTGATCGGGTGGAACAGGTTTATTATAAAGTAGAAGATAGAGATAAGATGCAGGCTTTAGAAGCTATAACAACAGTAGAAAGTCCTGAAAGCTGTATGATTTTCTGTAATCGTAAAGAAGGTGTAGATTCAGTATATGAAGGACTCAAACAGTTAGGTTATCCATGCGTTAAAATCCATGGTGGCATGGAGCAAAAAGACCGTTTTGCTGTTATGGAGGACTTTAGAAATGGCCGCTTCCGTTACCTTGTAGCAACAGATGTAGCAGCAAGGGGCATTGATATTGAACATATTACACACGTCATTAACTTTGATGTGCCAGAAGACCTTGAAAACTATGTACACCGTATAGGACGTACAGGTAGAGGTGGTAAATCAGGGAAAGCCCTTATGCTTGTAACACCATTAGAAGAAGACAGGCTAAGTGCCTTAGAAGACTATATTGGGCATACGCTCACCTTGGATAGGGTTCCAAGTGAAACAGAGGTTGGAGAGGCTAAAGCGCATTTTGAAAAGAAAATGTCTACACCTATGAAAAAGGTTGAAACAAAAGGTGAAAAGCTCAGTGCAGAGATTATGAAACTTCATATTAATGCTGGTAAAAAGACAAAAATGCGCCCTGTAGATATTGTAGGGACACTTTGTAATTTAGAAGGTATGAGTGCAGATGATATAGGTATTATTGAGATTCAAGATATATCTACTTTTGTAGAAATTCTTAATCACAAAGGAGAATCTGTATACAAACAGCTTCAAACAACTCCTATTAAAGGGCGTTTAAGAAGAGTAAGTAAGACGAAAAAGACTTATAAAGGTTCAAGTAAAAATGAGTAAGAACTGAAATAGGAAAAATAAACAGTCTTCTTATGGACACATAACTTTAAGATGATAAGTATAAACTATCTCTGAAAGGATGTGTTAAAGGATGAATCATAAACCTAATCAATCTCAGCAAAAAGGTGAAAGAAGAAGACGCCTACATGAACACCAAAATAACCATGGTGAAGCTAAGAAACAGACAAGTTATGAGGACTTTAATGGAAATCCAATCAAATAGAAAGTATAGATGGAGAGAAGAAAGACTCTCCATCTTTTTTTATACTCGGTTCTATGCCATAATAAGAAATAAGAATAATTTATGGAGATGTTTAGATGAGTATAGAAAGATTAACTGAAATTTTAAGAGAAAGTCAAAATATTGTTTTCTTTGGAGGGGCAGGCATTAGCACTTCAAGTGGAATACCTGATTTTCGAAGTTCTAATGGACTTTATAGTAAAAAATTAAATAGAAACTTTACACCCGAACAGGCAGTATCCCATTCATTTTTTGTAAGATATCCTGAAGAATTTTATGATTTTTATAAGAAAAATCTTATTTATCCAGAGGCAAAACCAAATGATTGTCATATTGCACTTGCTAAGCTCGAGAAAATGGGTAAGTTAAAAGCCGTCGTAACGCAGAATATTGATGGACTACATCAGGCAGCAGGATCTAAGAAGGTATATGAGCTTCATGGTTCCGTACTGAGAAATTATTGTATGAAGTGTCATGCCTTTTATGATGTGAATTATGTGTTACAATCGGATGGAATTCCAAAATGTGAAAAATGTGGAGGTGTCGTGAAACCAGACGTTGTTCTTTATGAAGAAGGACTGGATGAACAGATAATTTCTGGTGCAGTTCATGCAATTTCTAAAGCAGATACACTAATTATTGGAGGGACTTCATTAGTAGTGTATCCCGCAGCAGGATTAATTGATTATTTTACGGGCAAGAAATTGATATTAATTAATAAAAGTACCACTTCAGCCGATAATAAAGCGGACCTTTTAATTAATGATGATATTTCAAAAGTAATGCAAGAAGTCGTTGAGAATATAAGTATACTTAAATCAGTTTGAATATTATGAAGCAGATTCTTTGAAGATGAAAATTTGTTTTGTGTATAAATCAGAAGGGATGGTGTTAGAGCTTTTTGTTATTTGAGAGCTTCTAGCACCTTTTTCGTATGTTTTTTTTAAAGTTGATTAAACTAACAAAGTGTATATGGGGGAAATTGACAGGTAGCGTAAAGGATTATATAATAATGTGCTAGGCACTTATACATAAAGGTGGTGAAGCACATGGGAAATGTGACGTTTAATAAAGTTTCTAAGAGATATGAAACCAATAAGTCTTATGCTCTCAAAGACTTTAATCTTCAAGTTGAAGATGGTGAACTCATTGTAGTAGTAGGGCCAAGCGGTAGTGGAAAGTCTACTTTGCTTGAGCTGATCTGTGGATTTGAAACCTTAACAAGTGGTGATATTTTAATAGATGGTCAGTCTATTCAAGATAAACATCCTAAAGATAGAGATGTAGCTATGGTTTTTCAAAACTATGCTTTACTCCCTCACTTAACTGTCTATGACAATATTGCCTTTGGTATGAAGATAAGAAAAGAATCTAAGAAAGTTATAGAAGAGAAAGTAACATGGGCAGCAAAACTTTTAGAGTTAGAATCCTATCTAAAGGTCAAACCTAAAAAACTTTCTGGAGGACAAAGACAGCGTGTAGCCCTTGCAAGAGCAATGGTGAGAAAGCCTAAGCTCTTCTTAATGGATGAGCCACTTTCAAATTTAGATGCTAAATTACGAGATAATATGTCCCAGGAAATTAAAAAGTTGCATGAGGCCCTTCATGCAACGATGCTTTATGTGACTCATGACCAAATAGAGGCTATGACCATGGCTGACCGCATTGTGATTTTAAATAAGGGAGAGATTCAGCAGGTAGGCTCTCCAAGTGAAATTTATCAAGAACCTAAGAATTTGTTTGTAGCACAGTTTATCGGTAGACCTTCTATTAGTTTATTTACATGCAAAGGAACAAAGCGAGGCATACTTTTAGAAGAAGAGATTGAAATTATTACAAAAAAGCAAGTTCTAGAGGAAGATAGAAACTATTTGTTAGGTCTAAGGAGTGAACATATTCAAATAGTAACAGAAGGAGAGGTGCATTTAGAAGCAGTTCTTCAGAAAGTAGATTATTTGGGCGGTGAATCACTTCTTTATTTACAATATAAAAATTGCAGTTTTACTGCTAAAGCGTATGGAGATGTAGCTTACAAAAAAGGTGACACTGTTAAGATAAGACTAGACCTAGAGAAAGCACATTATTTTGACCAAGAAACTAAAGAAAATATTAGGAGGAATGTAACATGAGAAAATGGATGGCGGTACTACCCCTTATTCCAATGATTTTTACAGGTTGTGCAAATGGAAATGGAGGTCAAGGCACTACTCCAAATGGTGGAACAACTAATGGGAATACAAGTGACATAGGAGGAACAATCACAGTTGTAACTTCTCGTACAGATGCAGAGGAACTTTTTGCAGATATAGAAGAAGAGTTTAAAGCTCTCTACCCATCTGTAACAGATATTATTTGGGAATCTTCTTCAGATTATAATAACTATATTACAACAAGAATGAATACAACAGATTATGGGGATGTTCTTTTTGTACCTTTCAGCATGTCAGGCGAGCCTGAAATGTATCCAAACTATTTTGAGCCATTAGGTACAGTAGAAGAGTTAGGTAAAGCTTATATTGATGTAACGGAAGCTGATTATAATGGCATAGCATATGGACTACCAGCAGCTATTAACTCATTAGGGATTATTTATAATGAGGATGTATTTGAAGCAGCAGGGATTAAAACTTTTCCAACTTCAATAGAAGAGCTTTTAGCAGCTTGTCAGCAAATTAAAGACAATACAGATGCTATTCCTTTCTTTACCAACTATAATTCAGGACTTGGAACATGGGGGGGCATGCTCTCATCTTTCGGAGGAGAAAATTATAAAGAGGCTATGCTTCAAAGTGGTACAGCTTTCATGCCAGGACAGCCTATAAGACAAGTCATGGATCTTTTCTATGCCCTTACAACAAATGGGTTTACTGAGCCAGACCCAGTTACTATTGACTTTGCTCAAGGTAAACAAATGCTAGCAGATGGTAAAATTGCTATGATGATGAAAGGGTCTCAAGATGAAAAAGCGATTGAGGAACTTTCAGATGTAAGTGATATTGAGATTGCACCTATGCCAGTTAAGGTAAATGGCAAAACAAGTATTGCATTTGGGGCACCGGAAGTAGTAGGAATCAATGTAAACAGTACAAATAAAGCAACTGCTAGAGCTTTCCTTGATTTCTTTATCTCAGCTGAAAGTGAATATGCTGATGATTTAGGTGGTATGTCACCAGCACTTGCTGACTTAGATCCTGAAGAAAGAGCTATCTTTGAAAATAATAATATTGTTTTAACAGCCCCACCAGTAACGGCTGAAGTAGAGACAGTTTACACGAGCATTGCCAATGAAGTAGGTGTAGCAAGACTTACAGAGGTACTTCAACAAGTCATTAATATGGGACTTTACCCTGATCAATATGAAAGCTATGAAAACTATGTAAATAGCCTTGAAGCACGTTGGGAAAAGGCTGCAAGTGAATATGCTAAGTAATAAAACTAAAAAAGAAAGACAGCTGATTGGCTGCTTTCTTTTTTGTCCTTTATTATTACTTTTTACTTTTGGCATTTATCCTATTTTTGCACTCATAGAATATAGTTTTACCTCATGGAATGGTCTGTCACCAGTTAAAACTTATGTAGGTTTTTCTAACTATATTAAAATTCTAACAGATCCAGTTTATTTAAAAGTATTTTTTAATAGCTTAATTTATTTTATAGCAGGGTTTATACAGATTGTGATTGCTCTCTTTTTTGCTATTTTACTCTCTACTAAAGTAAAGGGTAAAAATTTCTTTAAGGCAACTTTTGTATTTCCTTGCCTCATAAGTGGGATGGCTGTAGCGATGCTCTTTAGACTATTTTTTAGCCCGGGAGGAAGTTTTGACAGTCTCTTAGAACTGATAGGACTTACTGAGCATACACGCTATTGGTTAGGAGATCCTAGAGTTGTAAATTATACCCTAGGTTTTATTTCTATATGGCGTCATACAGGTAAAAGTTTTATTTTATATTTTGGGGCTGTTCAGTGTGTCCCACTTGAACATTACAAGTTAGCAGAGATAGAAGGAGCTAGTTGGTGGCAGAAAGTGCGTCTTGTTATTTTACCAGGTATTCAAATCGTACTTAAAATAAATTTCATATTATTAACAATAGGCGCTCTATCTACTTTTGAATTACCACTCATTTTAACAAATGGCTCTAATGGGACTATGACTTTCTTACTTCAAACTATGAAGACAGCTTTTGAGAAGAAGATGTTTGGTCTTGCGGCGAGTATGGCTGTTATAGTTAGTCTTGTTATTTTAGCCATTACAGCTATTCAAAATAAAATCTATAAGGGGGTAGAAGATGATTAAAAAAGTCATGATAAGTCTATTAAAATATGGAAGCTTATTGCTGTGGAGCTTTATTATATTTTTCCCGCTTATAACTTTATTCTTTGGTAGCTTTAAAACGTATGATGAGTTTGTAAATACAGCTGGAATGGTACCAACTGAGAACTTCTTGAACTTTGATAATTATATAAGAGCTTTTAATGAAGGCAAAATGCTTATGGGATTTACAAACACTTTTATTTTACTGCTCTTTGGAGTTGGTGGAAGTATTATCATTGGTTCTATGGTAGCCTATATCATTAACCGTTTTGACTTTAAGTTTAAAAAGACTATTTTATTTGCTTATCTATTAGTCTCTATTGTGCCTTTGGAAATTTCACAGGTGGGCACGTTTAAGCTCATGCATAAGCTAGGACTTTATAATACACTATTGGCACCTATCGTTATTTACATAGGAGCAGATGTGCTTATGGTCTATATCTATCTGCAGGCATTAGATAAAATTCCTAAGGAAATGGATAAGGCAGCGATTTTAGAGGGAGCATCTTACTATAAGATTTATAGTAGGGTTATTTTTCCACTTCTCAAACCTGCTACGGCTACAGTAGCCTTACTTAAAATGATTGCCATTTATAATGATTTTTATATTCCATATCTTTATATGCCGGGGGAGAAGATGAATACAGTTTCAACGACTATCTATAGATTTGTAGGCCCTAACCAAACAGATTGGCATGTTATAAGTGCAGCTATTTTAATCAGTATGATACCTATGTTAATTCTATTCTTTATGCTGCAAAAATATATTTACCAAGGTATTACAGCAGGGAGTATACGATAATGAAAGAATTTTTAAAACGTGCGTACACAGTCATGGAAATTAGGACAGGCTTTGCTACAGGTCTTCCTATATTAAGTGGGGGATTATATGGAGCTTATCTAAGTGGAAGCTTAAAATTTTGGACACTTGTATGGTTCTTTATAAGTGGATTTAGTTTTAATATTGTAGCGAATGTA
The DNA here is from genome assembly GCF_014384995.1 of Zhenhengia yiwuensis. GTDB lineage: Bacteria > Bacillota > Clostridia > Lachnospirales > Cellulosilyticaceae > Zhenhengia > Zhenhengia yiwuensis. Next base: position 69,262 of record NZ_JACRSY010000018.1, on the reverse strand, counting down.
GCGAATGAAATAAGAGGCTATCTGAAAAAGGAAGAAAATGAATCTACAATGACAGGCCATAAAGGGAGTGAAGGACTTGTAAGAGGAGATGCTACACTTAAGGATGCTCTTATTGTACTGGTAGGCTTTCTAGCCTTGGGAGGAATAAGTGGGCTTATGGTAGTGCTTCTTACAAAGAGTCTGTTTATATTAGGAATGGGTCTATTAGGTGCATTAGCAGCAGTGACTTATTCATTAGGGCCTAAACCCTATATTGTTTATCCTATAGGAGAAGCTATATCGGGGCTTTTTGTAGGCGGATTAAGTAGCTTTCTGTCTACCGCTATACAAGTAGGAAATTTAACACCAGAGATTGTACTTTATGCTTGTATTCCTATGATGATGACGGTCTTTTTAATGTCTACAAACAATACTTCAGATTATGAAAAAGATAAAGGTGCAAGAGTAACACTTCCTCATGTTATTGGGTTTAGAAACTCCATTAAGATTATTATTCCAGAGGCCATTTTTATGGTATTATGCTGGGGTGCATTATTTCTTATAGGAGGCATTACTTGGTGGATGTTTATAAGTGGTCTTATTATATTTGGTGAATTTGGATATAGACGCTGGTATAAAGACTACTACAAGATAAAGGAAGTATATCCTGCTATGGGCAAGGAGTGGGGGCCAAGACCACTTTTGCTTATTTATAGTTTTCATGCGATTTTAAGTGTAGAATTTTTACTTGGACTTATCATGCAGTAAGCGAAAGGAGTTTATATGGAGCCAATTCATTTACATCATACAAAGAAAAACCCTCTTATTATCCCAGCCTTATTAGCAGATCGAAGAGGATTATTTGAAAAACGTGGGTTAAAAGTTTATCTAGATTTAGCAGAAGATTTTACCTTTGATGGGAATAAACCTTTTATAGAAGGTAAATCAGATGTAATGATGGGGGATTTAACTTTCTTCTTCTATATATTAGAACAAGGGAAAAAAGCTGTACTCACCTCTAATCTAACACGTACTATTCATCTTGTAGGTAGAAAGGGACTTACACCTCCTTATAAAGGCATTAAAGTAGGAGTTAACCGTAAAGGGCTCTTTAGGCTATATCTTGAAAATGATTTAAAAGATATAGTGCCAGATGCGAAGATTGTATGGATGAATAACTCTTATGAGCGTATGCAGGCATTAGAAAAGGGAGAAATAGATGCTCTTGTAGCTATAGAACCTTTTGTAACAGACCTTACAGAAAAAGGACATCATATTATATGGAGTACGAGAAATAGTGATAAAAATCTTGTTATGTGGGCCTTTGGTCAAACTTTCTATGAGAAGCATAGAGAGAGTGTACAGGCTTTCCATAATGCGCTTGAAGAAGCCGGGCAGCTTTTTAATGCATTAGAAAGCAAAGAAAAAGTCAAAGTATGCCATCAAGAATTAGGTTATCCCCTTGCTTTTGCAGAGCGAATGGCAAATTTCGAATTTGAAAATCAAGCACCCATTCGGTTAGAAGACTTTAACCTCTGTATGGAATGGATGTATAGAGAGAATGAAATTACAAGGCTATATGATGGAAAAGAGCTGATTAAACAAAGCCTATGTTAAGGATTTTAAGGCTGCCTTGTAGTAGACTTATAAAGTTAATCAAACTTTATATTTTTACAACCGGAGGAGACTTAATTTGAAAAGCAAATGGTTTATGTTTTTAGTTTTATTTTTATCGGGGGTTACGGTAGCACTTAGTCAATTAAAGGTACCACCTATTATGGGCCTACTTAGTGAACAAATGAATATCTCACTTTCAGAAGCTTCTTGGCTTATGTCTATTTTTACAGTAGGTGGAATCGTATTTGCTATTCCAGGAGCAAGTATTATGAATAAATTAGGGCCTAAAAAACTTTTACTTTGTCTGATGGCTAGTTTATGTGTAGGAAATATGCTTGGAGGCATGACAAAGGTATATCATGTACTTTTATTAAGTCGTATGATAGAAGGTATAGCCTTTGCCATGATTATTCTTGTAGCACTTGTTATGATTAATACATGGTTTGGTGAAAAGGCAGGTTCAGCAATTGGAATCTTTAATACTTTTGCAGCAGTGGGCTCTTTTATCACAATGAATGCCTGCTTACCAATTACAAATACTTTTGGTTTAAAAAGCTTATGGTTCATAGTAGGAGGACTTGCTGCACTTTGTTTTGTACTCGTTTTGGTTTTTATCAAAATGCCAGAAGATATGCAAAGTGAAAGGCAAGAGAAAGGCTTATTGAAAGAAGCTAGTAAAAATAAGCATACATGGATTGTAGCAGGTGCTATGGGGTGTATTGCTTTTGTACTCTTTACTTTTGTAACAAGCTATCCTCAGCTTTTTACAGGACTTTATGGCCTAGCGCCTAATGAGGCAAATTTCTATGCTAGCTTAAATGGTCTGTTTGGGATTCCTTTCTGTATTCTGTGTGGCTTTATTGTAGATAAGACAGGTAAGCCTATGTTAGTGACCTTACTTGGATTTATTGCACTTGCCCTAACATGCATGATGACAACTTTATTAGGTCCTACAACTTTTGTTTTACATACAATACTCACAGCCTTATTTGGTGGTGTTACTTTAACAGCGATGTTCTGCATAGCACCAGCAGTAGCTAAGAGACCAGCTTGTATAGGCTATACACTTGCCCTCGTTAATCTGGTTTATTATATTGGTGTATTTGCTTGTAGTCCGGTCATACTGGGGACAGCAGAAAGTATGGGATGGCAGATGTCAGCTACTATTTTAGTAGGGGTATCCGTAGTAGGAGCCTGTCTTGTGGCCTATTTAATATTTAAAACGAAAAAGAAAATAACTAAAAAGCACCTTAAAGTCTGTTTTAAAGAAGAGACTTTAAGGTATTTTTTTGAAAAGATTTATAAAGTTGTGATATGATTAAGCTAAGTACTAGAAGTGAGTAGATTAGAAAGGGAGGTTAAGATGAAATACATATTATTTGATTTAGATGGAACGTTGACAGATCCTAAAGAAGGTATTACAAAAGCTGTACAGTATGCCCTTAAAAAACATGGCATAGAAGTGGAAAGCAGGGATGAGCTAGAAAAGTTTATTGGCCCTTCTCTTAAGTATTCTTTTATGGAGTTTTATAACTTTAGTGAAGAACAGGCGCTGCAGGCAGTAGAAGATTATAGAGAATATTTTAAACCTATAGGACTCTATGAAAATGAAGTTTATCCTGGTATAGTAGCATTATTAGAAGAGCTTCATAGTAGAGACATGAAGCTTTTTATTGCTACTTCAAAACCTACTGTATTTGCAAGCCAAATTGCAGCACATTTTAATATAGATAAATATTTTACTGAAATAGTAGGTTCACAGTTAGATGGCACACGTGTAGAGAAAGATGAGGTTATAGGTTATATTTTAGCAAAGTATAACTTAACTCAAAAAGACCACATTATAATGGTGGGAGATAGAAAATTCGATATATTAGGCGCTAAAAAGCATGGTCTACAGGCTATTGGCGTAAGCTATGGTTATAGTGAAGATAATGAATTAGAAGAAGCAGGAGCGTGTTGTATAGCAGATACAGTAGAGCAACTGGCAACTTATTTACTAGGAGATTAACAAGAAGGAGAACAGAAGATGAAATGTGTATCATGGAATGTTAATGGGCTACGTGCCATTGTAAAAAAGAACTTTTTAGAGTTCTTTAATGAAGTAGATGCAGATATTTTCTGCATTCAAGAAAGTAAATTACAAGAAGGACAGATAGAATTAGACCTTCCTGGCTATTATCAATACTTTAACTATGCTGAGAAAAAAGGTTACTCAGGGACAGCTATCTTTACAAAAGAGGAGCCTCTTAGTATAAAACTTGGTATGGGAATAGAGGAGTTTGATCATGAAGGTAGGGTGATTACACTAGAATACCCAGAGTTTTATTTTGTAACGGTTTATACACCAAATGCTCAGTCAGAGCTTGCAAGGTTAGAATTTAGAATGGCATGGGAAGATGCTTTTAGAGCATATCTTGTGGATCTTGACCAAATGAAACCTGTTGTTGTGTGTGGTGACCTTAATGTAGCCCATCAAGAGATTGACCTTAAAAATCCTAAGACAAACCGAGGTTCAGCAGGTTTCTCAGATGAGGAACGTGCCAAATTTACAGAGCTTCTTGAAAGTGGATTTGTAGATACTTACCGTTTCTTTAATCCAGAGCAGGAAGGCGCTTATACTTGGTGGTCTTATCGTTTTAAAGCACGTGAGAAGAATGCAGGGTGGCGTATTGACTACTTCTTAATTTCTAAAAGACTTATAGAACGCATTCAAAATGCAACCATTTATCATGAAATAATGGGCTCAGATCATTGCCCAGTTGGTATAGAGCTTGAATAGATGACACAAAAGAAAAGACTTGCTAAGAAATAATAAAAGTAAGTCTTTTTTATATTCTAGTAATGATACATAAAACCAAAGTTTCGCAAGTTATAAAACTAAAAGGGGAGAGTGAGATTATGGAAGTATTGTACATAGCAGGGTGGATTGGATTTATAGGAGTAGGATTAAGTGTAGTTATTTTGGGTGCGGAGGGTATTCCTATTGCTATCTTTATCGGGATGATTGCTGCCATTTGCATAGGGTTATCAGATATAATCATGAATCAAAAACGTATGATGAAGAAAATCAATAACCTAGAGCATTTATTAATTCAGGCTGACTTAGAAGGAAAAGTGAAATGTAAGGATTGTGGTAGCTTAATTAAAAAGGAGGTAGAAGAGTGCCCAATTTGTGGGAAGAAATAGTAGATAAAATGAATTAATAATAGTACGACATTTTGGGACTTTATTGACATAAGAAACCGGTTACTATATACTCATACATAATGAATAGGATACCTTTAAGATAGTCCAGAGAGGCTAAGAAGGTTATACATTGAACGGTGTATGAGTCTTAATATCTTAAAGGGATATTAGGGCTTTTTTTGGTGTCCTAGAAAAATAAACATCTTAGGAGAACATCATGACAAAAACGAAAAATCATGCAAATAAACTGGCCATGAAGATGGGGATTGCCCTAGGGGGAGGATTACTTGCCGGAATGCTTTTCATCTTTTTAAGAGAGTATTTATTAGGAGCAGGTAAAGAAAATGTATGGCAGACAATTAATTTAATTTTATTCCAAGATATTAATGGAAGTAGCCAAGGGTTAGGAATCTTTTATATATTAGGACAGCTTTTTGTAAATGCCCTTCAGCTTGTAATTATTCCAATGGTCTTTACTTCTATTGCACTTGCTATGTGTCATATTACAGATACTAAAAAATTAGGTCGTATTTCGTATAAAACGATTATGGGATTCCTTGCAACATCAATCTTTGCACTAGGATTTGCAGGTGTACTCGGTTTCGTAGCACATAAAGCTGGTATTTTCCAGGTAAGTATTAGTAATATTACTGCAGCAGCAGGAAGTGAAGGAAGAAATCCACTTCTTGTAATCTTAGAAGCAGTGCCAAACAATATTGCAGGTGCTTTTACACAAAATGGAAAAGTATTAGCGATTGTATTCCTAGCAGTAGTGACAGGGCTTATTATTCATAAACTTGAAGATGAAATTGTCATCATTAAAAAGATTTTAGTAGAACTTAATAAGATGATTACAGTATTCTTAGGTTTTGTCATTACTAAATTCGGTCCGGTTGCAATCTTTGTACTTATTACAAGAACGTTTGCAATATATGGTATAGAGCATTTAAAACCAGCGCTTGCTTATGTAGGGATTGTAACAGTAGCATTACTTATCTTCTTAATAGTGGGGTATGCAATATTTATTTTAATTGCAACACGTTTAAATCCAATACCATTTGTGAAGAAAATTGCTAAAGTAGCTTTATTTGGATTTTCAACTTCTTCATCAGCGTCAACACTTCCTCTTAATACACAGACAACAGTAAATGAATTAGGGGTTAATGAAGAGGTAGCATCTTTTATCTTACCACTTGGTATGACAATTAATATGAATGGTACAGCGATCATGCAGGTTATTGCAGCTATTTTTATTGCATCAAGCGCAGGATATGAAGTAACAATAGGAAAAATTATAACGATCGGTCTTTTAGCCCTTATTGCATCCATAGGAACACCAGCTGCTCCAGGTGCAGGTGCTATTATCCTATTTACAGTATTAACAGGTATGGGGTATCAAAATGATGCAGCTGTACTAGCATACTCTTTAATTTTAGCAATTAATAGACCAGTAGAAATGCTTGTAACTTCACTCAATGTAGTAGGAGATGCAGCAACTGCAGTGGTGGTAGCAAAATCAGAAGGTGCCTTTGACGAGGAAACATATTATAAATAAAGATAAAATAAAGAAGTACCCCTATGCATTCTGTAGATGCATAGGGGTACTTCTTTATTTGCGCTAAGAAGCCACAAGAAATTCTGAAGGGGATAGACCTATAACTTTCTTAAAGGTAGTACAGAAGTAAGAATAACTATTAAAGCCACAGCGAAAAGCGATTTCATGAAGGGTGAGCTGGGTTTCTGACATAAGTTTTTTGGCTGCATGAATACGGGCTTCATTAAGATACTGAGTAAAGGTTTTACTGGTATGGGTTTTAAATAAAGTGCAGAAGTAACATTTATTTAAGTTAATAGCTTCACAGACAGACTCTAAGGTGAGTGGTTCTTCCATATGAGCGTGTATATACTGAATAGCTTTCTTAATCTCAGGATGTGAAAACTTCTCAAATAAGTAGTCTTGGCAACCTGCATACTTACTAATAGTTTCTAGACCAGCTTTTTTGAGCGAAGCTAAATCAAGTGCATTAGAAATATGTACATTATTAGCCAGGCAGCACTGATGTAAGGAATTATTTTCTTTGATTAAAATATAGTTATAGATACAAAAGTTGAGTGATATAACAAAAAGTTTACATTGGGAAAAACAATTATTTTCTTTAAGCGTATCAAAACGCTCTTCAAAAAGTTTCAGTGCACCTTGAGTGTTACCTAGGTAAAGTAAGGAACAAATAGGTGAATGATTGAGTAGAATTTCCATGATTAACCTCCTAAAACTTTTAAAAAAACAACGAAATATAATGAAACATAGAGTGAGTATAGCATGATAAACTAATCTAGTAAATGAAAATGAATATCAAAATTTTAATTTAAACATTTAGAATAAATAAGATAAATTGGGAGGTCATCATGAAATTATTAATCACGTACTCAAGTAAAACAGGGAATACAAAAAGATTAGCAGAAGGTATTTATAAAAATATCCAACTAGAAAATGTAGATCTTAAGGCTATTAGTGAAGTAGAAGACTTAAATGCATATGATACTCTTTTAGTAGGTTATTGGGTAGATAAAGGTGGCCCAAATGACGAAGCAGCAGAGTTTATGAAAGGGATTGAAGGAAAACGTGTAGGAATTTTTGCAACACTAGGTGCATATCCAGACTCCCAACATGGATGGGATAGCCTATTAAGAGGAGAAGATTTAGTTAAAGAGAAAAATACTATTCTCGGAAAATATATTTGCCAAGGAGCTGTGGATGAAAGGCTAATAGAAGTGTTCAAAAAATTTGAACCGGGTAATCCTCATGCCATTACACCAGAAAAACTAAAAAGGTATGAAATTGCTAAACAGCACCCTAACGAAGCAGATATGCTTTCAGCGGCTATTATGTTTAGAGAAAGGATTTAAGCATGTTTAAAGAAAGACTCAAGACGCATCATAGTGCTATGGCAGAAGCGGCGCGTTATACAAGAGGCCCAAGAAAAGTATCAGAGTTTCTAAATGTAACCTTGCCTGATGAAGCTGTAAGCAAAAAAGCAACTATTTACATACATGTTCCTTTCTGCAGTAAGATTTGTAGTTTCTGCAACATGAGAAGAAGTCTTCAATCACCAAGAGAGAATTACCATACACTTCTTATAGAAGAGATGAAAGCTTATAAAGACTTAGACTATATTAAAAACTTAACTTTTGATGCTATTTATTTTGGGGGTGGAACACCTACTACTCTAAATACAGGGGCTTTAAGAGAAGTATTACGTGCATTAAGAGAATACTTTAACTTAAGTGCAGATGTAGAAATTACTATTGAGACAACAGTAACAGAGTTAACACATGAGAAACTTCAAATGTTTAAAGAAGAAGGGGTTACACGTTTTTCGGTAGGTGTACAGACTTTCAATGATGAAGGTAGAAAGCTTATGGGACGTATAGGCAGTGGTGAAACGGCTTATGAGAAGTTAAAGCAAATGAAAGATATGGGCTTTAAAACTTTAAGCATGGATTTGATTTATAATTACCCAGGTCAGACTAAAGAGGATTTAGAAGAGGATTTAGATAAAATCATAGCATTGGAGTTAGATGGTTTCTCTATGTATTCACTTATTGATATGAAAGCTACCACTATAGAAGATGCTCAAGGCATTAATCAAGATACATTATTTTTTGATATCATAAGTGAGAAGATGAAAAAAGCAGGTTATAGATTCTTAGAACTTACAAAGATGGTAACACGTGACCAGTATAAATATGTTATGAATCGCCATGAAGGTATGGACACACTGCCATTAGGTGCAGGCGCAGGAGGTAGCGTAGGTGGCCTTATGCTTATGAATCCCATTAATTTAGATCAATATGAGGAAAGTATTAAGACCTTTGGCGCAAGAAATGGTATGCTCTTTAGCCCAGCCTATAGAGATTTAGCTATTTTTAAAGGTACGCTTCAAAAAGGTTATTTACCAGAGGATATAAGTGTTTACATTGACCTAGCTCAGTATGAGAAAACACTTCTAGAAATGCTTGAAAAAGGTTATATAGAAAAAGAAGGAAGTAGTTATCACTTTACTTCTAAGGGCATTTTCTGGGGCAATAATATTTCAAGATTACTTTATGATATGAGAGTACAAGAAGGAGAATAAAAATGAAGTTAAGATATATAGCAGCAACACTTTGCATAAGTGCTGTGGCCTTTACAGGATGTAGCACATCAAGTGAGGTTCAGCCAGAAATCAAACAAGAAGTAGCAAAACAAGAAGAAACAAAACAAGAAGAGACTAAGCAAGATGAAGCTGTAACGGATATGAATATTGTTTCAGCTACAGTAGCAGCGACACAAGTACTTGATAAGCTTGAAACAGATTTAGTAGGTGTACCAAATACAAAATATACTTTACCAACACGTTATGATGGGGTTACACAAATTGGTCAGGCTATGAGTCCAGACTTTGAAATTATTGCCTCGCTTGATCCAGATTTAGTTGTTATAGACAGCATGTTTAAAGAAAATGTGGAAAAAAGTATGAATGAGTTTGGTATGGAAGCATTCTATTTTAACACAAGTACTTATACAAACTTCTTAGGAAGTATAGAAGAACTTGGTCAGGTTATTGGCAAGGAAGAAGAGGCTAAAGCACTTATTAGCGAGCTAGAAGGTGTAGAAGAAGTTGTCAAAAGTAAAATAAAAGGGGAAGCCCCAACAGTAGCCGTATTATTTGGTGGTGGTGAAAACTTTATGTTAGCTACAGATAACTCTTATTTAGGTGATTTAGTAGATACTGCAGGTGCTAACAATATTACAGATGACTTAAATGTAGAATCAGATTATATACCTTTTAGTATGGAACAGATTGTAGCAAGTAATCCAGATTATATTTTACGTTTTGCTCATGGTAATCTAGAAGAAACGAAGAAGTCTTTTGACCAAGCTTTTGATAAGAATCCAGCTTTTGCAACATTAGATGCAGTTAAAGAAGGAAGAGTCATTGACCTAGACCCAACAATATTTGGGGTATCTGCTAATATTCATGTTGTAGATGCTATTGAAGTATTAGGTGACATTTTATATGGTGAATAATAATGAAAAACAAAAAACTATTTTGGATTATATCAGCCAATATTTTACTTATTACACTAATCATCCTCTTTTCCACTGTTGGGAGTGTTAACTTAGGTTTTGGCGAGATTATACATGAACTTCTTCAAGGGGATAACCAGATGGTACGTACTATTGTACTTAAGATGCGTTTGCCACGTAACTTATTAGCTGTGTTAGTAGGAGCAAATTTGGCAGTAGCAGGGCTTTTTTTACAGGCTGTTATGAAAAATCCACTGGCTGATCCAGGGATTACCGGGGTATCTAGTGGTGCAAGTGTAGGTGCTATTATTATCTTACTTGTTTCTCCAGCACATACAGGTATTTTACCTATTGTTGCTTTCGTAGGCGGAAGTATTGCCTGTATACTTGTTTATGCGATGGCATGGAAGAAAGGACTTCAGCCTAACCGTATTGTACTTGCAGGGGTAGCTGTTAATACAATTTTAGGTGGGATTATTTCCTTCTTCTCTACCATGTATAGTGACCGTATTCAAAGTGCTATGTTATGGCTAAATGGTAGTCTTGCGACTAAGACATGGGGCGATGTAGAAACTTTAGTAGGTTACTCTATCGTAGGTCTTATTGCTTCATTTTTCCTTATTAGAAGTGCAAATATCCTTCAGCTTGGTGATGAGGCAGCTGTCAACTTAGGTCTTAATATTCATAGGGCAAGAATAATTATTTCAGCAGTTGCAGTATTTTTAGCAGCTACGGCGACTGCAGTTGTAGGTATTGTAAGTTTTGTAGGCCTTATTGTTCCACATATTGCACGTATGTTAATGGGGAATGATCATAAATATACTTTGCCATTTAGTATGGCGTTAGGGAGTACAGTGCTCCTTATAGCTGATACGTTAGGACGTACTATAGGAGGTTCTATCGAAATTCCAGTAGGTGTTATTATGGCCATTGTAGGAGGACCATTCTTCCTTTATTTACTTAGAAAGAAAGGAGCGTACTAAATGATTCGTGCAGAGCACATACAAATTGGTTATGATGAAAAAATTGTTATTAAGGATTTAAGTCTTAATATTCATAAAGGTGAAGTCGTTTCTATATTAGGACCAAATGGTTGTGGTAAATCAACGCTTCTTAAAACCCTTTCTAGAGTATTAAAGCCTATGAAAGGAAGCATACTTATAGAAAATAATCCTATTCATTCTATTGGAACTAAAAACTTATCACGTAAAATAGCTATGCTTTCTCAGCATAATGAGGCACCAGCTGGGATTACGGTTAAGGAACTTGTTTACTACGGTAGATTGCCGCATAAAAAATGGTTTGAAACAAAAAATAAAGAAGATGAAACGATTATTGACTGGGCCCTTACACACACAGGGCTTAAGGATTATAAGGATAGGTTAGTAAGTGGTTTATCCGGAGGAGAAAGACAAAGAGTATGGCTAGCTATGGCTCTTGCTCAAAAGCCAGAAGTCTTACTCTTAGATGAACCAACTACTTACTTAGATATTTCACATCAGCTTGAACTGATGGAGCTTATTAGAAGCATTAATGAAAAATTTAATATGACAATTATTATGGTTTTACATGATTTGAACCAAGCTAGTGAGTATAGCGATAGGCTAGTAATTATGAAAAAGGGTGAAATTAAAGGGGATGGGTCACCTTGTGAGCTCATTAATGAGCAGTTACTAAGAGAAATTTATAATATTCAATGCGATATTGATATTAATCCTCTTACTTCAAAACCTCGTATTCACCCTATCAAAACATGTAGAGGACACTGTATATTGCAACAAGCAAATTAAGGAGAATGACTTATGGAACAATTATTTAAACAAAAGTCTCTTATGATTAGTTCATTAACTGAGATGGGAGAACCTTTTATCAGTTATGCACCTTTTGCGAAAGTAGGAGATAAAATTTACATCTATATTAGTAAAGCAGCAGAGCATTACTATAATATTTCAAGAAACCCTAAAATTGCTATTATGCTTATTGAAGATGAAGCAGCTTCAAAAACAGTATTTGCAAGATGTAGAGTATCTTTTAATGCAACGGCAACAAAAATGGAAGAAGTACCAGATAGTATTTGGGAAGCCTTTGAAGGTGTTCAAGGAAAAGAAATGCTACAAGTACTTAAAACATTGGATTTTGATATGTTTGAGTTAGAGCTTCATCATGGGAGACTTGTAAAAGGCTTTGGTAAAGCTTATAATATTCAGCTTAAAGATGGTGAGTGGATACAAGAGCAAGTAACAGGTGCTGGGCATGGACAAGGTATGCCTCATTCACATGGCATGAGTCGCCCACAAGATATGGGACATCCACATGGTATGTCAAAACAATAAATAAAAGATAAGGCTATTGCAGATTTGAATACTGCAATAGCCTTATCTTTTAATGAAATAAATCTTGTACGTAGAGCGTACGTATTTGAGGCTCATGAGTTGGAGGAGTTTGCGCTGAATGCAGGAAAGGGGCAGGACTCTCACGTTTTTCAAAAAAGGATTTAGCTACTTGAGGAAAGAGCGCATAACTTAACACATCTTCTTCATTATGAGCAAGGAGGCCAGCTTCTAATTTATACTTTTCAAGTTCAGGGGGAAGAAGGTCTGCTGGTCTACAGGTTATAACCTCTTCATCGCCTATTGCTTTTTTTCTAACAACTTCATTAACTGGGGCTGGAACTTTTCCGTACTCTCCTCTGAGCAATCCTTTAGATTCTTTTGTAAATACCTTATAACGCTCACCAGATAAGACGTTAAGGACAGCCTGTGAGCCTACAATTTGGCTTGTTGGGGTGACAAGAGGAGGATAACCGAAGTCTTCACGTACACGAGGAATTTCTGCAAGGACTTCATAATACTTATCTTCAGCTTTTGCTTGTTTAAGTTGAGAGATAAGGTTAGAGAGCATACCACCAGGGACCTGATAAAGGAGTGTATTAGTATCTACCGAGAGGACTTTAGAATCTAGGAAACCTTCTGTTTTAAGGCGGTTTGCAACACCTCTAAAGTGAGTGGCAGCCTGACTAAGTTTAGAAAGGTCAAGTCCTGTATCATAGTCTGTATGCTGCAAGGTAGCTACTAAGGATTCTGTAGTAGGTTGAGAAGTACCGTTTGCAAGAGGGGAGAGGGCACAGTCTACAATATCTACGCCAGCTTGAATAGCGAGGAGGTAGGTCATGTCACCTGTTCCAGTTGTATTATGTGTATGAAGATGAATAGGCACAGAAATATTTTCTTTAAGACGCTTTACGAGATTATAGGCATCAAAAGGAAGGAGGAGATTTGCCATATCTTTAATACAAATCACATCAGCACCTTTTTCTTCAAGGGTTGTAGCTAATTTTACAAAATAGTCTTCATTATGGAAAGGGCTCGTAGTATAGCTGATAGCGGCTTCGCAGATGCCACCATATTCTTTAACTGCTCTCATAGCACGTTCCATATTACGAATGTCATTAAGTGCATCAAAAATACGTACCACATCAATACCATTTTCTATAGATTTTCGGCAAAAAGCATCTACAACATCATCGGCATAATGTTTATAACCTAATATATTTTGTCCTCTTAAAAGCATTTGAAGTTTAGTATGAGGTAAATGAGCTTTTAATGTACGTAGTCTTTCCCAAGGATCCTCATTTAAAAAGCGCATACAGGCATCAAAAGTAGCACCCCCCCAGCATTCAAGTGACCAGTAGCCCATTTCATCAAGTAGTTTACAGGCAGGGAGCATCTCTTCAAGTTTCATACGGGTAGCGGCTTGAGATTGATGGGCATCTCTTAAAATTGTATCTGTTATATAGATTTGTTTCTTCATGTTTTATCCCTCCATTAACCAAATAAGGCAAGCAGTACACCTGCTGCAATAGCAGAACCGATAACACCAGCTACATTTGGACCCATAGCATGCATAAGTAGGAAATTGCCAGGGTTTTCTTTTTGTCCTACGACTTGAGAGACCCTTGCCGCCATAGGAACAGCAGAAACACCGGCTGAACCAATAAGTGGATTAATCTTATCTTTAAGAAAGAGATTCATAAATTTGGCTAAGAGTACACCGCCAGCTGTACCAAGTGCAAAGGCTGTAACACCCATAATTAAAATCTTAATAGTAGATAGACTTAAAAATGTATCAGCTGTAGCTGTTGCACCAACACAAATACCTAAGAAAATAGTAACGGTATTAATCAGACCATTTTGAGCTGTTTGGCTTAACCGATCTACTACGCCGCATTCACGGAATAGGTTACCAAGCATAAGTGTGCCTACTAAAGGTGTAGCAGATGGAACAAGTAAGGCGACGAAGATGGTGACAACAAAAGGAAACACGATTTTTTCGCGTTTAGAAACATGGCGTAGCTCATGCATTTGAATTTTACGTTCTTCTTTAGTAGTAAGTAGCTTCATAATAGGTGGTTGAATAACAGGGACTAAAGCCATATAAGAGTAGGCGGCAACAGCAATAGGGCCAAGAAGATGGGGTGCAAGGCGGGTCGTTGTATAGATCGCAGTAGGGCCATCAGCACCACCGATAATACCAATAGAACCTGCCTCAGCAGGAGTAAAGCCTAAATATCTAGCGCCAACAAAAGTGAGGAAGATGCCTAATTGAGCAGCTGCACCAAGAAGCAAACTTTTAGGATTGGCAAGTAGTGGACCAAAGTCAGTCATAGCACCAATGCCTAGGAAGATGAGGCAAGGATAAATACCTAGTTTAACACCTAGGTAGAGAAAGTCTAATAGACCAGGCATAATATCACCTTGTCCTCCAAATAAATCCCAATGAACTTTGCCACCTTCAAAAAGTGCCTCGTGGAACATTTCAGCTCCAGGCAAGTTGCTTAGTAACATACCAAAGGCGATAGGCAGAAGAAGAAGGGGTTCAAAGCCTTTTACAATAGCTAAGTAGGCAAGAAAACAGGCAATACCTAGCATAATTAAAGTTTGAGGATAATCAAGAATTAAGGAAAAGCCTGTCTGATTTAGAAAATTTATAACAGCGTCCATAGATTATGTACCTCCCGCATAGTCTTCTTTATTCTATTACACAAAGGAGGCTACCGGATTCAACAGTAGTTCCTTGGGTAACATGAATAGTCGTTACTTGGCCATCACAAGGAGAAAGAATTTCATTTTCCATTTTCATAGCTTCTAAAATCATAAGGACTTCACCTTTTTTTACAGGTTTGCCTGGTGTAATATGTAGAGATAAAATATTACCAGGCATAGGACTTTTAATAGGGTAAGAACGAGAAGTAGCAGTAGGAGTAGGGGATGAAATAGAATTTGGGGTAAGCGTTACAGGAGTGTGACATTCTGTTTCATTGATGACTTCTAAAACAATTTCATAATCGGTTCCATTTACATTAACTTTATACTTTTTCATATTGCACTCACCTTTCTTAACTATAGCTTTGTTATGGAAATAATACGTATAGCAGAAACATCTTCACCTAAATCCTCAGCAATGGCGCTCGATACAGCAGCTACAAATTCACCTCTATTAGGAATGGGAGAAGTGGATTTTGGCGCTGGTGTTTCAGAAGATATAACAGGCTTATGAGCTTCGCTTCTCATGCACAGAAAGCTCATAACTTGGCACAAAATAATAATGCAGGTTAAGCCAACAAATACAGTCCCAAGGCCCATAAGACAGACAAATACATTGGATGGCTCCATTAAAATAACCTCCTTAAATTTAATAAGTAAAAAGTTGGAAAATTCAATACAATAATAGACCACTTAAATGTACTTATCAATTCAAAAGGAGGTTTCTTAGCATAATCTTAACAAGGATCTTCTTCAATCATACGATAGCCTATACCTATTTCAGTGAAAATATATTTAGGCTCAGCAGGATTCGTTTCCATTTTACGGCGAATATTAGCCATATTCACACGTAAAATACGATTATTGGTATCGGCATAAGGGCCCCAGATGTTTGTAATAATAGCATCATAAGTCATAACTTTACCAGCATTTTTCGCAAGGAGAGAAACGATTTTATATTCTACTTGAGTAAGATGAATTTCTTCGTCTTTAATCATAATAAGACGTCTATTAAAATCCATCTTAAGTTCGTTGTTACGAAAAGTATGAATGGTACTAGAAGAAAGATGTGTAGTTTGACTATGACGGAGAGCTGTACGTAGGCGTGCGAGAAGTTCTGCTGTTCCAAAAGGCTTCGTAATATAATCATCTGCACCTAAATCCAGTGCCTTAACCTTTTCCTTCTCTACATTACGAGCAGAAATAACAATAATAGGAGTATTAGACCAAGTACGAATTTGACGAATCACTTCTATACCATCTAAATCAGGTAGACCTAGGTCTAGTAAAATGAGGTCAGGGCATTGAGAAGTTATGAGGGAGAGGCCTTCTGATGCAGAATAGCTTTTAAAAACTTTATAGTTTTGAGTTTGTAAGGTGGTTTCAATAAAATTACAAATGTTTTTTTCATCTTCAATTACTAATACAGAAAGTTTATAAGTCATTGGTTTCATTCCCCCTAGGTAATTTAAAAGTAAAACTTGCACCATCTTTATGATTTGATGCGAAGATCATACCTTCATGGGCTATAATAATGGTTTTGCAAATAGATAAGCCGATGCCCATGCCTTTATGTATATCAGAACCCGTTGTGTCCATATAGGAATTGCCATCAAATAGACTAGATAGTTTATTTTCGGGAATGCCAATTCCATGGTCAATAATATGAAAAGACACAAAATGATCATCATAATCTACAGAGCATTCAATAGGTTTAATACTATGAGAATGAATAATGGCATTCTCAAGAAGATTAATAATAACTTGTTCAATCAAGATAGCATCCATAGGAATCATGAGAAATTCATCAGGTACACTGACTTTAATATGAGCATTAGGCAACCTTTTTTTTAGACGAAATACAGCTTCTGAAACGACTTCTTCAATGGGTTCTAAAGAAGTTGTAACAGAGGCAGAATCATTATGTATACGCGTAACAGAAAGAAGATTTTCTACCATATTCAAAAGCCAGTTAGAATCTTCATAAATATGTTGGACTAGGTCTATTTGTTGGGCCTTAGATAAAGCTTCATGATTTTCAAGGTAGGTACTGCTAGAGCCGATAATACTGGTTAAAGGTGTACGGAGATCATGGGAAATGGCTCTAAGTAGATTGGCTCTCATCTTTTCTTTCTCTGCTTCAAGAAGAAGTTTCTCGCGTTCCGTAATAATACGCGCTTGATGTTTAAGATGTGTTGTCGTTGTGCTTGTAAGTAGAGAGATAGAAAGCATACCTAGAAAAGTAACAGGATAGCCAGTAAGTATAAAGTTTAGCTCTAGATAAGGGTAGGTAAAGAGAAAATTGACGCAGACAACACCTACTAAAGAAGCTATAACACCAAACCAGTAGCCAGAAGTTAGCCTTGCAATTAAAACAATAGCAAGCATATAAATAATTCCAATGTTAGGAGAGTTTTTAGTAGCTATATGAAAAGAGAAAGCAAAAAAAGTGGCGATGATAAGGAGAGTAACAGTAATGCAACAATCTTTAAGAAAATCTTTTAAAGTCATATCTTTTAGCATGAGGACACCTCTAAAATTATAATGTTTTATTATACAATAGGAGTAAAAAAAGACCAATAGTCAAGTTGCTAAGAAGTCGTTAAGAAATACTAAGGCATATTGTATTAAGGAAAAGAAAATGATAGATGTAGTACTAGAAATAAAAATAAAAACAAAATATAAAATGCTAAAGGATGGTAAGATGGGGAATTTAAACTTCATAAAAGAATTGTTTAAAGGTATTATAATAGGAATTGCTAATATTATTCCAGGTGTAAGCGGTGGGACACTCGCAGTATCTATGGGCATATATGATAAGATTATTTCAGCTGTAACACACTTGTTTAAGAAACCTAAAGAAAGCATACGTACTTTAATTCCATATGGGATAGGGGTAGTAGTAGGCATTATAGGTTTATCTTTTATTATAGAATGGCTTTTTCTTAATTATCCTTTGCCAACTAATCTATTTTTTATAGGTTTAATTTTAGGCTCAGTGCCTATGCTCTATAAAAATGTAAAAAATAAGAAAATCAATATAAGATATATTATAGCTTTTGTCTTGATGTTTGTCCTTGTAGTAGGTCTAAGTTTAGTAAATGGGGATCAAAACATACAGGTAGATTTAGAACTTAGCCTTATAGGTTCTATCAAAATGTTTGTAGTAGGTATCATAGCATCAGCAACTATGGTGATTCCTGGAGTGAGTGGATCTATGGTCTTAACCATTATGGGGTATTATTTACCTATTATTGAAACGATTAATCAGGTGATTAAGCATTTAGTGACATTTAACTTTGTAGCATGTATACAATCAGCTATTATGCTTATTCCCTTTGCTATAGGAGTAGGCTTGGGTATATTTCTAATAGCCAAGCTTATAGAATTTCTTTTCCAAAAGGCAAAAACACTTGTCTATTGGGCCATTTTAGGTCTGGTTATAAGTTCTCCAGTGGCTATTTTAATTGTAGCCCAGATAGAGCAGGTATCCATACTAAGTTTAGTCATAGGATGTATTTGCCTGATGTTTGGGTTAAAGGTTGCTACTATGCTATCAGAATAAATTAAAGAAGCCTTAGCAAGGCTAGAGAGGTCTCTAGCTTGCTAAGGCTTTTGTGTGTAATAGAAAAGGCTTGATTAGTTAAAGTTCAGTCATTTGAATACCTAGTTTTTTCTCATACTCTTTAACTGTTGCTAAATCTTTTGGGGTTAAGATAGAAATGGAAGTTCCTTTGTTATGACCACGTGCACTACGACCAGCACGATGTAAATAGTCATGAGCACTTGGAGGAAGGTCCATGCTAAAGACGTGACTAATATTTGGAATATCTAGACCACGTGCAGAAAGATCAGAAGAAACAAGGACATTTAGTTTACCACTTCTAAATTGGTCAAGTGTTTGTTTACGTTGTTCTTTCGTTTGGCTGCCGTAAAGGCCACCAACCTTTTTATCATGGAAAGCGAGTTTATTTACGGCAACTTCCACTTCATGATTATTGTTAAGGAAAACAAGAGACTTTGTTGGATTCTGAGTTGTAAGCATTTTACGAAGTGTCTCTAGTTTTTTACGAAACTCTACTACCGTATAAAGATGTGTAATGTTTGGATTTAAAATAGTTTCTTCGCAAGCATTAAGTCTTACGGGGTCTTTTAGTAAGCTTTCAGCTGTTTTAAGTGTAAAGTCATTAATCGTTGCAGAAAATAGCATAATCTGCGTATCACGCATAACGGTTTTTAAAATATCTTTAATAGGATGACTTTGATTTTTATCTAGAAGGTTATCCGCTTCATCTAAAACAATCATTTTAATGGTATGAGCAGTAATCTTTTTCTTTTTCATAAGGTCTAGGATACGACCTGTTGAGCCTACAATAATATGAGGTTTATTTTTCTTAAGTTTTTCAATTTGCTTTTCAATATTCATGCCCCCCATAATAGTAAGGCTTGTTACAGCTTTACTACTATTTTCAGCAAGAAGACGAATTTGCTCTTGAATTTGAACAACAAGCTCGTGAGTAGGTGCTAAAATAAGTGCTTGTGTTTGACGCTGCTTTGTATCCACCTTTGTAAAGAGTGGTAGTAAGAAAGCTAAAGTTTTACCGCTTCCTGTGTGGGCCTGGGCAATAAGATCTTTACCTTCAAGTGCAGTAGGGATAACAAGCGATTGAATAGGCATAGGCTCTGTGATATTTTGTTTAGCCAAGCCTTCTATAAGGGATGGGTCTAAGCCAAGAGTTGAAAATGTATTTTCCATAGTAATACTCCTAATGTCATTAATTTTACTAAATCTTATTATACACATAATACCGAGGATGTACTAGAAAAAACAAGGTCTACTCAAAAACTCTTTGAAGCAAAGTTAAGTAAATCTGTACTTTTTCTTTATTTAAAGAAAAGTAAATTTTAGTTTGCTCTTTCTCAAACGTAAGAAGATTTAGATTAAGGAGAGTAGATACATGATGAGAAATAGTTGCGTTGCTAATTTGAAGCTTTTCGGCTAACTGGCTGGCATAGAGTTTTTCATATTTTAGAAGTTTTAAAATTTCAAGTTTACTAGGGTCGGATATGGCTTTTAAAAAAGGCGCTAGATTCTTCTCATCCATAAAGACATCATTTTTAAGACGTATTATTTCAAATAAATAAATACCTAGAAACATATGGTCATATGAACCTCTGCCAAGGAAATTTTCTAGAATAAGATTATTAAAACCATTAAAAGTAGGATAAATTTTAAGTTTATCGGATTTAAGCGTTATGCCAAACTCTTTTTCAAAGAAATAAAGACCATGCTCAGTTAAATTTCTTTTAAAATCTTCTACAAAATCTGTAATAGTTATCTGCATTTCTCTAAAGAAAGGTTCCATAATGGATAGTGTATCAAGAAGGATGGTATGTAATTCTTGAAGTAAATCCTCAAAATGATAATAAAGCAGAAGTAAATGATATTTATGTTCATAAGAAAGATCTTTGATTTTTTCAATACAGTTAAAAAGATCTTTTTCAGTTTTAATCATGTCATATTCGGGGTTATTCTTATCAATAATATTTTCATCTAGCCCAACACTTAACACACAGCCTTTTAAAAACTCAAAACGTTCTTCAGAAGAAAAAGCTTTAAAGTTTGCAAGTTGGTCATTAAAAGAAGTATCTAAGGTAGAGGCAAAAAGTAGAGAAGCCAGAGAAGTATGAGGGTCTTCCCATGTTTTAAAAAAGAAGTTTAAGCGATCTAAGTTTGAGCTTATGTGTTCTTTTACAGAGTTATAAACTTTAATAGGGGTATCAAGTTTCATGGCAACTTGGGTTGCTGCTGGAGTAGAGCATTTAAGTAAATTTTCTTGTTGCTCTTTAGGATTATTGTCATTAATAATATTGCCTAAAAGAAGAAAAGCTTCTAGTAAAGGCGTGGTATTTTCAGTAAGGATGTAATTCAATTAAGTCACCTCTTATAGTTTTTTTAATGTTTGGTTAAAGTACATTACAATTAAGAGTATCATACCACTGATACCTGTTAAGAGGAAGATTTGGCTTATATTTAAAAACTTTGCTATAAGAGCGAAGAAGAAAGAGGCAATAGGCGTAGCAAGCATAACCATACTATTAAATAACCCACCTATACGAGCTAGATAATTTTCTTCTACATGTTCCATGAAAGATATATTAGCTGAAATATTAAGAAGAGCAAGTGAACAGCCACTAAGGAAGAATGTTAAGAAGAGCATAATCCAGATGACAGTAGGTATAAAATGAGGTCCATTTAAAGATAGAGCTATAAGAAGAACCATAAGGATTCCCCAAGAGCCTAGAAAAAGCTTGTAGCGGGGAATATGTTTACTCATTTTAGGATAAAGATAAGAAGTTAGTACCATACCTAAGGAAAAGGCAATGCTAGAAACAGAAAGTGCAATGGCTGCAAGCCCTAAAGTATCATTAATATAGACAGCTTGGAAAGAGCCTATAGGAAATACAACCACATTCATTAAGCTTCCTAATAGGCAGATGACTAAAACAAGTTTATGACTTTTGAAATAATGAAGGCCTTCTTTGAGATCTATCACATAGTTTTTGAAACTCAGTTCCATTTTTTCAGATGAGGTTGATTGCTTAAGGTTAAGAAAACTTAGGATGATACCAGAAATGATAAAGGTAGTAGCATCAATCATAATAGCACCACCAGTACCTATGAGTCCTATAATAAATCCAGCAGCAGCCATACCTATAATTTGAGCAATTTGGGAAATAGATTGATTAAGAGAGGTTGCAAGAGTATATTTTTCTTTAGAAATAATTTTAGGATAGACTGCCATACCAGCAGGCATTCTGAAAGCTTCAAGTGTAGAATTAAGGAATGTAAAAATGAGAAGAATCCAAGCTGTAAGATCACCCGTTATCAGGAAGAGTGCTGTTAAAAAGACAATAAGACCACGTCCAAGATCAGTCAGGACCATAAGTTTTTTCTGGTTGATACGTTCAACCAAAGCACCGACTAAAGGTTGAAAGAGAATAGTTGGGATAGCATTTACGCCCATAATGATAGCGAGCCAAGAAGCAGAATTTGTAATTTCATACGCCATCCAGCTATAAGCAATAGCATCGATAGAATCACCTAGTCTGCTAATGGTATTAGCAACAAAGAGTTTCCAATATTCTTTTTCTGTTTTTAGATCTTTGTAAGAACTATAGATATTCATATAAATCCTCCTTTAGATATTCATCTAAAATATAATAAAATAATAATCTGAATTTATATGAAAGTCAAATATAAATTTAGATCATTATATAAAAATATTTAAGTAAGAAAATTAAAATACGTGATAGAAGATATGTATTAATCTTTGTGAGTTTAAGAATTTAGCCAAAAATATGTAGATTATGTAGGGGATTATGTATAATAGTGTATGTATATATCTAAAATAGGGGGATATAAGGGTGGCGACACAGATGCAAAAGATAGAAAAGCACTTTTCTGAATTTCTATCAAGTAAACACAAAAGTAAGATGATAACCATTAAATCAGATAAGGTTAGGTGGGTACTTGAATATGAATATGATTTTGTAGATGAATGGGAAACGACGGGGTGGATTTTATATAAACCTTTCTTTAGAAATTCATCTAGATTGTACATGTTTAAGGGAAAACCCTATGAGCCAACGTCTTTCAAGAGAATAAGATGGTTTCAGTGGATGAAACGCTTTCAGTATTGGATGATTGAGAGAGAAAATCAGCCAGATTGGGCTATGCGAAATAAGGTGGAGTGGCATATAGCTATGGGATGGATTAAGATTGCTATTATAGTAGCATTTATTAGTATACTTGTATTAATGCCAGCACTTATTGCTAAACTTACAGATAAGGAAGTGTCCCAAACAGAATCTGCTCAGATAACACAGGAAATAGAAGAAGAACAAGAAAAAGCTACTCAAGAATGAGTAGCTTTTTGTCTAAGGTGACGATAAGATTTCTGGAAAAGATATCGAGTGTATAAGAGTGTAATCATTTCACTGAAAAATACAGTTAACCAAATACCTGCATCACCAAGGAATTGAGGTAGAATCAGAATACCAATAAAGATTAAGATAATACCACGTAGGAGAGAAATAAGTGCTGAAGTTTTGGCATCCTCTAAGGCAGTAAAGTAAGCAGAACCTAAAATGTTAATACCATTAACAAGGAAAGCTAAAGAGTAAAGTTTAGTGGCCCATACAGTCATTTCAATAAGTTCCGGGTCTCCTGGAGCAAAGAGTAGAATAAGAGGTTTACCAAAGATAAACATACCTAGTGTGCAGATAATCCCTAGTGTAGCCATAACTTTAAGGGCTAGATTGTTAAGGGAAATGACACGTTCTTTGTGACCTGCACCATAATTATAGCCTGTAATAGGAGCAATGCCTGTTGCGACACCTAATAGAACAGCAATGATGAGCGAAGTCACATAACTAATAATGGAAAAGGCAGATACGCCTTTTTCACCAATACGCATAAGGAGAACAATATTGAAGATATAAGTTGAAAAAGCTACAGCAACTTCTGTTAAAGCTTCAGATGAACCGTTATAGAAGAAACGGACTATTTTTCTAAAATCGAATTTACAAGTTGTAAAGTGAAGCGTACTTTTGCGTGGCAAATAGGCAACAAAACCTACAATAAAGGCAATCATAAAGGCAAGTCCAGAAGCTAGTGCCGCTCCAAATACGCCCATGCCCCATACCACAACAAGTAGATAGTCAAAAATAATATTAAGCACTGAGCCAATGACCGTACATACCATAGAATAGGTTGGTTTACCCATACTACGGATACCGCCTGATAAGAGACCACTTCCGGTAAATACAGGTGTAAAAATACAAAGTACAGCTAAGTAACGTTTAACCATTGGCATAAGCTCTAGTGTAGCACCTAATGCCTTGCAGATAGGTTCTATAAAAACCAGTGTAAGAATACACACTGTAGTAGATAAAATCATTAAAGTATAGAAAGCTAAGCTAAACGTTTGACGTGCCTTAGCTATATTACCTTGTCCTAATTCAATAGCGACGATTGTATTAGCACCTGAAGAAACCATAATGCTAACAGCCATAGCAATACTGAAAAATGGCATGGCAATATTGATGGCAGCAAGGCCATTAGCACCGACAACTTGCCCTACAAAAATACCATCAATAACAATATAAATAGAGAAGAAAAGCATCCCTATAATGCTTGGAATAGAATATTTAATGAAAAGCTTGCCCAGTTTTTCTTGGCCAAGTTCTAATGTATGATCCATATTTTATACCCCCTTTAAGTTCAAGTAATAGTTAGATCATTATCGAGCATAAACTTTGGAGTAACTCTAAGGTTAATAGCATTTAATCCCTTAGAGCTTTTAAGGGAATAAAAAGTTCATAATAATCACAAGGTGTACTTTCTTGATGGTCGAAAGCAAGGTAATGGGTAAGGATAGTATGCACACAAAGTGTAGAGTTAAAAGAATGATAGCGTTGAAGTTTATCCAAGTCGAGTATATCACATAGTGTATATAAATCAAAGTAGGACTGATTAAAGAATGTATCTTGACTGAGGCGAAAATCATTTTTTATATTTCTAAACGGCATACAAAGCTTATACCAATAGGACAAGAAAAGTATGTACTTATCTTAATTAAGATAGCATGACTCTCTAGCATTATTCAAGGAGTATGATATAATGACCATGTTAAATAAGCATTGCATCTTAATAAAAGAGCGATAGCAGGAGGAATAAGATGAAAAAGTCGAAAAATACAAAATTTATAACATTAATGGGAGTACTATTGGCTATAGAAATTATAATGGCATTTACTCCTCTGGGATTTGTGCCTTTAGGATTTACTAAGGCAACAACCATACATATTCCGGTTGTTATAGGCGCAATTTTCTTAGGACCTTTAGCAGGGGCTATATTAGGAGGGGCATTTGGAATATTATCGATTATTATTAATACGGTAAGTCCAGCGCTTACATCTTTTGTATTTTCACCTTTTATTACAATAGGAGGTGCACAAGGTAATATATGGAGTTTAGTAATTGCACTTGTACCACGTATGTTGATAGGAATTGTAGCTTATTACAGCTATAAGTGGGTTAGTAAGATAGATAAAACAAAAGTTATTGCTTATGCTACAGCGGGTGTTGTAGGATCTCTTACAAATACTGTGTTAGTCATGAGTGGTATTTATATATTTTTTGGGCAGCAATATGCTGCAGCTAAAGAAGTTACTTTTGAAGCCCTGTTTGGAGTAATTATGGGGATTATAGGCGTTAATGGCATACCAGAAGCAATTGTAGCAGCAATTATAGTCACTCTAGTTTGTAAAGTACTAAAGAGTGTCTTTAAAGAAAAATTATACTAAAGAGAGGGAGACATATGAAAAAACATGTTTTGATAGGTGTGACAGGTGGTATAGCTGTCTATAAACTACTAGATGTAGCAAGCAAATTGAGAAAGTTAGGGTATGAGATTAATACAATTATGACAGAAAATGCATGTGAATTTGTAAAGCCCCTTTCATTTGAGACTATTACAAATAACTATGTTGTAACAGATACTTTTGCAAGACCGCATAAGTGGGAAGTAGAACATATAGCTTTGGCAAAAAAGACTGATTTGATGCTTATTGCCCCAGCAACTGCTAATGTAATTGGAAAAATAGCAAATGGCATAGCTGATGACATGCTTACAACTACTGTTATGGCAGTAAAAGGACCTGTTGTGATTGCACCGGCTATGAATACAGCTATGTATGAAAATCCAATTGTGCAGGAAAATATAGCGTACTTAAAATCTAAAGGGTATTTGTTTATAGAGCCTGATTCTGGATGGCTTGCTTGTGGTGATATAGGAAGTGGTAAACTACCTACTCCTGATACAATTGTATCTTATGTAACAAAAGAGCTTGAAGGAGAAAGAGATCTTGAAGGAAAGCATCTTCTATTAACTGCAGGACCTACAATTGAAGCTATAGATCCTATGCGTTATATTACGAATCATTCTTCAGGGAAAATGGGGTATGCAATTGCTACTGAGGCAGTCAAAAGGGGTGCAGAGGTTATTCTTGTTTCTGGTCCTACCCAGTTAGAGTGTCCAAGAGGGGTAAAGCGTATCGATGTTAAAAGTGCAAGAGATATGTATAAGGCGGTAGATGAGCATGTTGAATGGGCGGATGCAGTTATTAAAACTGCGGCTGTGGCAGACTATAGACCTGAGAATGAGAGTGCCCATAAAATTAAGAAGAATGGTAAAGAATTAGTTTTAAATTTAGTGCCTAACCCAGATATTTTAAAAAGTTTAGGCGAGAAGAAGAAGCATCAAGTATTAGTAGGTTTTGCAGCAGAGACGGAGCATGTGGTGGAATATGCTAAAAATAAAATACAAAACAAAAACCTAGATTTTATAGTAGCTAATAACATTGCTCAATCTGGAGCAGGTTTTAAAGGTGATACAAATATTGCTACAATTATTAAATCTAATGGAGAAATAATAGAATATCCACAGATGACGAAAAATGAGTTAGGGGATATTATACTTGACCAAGTTAAGACTTATTTAAGTGAGGTAGAATAATGTTATTGACAATAGATATAGGTAATACAAATGTTGTGATGGGTGTAATGAAAGATATGGAGTTAGTAGTCAGTTTTAGAATGACAACACAAATCCCGCGAACATCAGATGAATATGGTATTACCATGGTAGAAATGTTAAGAAATAAGGGGATTAATGTTAAGGATATAAAAGATGTAATTATTTCTTCTGTAGTGCCTAATATTATGCACTCCATTACAAATAGTATAAAAAAATATTTAAATAAGAAGCCCTTTATAGTAGGACCTGGGATTAAGACAGGCTTATCAGTAAGAACAGATAATCCTAAATTAGTAGGTGCAGACCGTATTGTAAATTGTGTAGCTGCCTATGAGTTACATGGAGGACCTTGTATGACGATTGATTTTGGTACATCTACAACTTATGATATTGTCAATGAAAAAGGTGAGTTTATTGGTGGTTTAATTACACCAGGAATTAGAATTAGCGCAGATGCGATGTGGCAAAGAGCTGCTCAATTGCCACATATGGAGATTAAGAGACCCAAAAGTATATTAGATTGCAAGAATACAATTTCGAGTATGCAAGCAGGGCTTGTATATGGATATATTGGACAAGTTGAGTATATTGTAAATAAAGTAAAAGAAGAGATGAATGCTCCTCATATGAAAATTATTGCAACAGGGGGATTAGCTAAAATTATTCAAGATGGGACACAGGTCATTGATGAATATGATGGTTTACTCACACTAAAAGGTTTAGTCCTTATTTATGAAAAAAATAAAGCCTTAGGCTAAAGATAGCGTATGATCTATATAAAGTATAAAGATTTATAGTAGTTGGTCAATAAGAAGCACCTTGCAAAACTTAAATAAGTTTTGCAAGGTGCTTTGTTTTGTTTAAAAAGTAAAGCTACTAAGTGGTGTTTTAATAAAAGTGATAATTATTATTAAAAAAACATATTGACAGTGATTATCATTTACATGTATACTCTGTAAGTGAAAAGAATTATCATTAAAATTAATCAACATACATATATGGAGAGAGCAGATGAAACGACTATTACTTATTATACTTATGATTATCTTATCTGTTATGTCCCTCTTTATTGGGGCTAAGGAGATAACAGTAATGGATATACTTTCAGGCAATGAAGCTGCAATAGAACTTTTCATGATTAGTCGTATGCCACGTCTTATCAGCTTACTGATGGCGGGGATAGGGATGAGTATTAGCGGACTTATTATGCAGCAGCTTAGCCGTAATAAATTCGTATCCCCAACGACAGGTGCCACAATAGATGCTGCACAGCTTGGTGTTGTAATTGGGATGGTTTTATTCCCAGGAGCAAGTATTATGCTTAAAACAAGTGTTGCCTTTATCTTTGCACTAGCAGGAACTATGGCCTTTATGATGGTTATCCGAAAAATTACCTTTAAGAACGTTGTATTTGTACCACTTGTAGGGATTATGTTTGGAAATATTATAGGTTCTATTACAACTTTTATCGCTTATAAGTATGACATTATGCAAAATGTAAGTGCTTGGATGCAAGGGGATTTTTCTATGATTTTAAAAGGAAATTATGAAATGCTTTATCTTTGTATTCCTCTTGTAGTGATTGCATTTATTTATGCAAATCATTTTAACATTGCAGGGATGGGTGAGGATTTTGCGACAAACCTCGGTATCAATTACAATCGTATCCTTTATATGGGTCTAGCAGTTGTAGCACTAGTTACTGTAAGTGTGGTTATTACAGTTGGAAGTATTCCATTTATTGGGCTGATTGTACCGAATATCGTTTCCCTTTATAAAGGTGATCGTATTAAAGGAACACTTATTGATACAGCACTTATTGGGTCTGTATTCCTTCTAGCATGTGATATATTTGGACGTATTGTCATCTTCCCTTATGAGATTTCAATTGGTCTTACTGTAGGTGTAGTAGGAAGTATCATCTTTTTATATCTCATTTTAAGGAGGGAAAAACATGCAAAATAAACGCCGTCTGGCCTTACTTACAGCCTTACTTGCAGTAGGAATAATTTTATTCTTATTTGTAGGGGTAGAGTGGAGTTATATAGATTATGCTATGGGAAACCGTATCCCTAAGATTTTTGCAATGCTCCTTACAGCTTTTTGTATAGGAAGTTCATCTGTTATTTTTCAAACTATTACAAATAACCACATATTAACACCAAGTGTGTTAGGATTAGATTCTTTATATGTTTTAGTTCAGACGTTTATTGTGTTTGTACTAGGAAGTACTAGCCCACTGATTACTAACCAGAATTATAACTTTATCATTGCGCTTGGTATTATGGTTGTGTGTTCAGTAGCGCTTTATAAGGTGCTCTTTGAAAGGGGAAAAGGGGATATTGTTTTCCTACTTCTTGTAGGGATGATTTTTGGAACATTATTCTCAAGCTTATCATCCTTTATGCAAAGGGTTATTGATCCAAATGAATTTTTAGCACTGCAAAATAACTTATTTGCAAGTTTCAATAATATTAATACGAGTATTTTAATTTTAGCAGTTATCCTTATCTTACTTATTATACCTTTTGTATGGGATGAGCTTACTGTACTCGATGTTATTGCACTTGGTCGTGACCATGCTATTAACTTAGGTGTAGATTATGATAGGGTCGTGAAAAAGCTTATTATTGTTGTAACCATTCTTGTATCTATTTCAACAGCATTAGTTGGACCAATCACATTCTTAGGTTTATTAGTTGTAAACTTATCACGACAAATTTTAAAAACGTACAAACATACGTATTTAATTTCAGCAGCTATTTTACTAGGCGGACTGACTTTAATATACGGACAGCTTATTGTAGAACAAGTACTTAACTTTAGTACAACGCTTAGTGTAGTTGTAAACCTTATTGGTGGCGTTTACTTTATTTACTTGCTCTTAAAGGAGAGTAGACAATAATGAAGATTACAAATCTATTTAAGAAATATGGAAATAAAAATGTTGTAGAAGACGTATCTTTAGAAATTCCAAAAGGAAAAGTAACTTCTTTTATAGGGCCTAATGGAGCAGGTAAAAGTACAGTACTTGGTATGATTACAAGATTGGTCCAAAGAGACTCTGGTGAAGTTACACTAGAAGGTAAGAAATTAGAAGAGTGGAAAAGTAATGAGCTAGCAAAGAAGCTTGCTATCTTAAAGCAGTCTAACCATATGTCACTTAAGCTTACAATTAAAGAGCTTGTAGGATTTGGTCGTTTTCCACATTCACAAGGCCGTTTAACACCAGAAGATGAAAAGCATATCCAGGAAGCTATTGATTATATGGAGCTTACAGATATGCAAGATAAATACTTAGATGAGCTAAGTGGTGGTCAAAGACAACGTGCGTACATAGCCATGGTTATTGCTCAAGATACAGAATATGTACTTCTTGATGAGCCACTTAATAATCTAGATATGCATCACTCTGTGAAGATGATGCAGGTTATCCGTAAGCTCTCAGAAGAGCTTGGCAAAACAGTTATTATTGTTATGCATGATATTAACTTTGCTTCTTGCTACTCAGATCATATTATTGCTTTTAAAAATGGTAAGGTAGCTAAAGCAGGACCAACAAAGGAAATTATTAAAAAAGAAGTCTTAGAAGAAATTTATGAAATGCCATTTTGCATTCATCGCTTAAATAACCAAAATATTTGTGTATATTACTAAAAGAAAATTAAAATAGAAAGTAAAGGGAGAGAAAATCATGAATAAAAAAGTAGGTATGATTATTGGTGCAATCATTCTTGTACTGATTGCAGGTATATTTATCTTTAAAGGGATGTCAAAACCAGAAGCTACAGAAGAAGTAGTAGAAAATGAAACAATGACTGTAACACACACACTTGGTGAAACAGTTGTACCGAAAAATCCATCTAAAGTAGTTGTATTTGAACTTGGTGTATTAGATGCTATGCAAGAATTAGGTTTAGCTGATAGAGTTGTAGCAGCTCCAAAATCAAGTTTAACAGGTTATCTTGAAACACTAGATCGTGATGATTTAGTAGATGTAGGTTCAGTAAAAGAACCAGACTTCGAAAAAATCTATGGTACTAAGCCAGACCTTATCATCATTGGCGGAAGACAAGCAGATATGTATGATAAATTTACAGAAATCGCTCCAACTATTTCAATGGCAATTGACAACAATGACTATACAGCATCATTTAAATCAAATATGGCTCTTCTTGGAGAAATGTTTGGTGTAGAAGAACAAGTAAATACTCAGGTAGCGGAAATTGAAAAAGAAATACAAGCTATTAAAGAAAAAGTGGAAGCAGAAGGCTATAATGCTTTAATTACACTTATTAATGATGGTTCAGTAAGTGCTTATGGTAATAACTCACGTTTCTCATTTATCAATGACTTAGGTTTCACAAATATTGATGAAACATTAGAAGAAACAACACATGGTCAAAGTGTATCATTTGAATACATTGTAGAGAAAAATCCACAGTTCATATTCGTTTTAGATAGAGGCTCTATGATGGGAGATGCAGTACCAGCAAAAGAAATTTTAGAAAACGAGTTAGTTAAAACAACAGATGCATACAAAAATGGTAACATTGTATACCTTAGCCAACAGCCATGGTACTTATCAGGTGGCGGTTTAACAGCAACACGTATAATGATGGAAGATATCGCAAACGCTATTAAGTAAATATAATTTAAACGATCATGTTAAGATTGTGTAATTACAAATTTATGGTATAATAAACCGTAGACAAGCACAAAATACCTTTTGAAGGGGAGTAGCTACACAATTTGTGATAATTAATCGTCATGACGGTGCTAGGGGCACTCGGTTAATTAACAAGATTTATCTTGATGCAAGACCTTCAGAATAATAAGGGGGAATATTAGAATCCCCCTTTTATTCTGAAGGTTTTTTATGTGCTATTGACTTCAAAAAATAAAGGGAGGAAATGAATATGGATTATATTTTGTTATTAATTGGTTTTGTCTTACTTATTAAAGGTGCCGACTTCTTTGTAGATGGCGCATCATCCATTGCTAAGGCACTTAAAGTACCAGCACTTATCATTGGTCTGACAATTGTTGCATTTGGCACAAGTGCACCAGAGCTTGCTGTAAGTGTAAGTTCTGCTATGAAAGGACAAAATGGTATTGCTGTAGGAAATGTAGTAGGTTCAAATATCTTCAACTTACTTATGGTAGTCGGTTCCGCTGCTATAATTTATCCCTTAGCTGTTAAAAAGTCTGTACTTGTTAAAGAATTTCCATTTACACTGTTATCAGGTGTAGCACTCTTTATTATGGTTCAAGACATAGCCCTTGATAGTGGGAATGTTAATATGTTATCTCGTATAGATGGGATTATGCTTTTATTATTCTTCGGCATTTTTATGTACTACTTAATTGAAGTAGCATTAAAAGCTAGAGCTAATGGTGAGGAAGAAGAAATAGAAGGTATGCCACTTGGTAAGAGTATTTTATTTGCAATAGGTGGTATCGTTGGTATTGTAATTGGTGGAGATATGGTAGTAAATAGTGCTTCAAGCATTGCACGTGCATGGGGGATGAGTGAAACACTTGTTGGTCTTACAATTATTGCCATTGGTACATCACTTCCAGAACTTGTAACTTCTATTGTGGCTGCTAGAAAAGGTGAAAGTGATATTGCATTAGGTAATGTTATTGGTTCATGTATTTTTAATGTATTTCTTATCCTAGGAGTATCTTCAGTAATTAATCCAATTGAGATGGCAGGTCCAATTTTTACGGATATTCTAATTATGATTATTGTAACTATCGCTACTTACTTCTTTGCAATTAATAAAAAGATTACCCGTGTTGAAGGTGGTCTTCTTGTAGGAAGTTATGTTATTTATATGGCTTATATTATAATGAGATAGTAGATTAGGTAAATTAAAAAGTCCTACAGTTTTGATACTAAGACTGTAGGACTTTTATTCATACTAGAATATGAATTATAATAAAAATAAAAAATAGATTTGAGGAAGATAATATGGCAAATTTACAAAAAATAAGAGATGGCAAACGTACTTATGCCATAACACCACATATTCCAGGAGGTTTTATTACACCTGATCAGTTAATTAGAATAGGTGAAGTCACTAAAAAATATAAAGGTGTACTAAAACTTACATCAGGACAGCGCATCCTAATTACGAACTTACAAGCAGAAGATATACCGTATATATGGGAAGAACTTGGAATGGAGCCTGCTGTACGAGAGCAGAATTCTATTAAAAATGTAGAAATGTGTCCAGCGGCTTTTTGTAAGCGCTCAAAAGTTAATTCAATAAGCATTGGAATGAAGCTTTCTAGAAAATACCAGTGGGAAGAGATGCCTTGCAGGACTAAGATTGGGGTAGCAGGATGCCTAAATGCATGTGGGAGTGTCTATAGTAAAGATATTGGGGTTATAGGAGATAAGGAAGGCTATAAGATTATAGCAGGGGGATCAGCAGGATATCATCCTAGAATGGCAGATACTTTAGTTACAGGTCTTACTGAAAAAGAAGCCTTAGAGTATGTTGATAAATTAATAAAAGTATATAAAGAAAAAGCAGATCCAGGAGAGAAATTAGGTTTCTTTATTGACCGCATAGGACTAGGCCATTTTATTAGACTTATTCAAGAAGTTTAATTATCTTCAAATAAATAAAAACAAATAAATAAACATAGGAAAGAATTACTATTAAGTATGGTTTGATATGGAATAATGTATTATTATGGAAGGATAGAAGGGAGGGAAAATATGTATTTTTGTTTTGCTATGCTATGTATTTTAAGCACTTTTATTCTTTCGAAAAAATGGATAAAGTATCGTAGAGTTTTTCTTTTTACCAATACTGCAATAGTTATTATCTATATTATGTGGCGTTTTACAGTTATTCCTACAAGTTCTTTGACATCGTTTGGGGCAGGTATTATATTGATGGTAGCTGAACTATTAGGATTAACTCAATTTCTTATTTTTCAATATTTGTTTTCAAGGACCTATAGGCTTCCTAAAAAAACGTTAGATGGATTTAATAGAAATCAAATTCCTAGTGTAGATGTACTTATTTGTACTTATAATGAACCTATTAAACTTGTAGAGAAGACTATTGTAGCAAGTTTAAATATGCATTATCCAGAGCATAAGATGAAAATCTATGTGTGTGATGATGGAAAAAGAAAAGAGTTACAGACGTTGTGCCAGACTTATGGAGTAGGGTACATAACAAGGATAGGAAATGAAGGTGCAAAGGCTGGTAACATTAATAATGCTCTAAAGTATATAGGTGGAGACTTATTCGCTGTTTTAGATGCCGATATGCTGCCAACAGAAAAATTTCTAGAAAAGACGGTAGGCTACTTTATAGAGGAAGAAGTTGCCTTTGTTCAGACACCGCAGTTCTACTATAACCAGGATATGTATCAGTATAACTTAAAAAAAGATATACCTAATGAGCAGGACTTTTTCATGCGAGATGTACAAGAGGCTAGGGCAGCTATTAATGCAGTATTACATGTAGGTACCAATGCTGTTTTTAGAAGGAGTTGTGTTGATGGAATTGGAGGATACCCAACTTGCTCTATTACAGAGGATATGGCTGTAGGTATGTTTTTGCAATCCAAAGGTTATCAAAGTGTATTTATTAACGAGGTACTCGTACTTGGGTTAAGCGTAACAACTTATTCCGATCTAGTTATGCAGAGGGATAGATGGTGTAGAGGTAACTTACAAGTTATAAAACACTTCAATCCTATTTTTACAAAAGGTTTAACTTGGCCACAGCGTATTGCTTATATAGACGGTGTATTGTACTGGGGTTCGAGCATTCAGAAAATGATTTATATCTTAGCACCTATTATGTATTTAATCACTCATACTCTTATTATTGAAAGTTCGACACAGGAAATATTAGGTTATTTTATTCCATTTCTAATTGGACAATGGCTTATTTTCAAGACACTATCACCGCATACAAGAAGTTTACAATGGTCGCATTTCTATGAAGTAGCTATGGCACCACATATAAGTTTTTCAGTGATAAGAGAGCTGTTTGCTTTAAATACTAAATTTAATGTAACACCTAAGGATGTTGTAAATGAAAAAGCCTATTTTCAATTTAAAACAAGTCTACCACATATTATTATTACCATCTTAACATTAGTAGGTTGGGGACTTGGTACATATGCTGTATTGCAAGGGAAGATAGCATTTGGAGCTTATAGCATTAATGTTATTTGGAGTATGTATAATTTGATAGGAGCAGTTGTAAGTATTTATGTAGCTTATCAAAAACCTATTTATCGAAGTGTAGAACGCATTAAGATAAAAGAAGATTTGGTGATAGAACTCAGAAACGGAAAGTACACTTATAGAGGCTATTTAAAGGATTTATCGGAGAGAGGGATAGGCATACAATGTCCCTTAGCTCATAGAATGAAATTGGGAAAAGAGATGCATATTAAGCTAATAGATGAAGGAAGAAAAGTCATCTTAAAAGGTAAAGTAGTTAGAATACAACAAGATCAGGTTGGGCTACAGTTTGAAGATTTAAAACCTGATCAGATGCAAGCTATTATAAAAATCTATTTACGCAATATAGGTGCCTATTATGAGATTAATAAAGCTCCTATTTATTTAGAAGAATATAGAAGAGTACAAGAATATCAATATTTAAGCCCCTAGGTCATAAAGGTGAAGTAAATCAGTATTTATATAAGAAGTGAAACCCACAGAAGAATGCATTGTTATAAAGTGTCCTTTTGTGGGTTTATTATTTTATTTAGTTAAATTCATTACTATGTAAAGTTTTCTATTGAGGTTTAGAATCAGCTGCTATAGAACTCGCTTCAGAACTCTGCGGTTGTGGACCACGAAGAATAACTGCGCGTTGAGGTTTATAGGTACTCGTATTAATTTTTTCTTTCTTAATAAGTTCACCATTTTTATAGTAAAGTTTGTAAAGTACTATTTTGTGTCCTTCTTTAGCATGAGATTTGATGATTTCTTTGCCCGGTGGCAAAGTAGGATCATCTTTATAGAGTGGCTCTGGTGCTTCTAATGTCTCGACAAGTTCTGATTCAAATTGAGCTGTATAATCCGGCTTAAAGTCTTTGTGACCATACAGGTTAACGAAGACTTTATTATCTTCAATATAGCTTTCTACATAGAGAGGATAACCAGAGTTGTTAATAAATTGGAAATCCACACTATTTGTAGCATAGGTTGCATCTCGGCCTAGTGGTGTATAGGATACTGGTAGAGAATGATTGCGGCGCATGTATATATCTAGATCTGTCATGATGACTGCATTATAAAGGGTTGAAGATACTTGGCAGATCCCCCCACCAATGCCATCTACAAATTCACCACCTGTAATAACTTTGGCATTTTTATAGCCTGCATCAATAGTAATAGGTTCTAATTGCTTAGAAAACATAAACTTTTCCCCTGGCTGGAGGGTTGTATTAATCTTCTGGGCTGCAAGTGTAATATTCGTATTGCGATCAGGACTATCTGCTGTAAAGGTCGTGTAGAAACTAGCAAGAGGTGTTTTATAATCTTGGAGAATATCTGAAGTATATTCTGGTTCTAATGTAATAAGTGGAAGGTATATGGTGCCTTCTTCACTTTGTGCTATTAGTTCTTGAATTTGAGTCACTGCAAAGTCAAGATCGGCTTTATAGCCCGGTACTTCAGGGGTAATCTCAAAGCTTCTTGGGTGTTTCTTAATCTCCGCATTAACTGGAGCTTTGTAGAAGGGCTCAAGATAAGATTCTACGCGTTCTTGTAAATTGGAAGAGTCTAGATTTGGAGCAAGTGTAAAATGGAGCGGTTCAACCGATGGATTCTTAAGTGATTTATAGCGCTCAAAAAGGTTACCTTCGTGTCCAATTTGTATAGCCTCAGATAAAATTTCATCTAGGTTATAGGTTACACCTAATTCTTTGTATGTAATATCTACTGTAGAAGTGGTATTTTCAGTAGTAAGTGTAATAGTTTTGCTATCAAGCGTGGATATAAGGTTTTGGCTCAGATATTCGCTAGCTTCTTCTGGGGTCATGCCACCTATGTCAAAATGATTAACCCATATATTATGAGCTAGCACAGTATCGTATGCTTTTACTTGATTGTATACGCTCATGATATAGATAATAGGGATAAGTAATAAAATAGGGATAATGAATTTATATTTTCGGTGTTTATTTTTCGTCATATCAATCTCCTTTGCTGTTTACATAATTATAAACAGAGATGTAAGGGAGTGTCAAAGATGAAATTTATAATATAAGGATTTAAAGGAAAATATAGATTTTATTAATGACAAGTAAATTTGTCATTGACAAGTAAAGTTGTCATGAATTATATTTGGGATATGACAACTTTACTTGTCAAACAGGAGGTGAGTTAGATGCCACTTTATAATCATGTGAAACAGGCAAGAGAAGAACTGGCTATAAGTCAGACAGAATTAGGTAAGAGATGTGGTGTTTCAAGGCAGACTATCAGTAGCATTGAACGTGGAGATTATCATCCTTCTATTGTATTAGTCATTAAGCTTGCTCAGATATTTAATAAATCAATAGAAGAATTATTTTGGTTAGAGGAGGACGGAAATGAAAAGTTATAACTGGAAAAAAGGTATTTCAATTTTTATCATTTGTGGTTTTATAGGAGCGATAGTAGGGAGTTTAATCAGTAG
Organism: Zhenhengia yiwuensis; assembly: GCF_014384995.1. GTDB lineage: Bacteria > Bacillota > Clostridia > Lachnospirales > Cellulosilyticaceae > Zhenhengia > Zhenhengia yiwuensis. The sequence goes on along the minus strand of NZ_JACRSY010000018.1, from coordinate 32,086 downwards.
AATGGAATCAGCTGATAACTTACATAATATTGTAAATGTGTTAGAAGCTTTAGCGCCTAGCTTATTTATAGTTGCACTTATTACAGGGATTGCAGGTATAGGAGGATATTTTTACTTTAGCATGCAGCTTAAAAAAGATGGATACTGTGAGGAAGAAGGCTCATTTTATGAAAAATATGAAAAAGTAATGGGTATAACCTTAATGTGTTGCACTCTATGTGCGGTGATCAACTTTACAGCATTAGGTGTCAATTTATTTGAACTTACAATACCTGCTTCAATGCTTTTTATGCTTAACGTATGTATAGCTTTTTTAGGAGAGGTTGGACATATCTCTTTGGTTAAGAAGGTAAGACCAGAACTAAATGCAGATCCTTTAGATCCGAAATTCCATGAGCATTACTTTGACAGGTTAGATGAATGTGAAAAGTATAAAACAGGAAAAGCAAGCTTTAATACACTTTCAGCTATGATACCGCTGTATGTATTCCTATTTATCGCTTGTTATCTATTAAGTAGAGTATTTGAAATTAGTCCTGCTATTTATTTGCCAATTGGAATTATTTGGGGAGCACAGACGATTTTAATGACTTATCATGCAAATAAAAAACCTAGAGCGTAAAGGGCTAGGTCTTTGTGTACTTTAGAATATAAATCGAATAAAAGCATATATGTCTCTATAAGACTCATTATGTTATAATAAAAAAGTAATAGAAGAAAGAGGGCATGATTAAAGTGTCTGCAACATAGGAGAAATTAGAATATGAATCAATTAACAATACAAAAAATAACTAAAGAAGCCTTTGAAACGCAATATCAACTAAATGGGCAAAGCTATGCATTAACAGAATTAGGTAAAGTAATGGAGTTAGCTAAAGAAGATACAGTTTGTATGCTTGTTGAAGATAGACTCTATATAAATCCAGTACAATTAAGTCTTAAAGGCGCTATAACAGATGAGGAAGCTCTTGCAAAAGTAGAGGCCTTAAATGAGACTTTTAGGGATGCTATTATCCATTTGAGAGAGTTTCTTTATAGTGGTAATAGAAGTGCAGAGGCAGAACAGAAAAAGAGAGAAATTCAAGGTATTATGAATAGTTGTATCAGTGAAGCAAAAGTGCTTTTAAATCAGTGTCAGATTACAGATAGAAATAAACTAAAAAAAATGAGCAAGAAGTACTTTATGGCGGAGTTCTTAAATAGTTTATTTGAAAATGAAGTTTATAATGTTGAAATTGAAATAGACTGCGGTCTATAGAAAAAAGTCTTACAAAAACGAGATTTAAAATGCTTCCTGCTCAGTAGGTAGGGGCATTTTAGTTTCTTGGGGTTGTAAGGCTTTTTTGTATAAGTGTGATAAAATTATATTAAGTTATATAAATATAGTAAGGTAGATATTTAAGATGAAAGAGAATAAATATGATGATATAAACTTTTTTAATGCGTATAAGCAGATGGCACGTTCAGTGAAAGGTTTAGAAGGTGCTGGTGAATGGCATGAGCTAAAAAAGATGTTTCCAGATTTTAGAGGTAAGCATGTTTTAGACCTAGGTTGTGGGTTTGGGTGGCATTGTAGATATGCACAAGAGCACGGAGCTGAATCTGTTATAGGGATAGACTTGTCAGAAAACATGCTAAATCAAGCAAAGGCTATGACAAAGTCAACAATCATTCAATATATTAAGCAGCCTATTGAAGAGATAGATTATGCTGAGAAGACGTTTGATGTGGTTATAAGCTCTTTAGCATTTCATTATATCGAGACTTTTAGTAAGGTATGTGAGAAAGTCAATAAGTGCTTGAGGGAAGGGGGAGAGTTTATCTTCTCAGTAGAACATCCAGTATTTACTGCTAATGGTCCACAAGATTGGACTTATGATGAGGAAGGAAATCGTATGCACTGGCCCGTAGACCATTATTTTTATGAGGGAGCCCGTAAGGCACAGTTTTTAGGAGCAGAAATGGTCAAGTATCATAGAACAGTAACAACTTATATTAATGACCTAATAGGAGCAGGTTTTGAAATTATGAAGGTAGTAGAGCCACAGCCTGAACCATCTTTACTCAAAGATAATAAAGAAATGCAAGATGAATTAAGACGTCCTATGATGCTGATTATCCATGCTAAAAAGAAATAAATGTTTACATATAAGAGAGTGGGGGAAGAAGGCCTTTATATAGGAAATTTTAACTCAAATTGCAGTGGTGAAATCAGCGCTTAATAATGTGGGAAGCTTATTTTACAAGAGCATATTCATCATTGCGTAATGGATGCAGTAGAAAATAATGATATGAAGGTGATTAAGGCTATCCATAAATTTATAAAATAATAAAGTATAAAAGGAATAGCCTAGAGTATGCAGACTCATACTACAATTTACAGGAGTAATAGAAGTAAAAATTAAGAAAGGAGAAAACCTATGACTAATCGTATTCTCTACACTATTGGCTATGCACATCACACACAGGAAAGTTTCCTGGAACTTTTACTGAAATATAATATTAACTGCGTAGTCGATGTAAGGACTATGGCCTATTCAGGTTTTCATCCTCAATTTAATAAGGAAATTTTGCAGCTATACTTAAAACAAAGAGGCATAGCTTATATTCATATGTATCAGTCTTTTGGGATTATAAAAGATCAAATAGAACTTAATACAAAGGAAGGCTACTTAGATTTTACTAAACTGGCTAAGACAGAGGCTTTTTTAGAGGGTATTAAGCGAATAGAAAATGGACTAGAAAAAGGGTATACCATTGCTTTTATGTGCGCAGAAAAGGACCCAACAGATTGTCATAGAAGTACACTTGTAGCAAGAAAATTTGCTGAAATGGGTTATGAAGTACGCCATATTTTGCATGATGGGACGCTAGAAACCCATGCTCATATGGAGCAGCGTATGAAAGAAGAATTTTGTGAGCCAGTTGACCAGATAGACTTATTTGGTCCTATTAAGACAGAAGCAGAAAAATTAGAAGAAGCTTATGCAAGGTGTAGTAAAGAAGTTTTCATTGTTAATGCCAAACGTGTATTAAAGGATGATTATGATTTTCCTAAACCTAATCCAAACGGATAGGTTTACAAATATAATAAAAGCCGGTCTAAACTTATCAGCTGCTTAAAATATGAATAAGGATTAGATTGGCTTTTATTTTTACACTCTTTAAAATTTGTTCATAGTTTTACTATAGAATACTCAGTTATTACATGGTAGTATATATTCATATATCTACAGAATATTAAAAAACTGAGGGTAAAATTAGAGTTCAAAATTAAGGAGTGGATAGATATGAGTTTTTTTAGTAGACTTGGTAACATTATTAGTGGTAAAGCCAATAAAGCTTTAGATAAAATAGAAGATCCTATTGAACAAATTGACTTAGCCATTAGAAAACGTGAAGAGGCAATCAATAAAGCAAAACTTGAAAGTGCATCTTTCATTGGTTCAATTTCTCAAAAGAAAACTGAAGTAAGGACAATTCAAGAAAAAATTAAACAATATGAAGAAGGTATCCGCAAGGCACTTGCGGCAGGAGATGAAGAAAAAGCTACAACTTTCTTATTAAAGAAAAAAGAATTTGATCAAGAAGTAGCAAGTTTAGAGACAACTATTAAAACTTTACAGACAACAGCAGATAAAGTAAAGACTAATGTAGCAGCACTTGAAAAAGAAGTTAAAGAACTTAAGACTAAGAAATCAGAGTTATCTGCCAGATACGCTACAGCTAAGGCACAAAGTAAAGTGAATGAAATTTTAACTGAAGTGAACAAAGAAAGTCACATTTCTTTATCGGATATTGAGCAAAAAGTAATGGAAGCTGAAAGCTATGCTCAAGGTCTGGAAGAATTTAAACGCCCTGATGTAGATGCAGAACTAAGTGAATACTTATCAGATAATAAAGATGCCTCTATTCAAGACGAACTTAATAAATATAGATAACCTAATTAAAGGGGATTTAGCAGATGAATAAAATTAAAGATTTTACAGATGCTGAGCGTGCGGCATATAGTCAGGCATATATTGATTTAATTATGAATATAGAAGAGATAGAAAATTTTTTATCACAAGAGGAAGTAGACAAACGTTTTTTTAAGCGAAAAGTTCATCTTATTAAAGACTACCTTGAGAAGTTAGATGAAGCAGACCGTCTAGCAGATGGTAAGGGACCTTTAGACTTCTTAAAAAGTGATGAGCAGTATAAAAAGGATGCTTTAAAGTTTAAGTCTGGTATTATAGATGATTTAAATAAGCTTAAACTTTGTCATACTTGTAAATGTGGGTCTTGTGTGAATGAATGTAAATTCAAATCTTGTCATTATTGTAGTTACAACTCAAAAGTAGTAGGTTGTGATAAAGAGCGCTACTATGTAACAACTGGAATGGCACCTATTACACTTTACTCAAATGATGAACACAGAGATGTCCATTTTGAAGTAGTAGGATTATTAACAGATGACTTTTCTAATAAGCACTACATTTATTTAGTAGAACGAAATAATAAGGAAAATCAACATATTCTAGAATATTGTAAATACACAAATGGGTCAGTAGACTATTTATCCATTGATGAAGAGTTGTTAGATAAAGTTTATGATATTTTTGTAGGATTTGATTGCTATGAATAAAAAAAGGATATTTTTAAAAAGATTTCTTTGGGTTTTTATAAGCTGTATTATTATTAACGTAGGGCTGGGTCAAGTGTATACGGTCCAAGCAAAACCGAAATCCGGTTCTACTAGATCATCTAGAAGCAAGTCATCTTCTACAAGATCTTCAACAACTAAACGTAGTTCAAATAAAGTAAGCTCAGGTTCTTTTTCAACGAAGTCCTCATCTAAGTCAAGTACTGCGCCAAAATCTAGCACGATAAAAGATAGTGGGGTTGTTTCTAATAAGAATTCAAACAAGGTAAACTCAGGATCTTTTAGTAGTAAAACAGAAAGTACTGAGTCAAAATCTTCAAATTCAAATAAGGTGAACTCAGGATCTTTTAGTACTTCTAAACCGCAGGATAACACATACACACAATCAGGGAATACGTATAGACCTAACCCATTCTTTACAGGGGGATTCTTTAATAGTTGGTATTATGGAATGCCTGCTATAAGACATGGTTCACCAGCTATACTTATTACATTTATTATCATTATTGCAATCTTCATAGCCTATTGGTGGTGGAGAAGACATTTATAAAGTAACCAAAGCCAACCTAAAATGATACCTTCCATTAAGGATGGGAATAGTTTTAGGTTGGCTTTTTAATTATGCTTCAAATAGCCAATTTAGATCAAAAGAAGTAAAGACAATACAATTATTAGGTTGTGGCTCATAGAGGATGCCAATATGACCATTTTCTAGAACAGCTAGGCTAGAGTAGCCAAAGAATCTTTCATACCCTTTAACATTTTCATAAGGGTTAGGAGAGAAGTTAAGAGAGCGTTCTCTAATCCAGTGTATAGTGCCATCTTCTTGTACTTCTCCTAAGGAGATTACACCATTCGTTCTAGAGGCATCAAGAGGGGCATTACCTGTTGGATGGGAGGAAAGTACATATTGTTTCCCTTGTTGCATTTGCTCCGGATAAGGGAAGGTATCTACTGGATAAGTAATGACTGACTTTTGGCAGCGAACAGAGATAAGGTCTGTGGTTTGTTGCTCACTCCAAGTTTCTCCGCCATCATGGCTAATAGAAATAGGTGTTTTACCTTTTGTATACTGTCTACCAAATGAAATAATGTCTCCATTCAACAGCTCAATGAGTTGGCATTCATCAATATTATTCATATATCTGTTGCCATTGGTATCCGATCTATGCCAAGTATAGCCGTTATCATCACTATAAATAGCTGCAGCCTTATCGAGTGCATAAACAGGCATAATGATTCTGCCATTTCTAGTTGGATTAGATTGATGCTTAAGGGTAAGGCCAGTACCAGGGCCTGTACCTAAAAAAGCACCATCCGAATCGACTTTAACTTGTGGGGTAATATCATAAGGTTGTGACCAGGTAGCACCTAAATCAGTACTACGGGTTACCCAAAGGTAAGAGGTTACAGCGGCTCTAAGTGGAGCTGGGTCTGTTTCATAAGTCTCATAAAGAGAATCAGGCACAGTGATATGACGTTTTTGAACAAAAACAGGATGCTCTGGGTCAAAATGAGGTTTATGGTAGTTTAAATAAATATTGCCTACATAAATATCATGAGGAGTTGTAGGATCTGAAGAAGGGTCTAGTGGAACTAACGGTGGACATTTATGGATATAGTCACCTTCTCCTACTGCATAGTACATATCTCCCATAGTGATATAGCGATGGTCAGCATGATGATGCTGAGGTATGTAGTAACGAGTTTTCTGGTTTTTTGCATCATAAATCCATCCATCCTCACGAATGGTATAGGCATCGCCAAAAGATTCTATAGACTCATCTGTTACTTTAGAGTCTCCAGAATAAAGTACTTGATAGTAAGTGCCATCAATTAACTTATAGCCTGTGCCTTCCTCTAAATAAGAGGATGCATGTAACCCTTTGCATTCTGGCCACATATCAACAAGCATAACAAGCTCTCCATTTTTAGCCTGCGTGGTAACAGCATCAATATAAAAAGCAGAATGCCAGTCATGAAATTCTTGGGGAGCATGATGGGCAGGTAAAGACAAAATGGTTTGTACAGGACTTGTCCAAGTTTTACCGTTATCAAAGCTACGTCTTAGGCCAATATCTACTTTCCCCCAGTCAGCGCTATCATTACCAATATCAGCAATAGCAAGAAGCGTATGAGGTGTAGATTCATCATGAGAATGAGCCATAAGAAGAGAAGGAATACGACATCCTTGTAGATTTCCCATATGCTCAGGATTTCCAGCAAGGTCTGGTGAGTGAAGTTTGTTTGGATTGGTGCTTACAAAAATATTTGTTGTCATGAAAAACTCCTTTTATTATATATAAAATAAAGAAATATAAATTAAATTATAATATAAAATAGACAAATTTTCTTGATAAATTTTTGATAATTACCTTTTAAAATCTTTTTAGATTAAAAAGAAAAGAGGTAAGCATGAATGAATGCAAATGTATTAAAACTTATTGGGATTATAGGGATGGTATTAGACCATATAGGCTGGGTACTATTTCCGGATATAGCACTTTTTCATTTTATAGGACGTATTACATTTCCTATCTTTTGTTACTTTATAACAGAGGGGTTTCTTAAAACGCATAGTAGACGTAACTATTTGCTTCGTTTATTAGGTATTGCACTTATTTCACAAATACCATTTGTAATGACATTTAGGTTAGCCTTTGGTGAAGGTTTTAGTGGGCTCAATACTCTATTTAATCTGGTTATAGGGCTTGTAACCATTTGGCTTTATGATAAGGCTCACTTCAAAGGAAAATGTATAATTGTAATATTGGGAGCACTTTGCGGTGTACTTTTTATGACAGATGGAGATATTTATGGTGTACTTATGATATTCTTCTTCTATAAATATCACAATGAATTTAAGAAGATGGCTATAAGTGTGAGTATACTTACTGTCATTTATCATTCTATGTATCAGATTTATGCTATTGTAGGAACATGGGCTATGGGTATTATGACAGCAAGTGAAATTATAGAAGTTATTACAGGACCAAACTATTATGGACCTATCCTATTTGATTTTGCTCAGAATATGTGTAGCTTACTAGCCCTTATTCTTATAAGATTTTATAATGGAGAGAAAGGAAAGAACTTAAAAATTTTATTCTATGCTTTTTATCCACTTCATTTGATTATCATTTATATCATTAAAGTAGGATTGATGTAGAAGATAAAGGAGGCCCTTATGTATAACATTTTAGTAGTAGATGATGAAAAAGAAATAACGGATATGCTGAAAGACTATTTAGAAGGACAGAGCTATTTAGTTTATACAGCCCATCACGCTACAGAAGCTATTGAGAAACTGAATGTGCACCTAGACCTTATTTTACTAGATGTGATGATGCCTGATGTAAGTGGCTATGAGTTATGTCTGCAAATACGGGATAAAGTGCAGTGTCCAATTCTTTTTCTAACTGCTAAAGTAGGCCAGCAAGATATTATAAGAGGGCTAGAGTTAGGTGGAGATGACTACCTAATTAAACCCTTTAGATTGAAAGAATTAAAGGCACGAATAGATTCCCATTTAAGAAGAGAAGAAAGGCGTACAGACAGCAAAAAGAGTATACTTTATCATAAAAACTGTATGATTGATTTGAAGAGTGAATCTGTAAGTATAAAGGGGCAGGATATTCATGTTACAAAGAAGGAATTTGAACTTATAAGCTTTTTGGCTATGAATAAGGGGCAGACTTTTTCTAAAGAGCAGATGTATGAACGGCTATGGGGATATGACGTAGAAGGGGAGAGTCGTACCATTACAGAGCATATTAAAAATATAAGGAAGAAGATGCAAGAAGCGGGAGAGACTGAAGAGTACATTAAGACAGTATGGGGGATAGGATACAGATGGGAATAAAGGCAAGGTTTATTACTTATCTTTTTAAAGTGCTACTGTGGACAGGTGTAGCTTGTGGGTTAAGCCTTTTGGGTATGTTCAGCTTGATTAATATGGGACTTATAAGAGGTGCCGATTATTATGACAAACAGATTCCGCTTATTAGAAATGCTATATTAGAGTATAAGGGAGAAATACTGAATGTGGGATTTGAACAAGAGATGAAGAATGCTGTAGAAGGAGATGCTCTAGCATATGAGGTAAGGGATGAACAGGGAGAGCGTATTTATGCCCATGATTTATACAGACAACTTCCTATTATGGAGTGGGATACTAAGCGGCTACTAAGTGAGCAAAAACAGGTAATAGGTATACTAAGGCCTAAGGTAATAAGATATTTTCCAATTGTAGAAGCAGGAAGGCTAAAAGGAAGTATGGTAGTCGCCTATACCATGTCTAATAGTGCAGAGGGCAAGGCTCTTAACTGGATTGCTCAAAATATGAATCTTATTTTAGTCGTTGCCCCTTTTGTGTACTTAGTATTTTTTACCCTTATCTATGCTTCTAAGTTCTTACGGACCATTGAGGGGCCCTTACAGGAACTTAGTAAAGGCATTAAAGCAATAGAAGAACATAACCTAGATGTTAGCTTAAATTCAGACAGTAATGATGAACTAGGTGAGTTAACACGTAGTTTTGAAACTATGCGTTTAGCGCTTAAAGAAGCTTTAGAAGTGAGCTGGAAGCAAGAAGAAGAACGTAAAAATCTAATCAGTTCCCTCTCACATGATTTGAGAACCCCTGTTACCATTATAAAAGGTTATACAGAAATGCTTATGGATACAGTTCAAGATGAAATTGTTATTAAGAAGATAGAGGCTATAGATCATAATATAGATCGGCTCATGAAGTTAGTAGAAGATATTCATGAAATTAATCATTTACATCAATTAGAGTATAAGATGAGACCTGAAGTAATAGATTTCCAAGAAGAGCTGAGTAAGATGGTAAAAGATTATAAACTCTTATTAGGAGAAAAGAAATTAGATTTAGAGTGGAATCTTAAACTTAATAAAGTAAGTTATACATTAGACAGACATGCTTTTAGAGAAATGATGGATAACCTTATAAGTAATAGCATAAGGTTTACACCCGTAGGAGGAAGTATAAGTACTGCTATAGTAGAGGGAGATAAGGGAGTAGACGTTATAGTAGAAGACAGTGGATGTGGCTTTACTGAGGAAACATTATTACATGGACTAAGTTTATTCTATCAAGAAGATACATCGCGAAATAATAAGGAGCATGCTGGTATAGGATTATATGCAGTACAAATGATTGCTAAAAAAATGGGCGCGGAAGTAAAGCTTTATAATACAGCTTATGGTGGTGCAGGTGTAAAAATTACGAACTTGCAGATTAAATAAAGGTATAGATTAAAAATATAAGTCAACTTTTATAAAAATAAAAGTTGACTTATATTTTTTTGTATGGTAACTTATTTTTAAATAAGGAGGTAGAAAATTATGATAAATACAAAATCAATGAGTCGGACAAGGACTATTACATTATGTGGATTATTTGCAGCATTAACAGCCATAGGAGCATTTATTAAAATTCCATTACCACCACCACTTGTACCTTTTACTTTACAATTTTTATTTTGTGCATTAGCAGGTGTATTATTAGGTTCCAAAGTGGGGGCACTTTCACAGCTTATTTATGTACTTGTAGGACTAGTAGGTATACCTGTTTTCACAGAAGGAGGTGGTTTACATTATGTTGTTAAGCCAACCTTTGGTTATTTAATAGGTTTTGTCTTAGGTGCTTATGTCATTGGACTTTGCGTAGAGAAGTTTAAAGAGATTAATTTTAAAAATTTATTTATAGCATCTCTTATAGGGCTCATAGTGGTTTATGTATTAGGTGTTGTTTATATGTATATCATCTATAATTTCTACATAGGTAATGAAATGGGTGTATGGGTAGCTGTATGGGGTGGTGCTATTTCTTGTGCACCAGGTGATATTTTAATATGTATCATCACGGCCATAATGGGGGTTAAGATGATTCCTGCCCTTAGAAGAAATAGATTGACAGCATAAGGAGAGGAGAAAATGGAGTGGATAAAAAATCTTTATAAACAAGTATTAGAAGGCTACAGTATCAGTAAGGAAGAAGCTTATAAGCTTATGGATTATGATGTAGAAGTGCTAAGAAACTATGCAAAGTCTATTAGAGAGCAATTATGCGGAAATACATTTGACTTATGTTCTATTATCAACGGTAAAAGTGGTGCTTGTTCGGAAAATTGTAAGTACTGCGCTCAGTCAGCGCACTACAATACACAGGTAGAAACATATCCTTTATTAGATGGAGAAATCTTTGTAAAAGATGCCAAGTTATATGAAGCAGAAGGTGTACTACGTTACTCTATTGTAACTTCAGGTAAAAGGCTTTCTAAAAAGGAAGTAGAGGATGTGGCCAAAATCTATAAAAGAATGAGTGAAGAAGGCGAGATTAAGCTATGTGCTTCACATGGTCTTTTAGATGAAGAGGATTTTACTAAGCTTAAAGAGGCTGGTGTAGTTAGGTATCATAATAATCTAGAAACGTCCAGAAATTATTTTGCTTCAATTTGTACCACACATACCTATGAGGATAAGATCAAAACCATTAAGGCGGCTCAAAAAGTAGGATTAGAAGTATGTAGTGGTGGATTATTTGGGCTTGGAGAAACAATGGAAGATCGTATTGACATGGCTTTTGAGTTAAGAGAGATGGGGGTAACCTCTATACCAGTTAATGTACTCGTACCTATCCCAGGAACGCCTATGGAGAAGGTGGTGCCTATTACAGAGGAGGAAGTACTAAAAAGTATCGCTATTTATAGATTTATCCACCCAACAGCTTTTATTAGGCTTGCTGGAGGGAGAATGTACCTGACAGATAATGGCCGCCTGGCTTTTGAAGGTGGAGCTAATGCGACAATTACTGGAAATCTACTTACAACATGTGGTAACACTATACAAGATGACCTTAAGATGCTTAAAACATTAGGATTCGAGGTGAGACTTAGTGAGTAAAAGTATTTTTATCACAGGAACAGATACAGATGTAGGCAAAACTTTTGTTACAGCGCACCTGATTAAGGCATTAAGGGATAAAGGCATTCAGGCAGGTTATTATAAAGCTGCACTAAGTGGTGCTTATTATGAAGAAGGTAAGCTGATTCCTGGAGATGCTAAGTATGTTATGGGTATAGCTGATTTCAAGGAAGATTATGATAAATGTGTGTCTTATACTTTTGAAACAGCAGTATCACCTCATTTAGCTGCTCAAATAGAGGGAATAGAAGTTAATTTGGATAAAATTAAAGTAGATTATAAAGCACTTTTAAATAAGTATGAATATCTTTTTGTAGAAGGAAGTGGTGGTATTATTTGTCCTATACAAGCTACAGAAAAAGCGTTCATTTTATTAGAAGATATTATAAAAAGGCTTGATTTAGATATACTTGTTGTAGCGAGGGCAGGACTTGGTACCATTAATCATACGGTGCTTACTGTGAAGTACATACAAAGCCAAGGTTTAGCAGTAAAAGGCATTATCTTAAATGGATATGAAGAAGGTAATACACTTCATGAAGATAATAAAAGAATGATTGAAGCACTTACTGGGGTAGAAGTTATTGCAGTGATTCCAAGTGCTACAGAAGAAAATGTAGGTATTAATTTAGATGCAGAAAAACTAATGAGCCTTTGCAAATAGGAGGGGGTTAAATGGATTATGTACAAAAGGATTTAGATTATATATGGCACCCTTGTTCACAAATGAAAGACTATGAAACTTTTAGTCCTATTGTCATTGAGAAAGGGGAAGGTCTCGCTCTTTATGATGTAGATGGAAAGAAATATTTAGATGCAGTAAGTTCTTGGTGGTGTAACCTGTTTGGGCACTCTAATCCAAGGATTAATGAGGCCCTTATTCAGCAGGTACAGAACTTAGAACATGTTATTTTTGCCAACTTTTCACATAAGCCAGTGATTGAATTATGTCATAGATTACATACGTACTTACCAGAAGGGTTAGATAAATTTTTCTTTACAGATAATGGGTCGGCAGCGGTAGAAGCAGCGCTTAAGATGAGCTTCCATTATCATGCTCAGATAGGTGATAGTCAGAGAAAGAAGTTTATGGCTCTAACAGATGCGTATCATGGAGAGACAATAGGCGCCTTATCTGTAGGGGACTTAGACCTTTATACAGAAGTCTATAAACCGCTTATGATTGATGTAATAAGAGTACAGGGACCAGATTGTTATAGATGTCCTTATAGACTAGATAGAGCAAGTTGCCAGGGTGAGTGTTTTGAAAAGGTGGAAGAAAGCTTAGCTCAAATAGGTGAAGAAGTAGCAGCTTTTATTGTAGAGCCTTTAGTACAAGCAGCAGCGGGTATGAAAATTTACCCACCAATTTATCTTAAGAAGTTAAGACAGGCATGTGACAAGTATGGCATTCATCTTATAGCAGATGAAATTGCTGTAGGCTTTGGGCGTACAGGCAAGATGTTTGCTTGTGAGCATGCTGGAATTTCACCGGATATGATTTGTCTTTCTAAAGGGCTTACAGGTGGTTATATGCCAATGGCTATAGTTGTAACAACGAATAAAATCTATGAAGCTTTCTATGCAGATTATAAGGAAGGCAAAGCTTTTATGCATAGCCATACCTATAGTGGTAATCCACTTGGCGCAAGTTGTGCGTTAGCTGTACTGGATATTTTTGAGAAAGAGAATATCTTAGAAGAATTACCAGAACGTAATGCCATATTTAATAAGAAAGTTAAAGCTACTTTTCAGGATTATCCTTATGTAGGAGAGATTAGACAGATTGGATTTATTAATGCTGTAGAATTAGTAGAAGATAAGGCCACTAAAAAGAGCTTTGATAGTAGTTTAAGAGTAGGTTATGAAATTTATAAAATAGCTGTTTCTAAAGGTTTAATTTTAAGACCACTTGGTAATGTACTTTATTTCAATCCACCACTTACTCTAACAGAAAGCGAAATGGATGAAATGCTTGCTATTGCAAAAGAAAGTGTAGAGAACTATTTTAATAGATAAAAAGGTGACTATTTCCTAAGTAATAGTCACCTTTTTATTCTATAAATTAATAATATCTACAAGATCCTTATCTTGTTTAGCATACTCCCTAAAACCTGCATAAAGGGTGATAGAGTGGTCTAAATCTTTTTTGCTGGCTTCTTTATAGCCAAGAAGTGCGTAGAAACAAGCTCTATTATAGTAAAGGAAGCCCTCCTCGTTATAGCGAATACCTTCTGTAAGGATATCTAGTCCTTGTTTAAGATCACCGTGCTCTTTGTGGAGAACAGCTAAGTTAAGATAGGCATAGGGATAGTAGGGATCTTCATTGATAGACTTTGCGTAGTAAGTCATAGATTCCTTGAAGCGTTTAAGCTTACTCAAAATAACAGCCATGTTAAATAAGCCAACAGCATTTGTACTCTCTAGAGCTAATGCTTTTTTAAACATTTGATAGGCAAAGTCTATAAGGCCCTCATTTTCATAGATAGACCCTAGATTAGTAAGGACCCAGAAGTCATCAGGAACCATCTCCAGGAGCGCTTTATAATAGTAAATAGCCTTTTGTGTATCGCCAATAGTATCATAAGCATTGGCTAGGAAGAAATAAGCTCTGTCATACATAGGGTCTACTTCAATGGCTTGCTCATAATAATAAATAGCTTGTTCATAATCTTTTTGGTCATCATATAGAGAAGCTATGCCATAGTAAGCCATCGATTCATCTGGATCTTCCTGTATAATTTCTTTATAAATACTCATAGCTTTATCATTATCCTTAAGAGCCTGGTAAGTAAGAGCAATATTAAGAAGTGTATACGTATCTTGGTCTTGTTCGTAGCCTTTTAAAAAGTAGTTAAGGGCTTTTAAATATTTACCATCTTCATAGGCGTCTTCGCCTAGTTGTATCATATCCATAGTTTATCCTCTAGTGATTTTATAAAATTTCATTTCTTATTATATCATACAAGACAAGGTCAAAAAACTGCCTTATATAAATTGAAGTGGAATTTGAAGAAGAGACATTGGGTATAGAAGACTTATAAAATAATATTTGTCTTTAGTATTTAAACTTAAAAAAGGAATGTGTAATAAACTCTAAAAATAAAGTGATTTTTTATATATAAATATTTAATTTATGATATAATAACTAAAAAATATGGGAGGTCACTTATGAGTTTAGAATGGAGTTTAAAAGAATTGTATGATTCCTTTGAAGGGGAAAACTTTCAAGAGGATTTAAAGAAATTAGATGTACAATTGCAGAAAATGATTGAATGGGCAGAGCAGGCCCTAGATAATCATGAAGATGAAAAAGAGAAATTAGAAAAGATTATTGAAGAGCAATTAAAGCTTTTTGCTATTAGAGAAAAGTTAGGTGCTTTTTGCCATCTTGTTTCAGCTACAGATTCAAAAAATAAATTAGCACTTAAATATAGTGATATTTTAAGAACAAAGATGAATACTTTGGCTGAAACCATAACCAAAACAAGTAAGTGGATAAGTAGTATTGAAAATCTGCAAGAGCTTATAGAGAGTTCACCACTTTTAAAAGAACATGAATTCTATTTAAATGAAATTGTAGAAGATAATGCACATATGTTGGATGAAAGAGAAGAATCTATTATTGCACGTATGAAAAACACAGGTTCATCTGCATGGGCTAATTATAAAAATTTACTTGTATCTATGCATAAGGTAGAAATAGAAGATAAAGGGGAGATAAAAGAATATCCTCTTACTGTGGTCCTCAATATGGCTTATGATACGGATAAGGAAGTAAGAGAAAAGGCTTATCATGCAGAAATTGCTTCCTATAAAAAAATAGAAGAAGGGGTAGCGGCTGCTCTAAATGGTATAAAAGGAGAAGCGCTTACTCTAAGTGAGTTAAGGGGTTACAGTTCACCACTTGAAATGACCCTTCAAAATTCACGTATGGACAGGGAAACTTTAGATGCTATGTTAGCAGCGATGAAGGAGTCTATGCCAAAATTCAGAAGTTATTTAAGAAGAAAAGCAGAACTTTTAGGTTATAAGAATGGATTACCATTTTATGAACTGTATGCACCTGTTTCTAGTGCAGATATGACTTATAGCTATGAACAAGGACAAGCCTTTGTAGAAGAAAACTTTAGAAGCTTTAGTGAGCATTTAGGAAACTTTGCAAGAAAGGCCTTTGATCATAACTGGATTGATGTGATGCCTAAAGAAGGTAAAAGAAGTGGAGCATTCTGCTCAAGTATCCGTACACTCAAAGAGTCAAGAATCCTTCTTAACTATGGAGATAGCTTCAGTGATGTAATCACCATGGCTCATGAGCTTGGACATGGCTTCCATAGCGAATGCCTTAAAAATGAATCCGCTCATAATACACACTATCCAATGCCACTTGCAGAGACTGCTTCAACATTTTGTGAGACCATTGTTAAAAAAGCTGCTATTAAACAAGCTGACAAGCAGATGGCATTCGCTATTTTAGAAACAGAAATTTCTGATGCCACACAAGTTATTGTAGATATTTATTCTAGATATTTATTTGAAACAACAGTTTTTAATCATAGAGAAGAAAGTCCTCTTACAGTAGAAGAAATTAAAGAGGCTATGTTAGATGCACAAAAAGAGGCCTATGGTGATGGTTTAGATCCAAACTTCTTACATCCTTATATGTGGACATGGAAACCACATTATTATTATGCAGATGTACATTTCTATAACTTCCCATATGCTTTTGGGTTACTCTTTGCTAAAGGATTATATGCGCAGTATTTAGAGCGTCCGGATACTTTCCCAAGTGAGTATGAAAAACTGCTAAGTCTTACTGGTAAAATGAAAATTAAAGATGTTACAAGTGCTGCAAATATTGATGTTCATGATGTTGAGTTTTGGAGAAGCTCTCTTAAAACAATAGAAGAAGATATTGAAGAGTTTATTAGATTAAGTTATGAAATATAAGTAGGATAGAACCTGATTTACTTGCTGTTTTGGTGAGTAAGGAAGGTTCTTTTTTTATATATTTTTTTAGCATTTTATATGAGTTTTTAAGTTGTTTTAGATATATTT
Organism: Zhenhengia yiwuensis; assembly: GCF_014384995.1. Classification (GTDB taxonomy): domain Bacteria; phylum Bacillota; class Clostridia; order Lachnospirales; family Cellulosilyticaceae; genus Zhenhengia; species Zhenhengia yiwuensis. Next base: position 15,435 of record NZ_JACRSY010000018.1, on the reverse strand, counting down.
CAAGAAAAAGTGAGGGAAAAAATGAGGGAAAAAAATATCCTTTAAACCATTGGGAAATATTGCTTTAAAGAGAAAGTAAGTCATAATAAAGATTATGTTGCTTTTTCGCAGAAGCTATTTTGGTTTCTTCAAGAACATGTGTATAAATATTAAGTGTTGTTTGAATGTCTGAATGTCCTAGTAGTTCTTGAATAACTTTTACATTTTCCCCGGCCTCTATCATACGCGTTGCAAAGGTATGTCTTAAAGCGTGAAAGGGAACTCCTATATATTTAACAACTTGATTACCATTTTCTATAGATATTGTAGGGTTAATTTGAGCTTTTTGGCATACTCTATAATGCCAATTTCTAATATTACAGTCCCATTGTGGAGTTCCAATGGATGTTCCAAAGACATATTGTTCACTTATATTGGTGCCTGAAGGTTTATAAACAGAAAGCTCTTGAGTGAGAAATTCAGGTAGAGGAACAGTTCTAATACTAGATTGAGTTTTTGGTTGATTTGTAACAGTTTCAAAATGTGACTTACCAGTTGAAGTATAGACCTTAGTTCTAACTACAGTTTCACATACGAAAAGAGTACTTTTTTCTAAATCTACATTTTTCCATTTTAGGGCGATGAGTTCTCCACATCTTAATCCTGTAAACAGAGCAGTTAAAAAAAGCAGCCTGTTAGGCTCATTCTCAAGAGCAAGGATATAGTTTTTTTGTTGCTCTTTTGAAAGTACTCTAATGGTATTATCTTTATTTTTTTTAGGTACAATAACCCCTCTCATAGGGTTTGTCCTTAATAAATTATTATCTATAGCATATTCAAAAGATTGATTAAGTAAAATGCGAATTTGGCGCAGTGATGAGTTGGACAGCTCCAAGGAATTAATAAACTTTTGAATAAGACGTGGAGAAATATTTTGTAAGGTAACAGATCCTAAAGAAGATGTGGAAATATGTTTGTAGCTAGCCTGTTGACGATGAAAAGTAGATTTTGCTACAGTGGGATAAGATTTAGTATAAAGAAAAATATGAACCCATTCAGACAATGAATATTCATCTTTATCTAGAACACTACCATACTGTTCGATATCATTAATATATTGTCTTAATTTTTCCTCTACAAGTCTTTTGGTTTTTGCAGTGAATTCTACACGCTTTCCATTAACGATGTCTTGAGCTCGCCAGTGTGATACAGATTCTCCTTTAGAATTTTTTCTAGTTCTTTTTGATATTGATGCCATAATTAGCCCCCTCTTGATGTCTAGATAGCCACAGTGGCTATTCTTTTCGTTTTTGTAATAATTCTAGATAGGCTTTTAAAAGAGCCATATCATTTTCATTGAGGTCAATAAGTTCTACATCTGAAAAAAGTCGCTTTAGCTTCCCAATAGAATCAAAGAGCTTTGCCTCATCAGCTAGTTTTTTTACATTATATTTTTTATTCCATTCATCGAATTTATCTTTTTGTTCAGTAAGGCCAGCTAAGTAATCTATGCTGACATTAAAATATTCTGATATAGGGGTAAGCATTTTAATAGTAGGGCTAGAGCCTGAAACCCATCTATTAACACTTCCATTTCCCAGACCACATCTTTTTTCGAGTTCCTGAACTGTAATATCTTTTTCTTTACAAAGGTCTTTAATAATAAGTCCTGTATTTTTTATATTATTTTCTCTTTTGTTCATTTGTGTTCACTCCTATTAATTTCCATTAGTCTTTTTTCGAAGTATTTATTGACTATTAGATAATAAAATAATATATTGGTATTCGTCAAGTGAAAAAACGAAATTTACTTGACTGAATGATAGCTAAAATAATGCTATAACCTTATAAAGTACTAATTATTATATGGGAAAAGATTTATTTTACTCATGAATAGTTATCTTTTAAAGGAATAGGGTATAAGTTTTAGTGAAAACAGATAGAAAGGATAATGAGAATAATGACAAACAAAGAATTACAAAATGTAGTACATGAGTTAATAGGAAGGGTAGAGGAACTTGAAAAAAGAACATTGGGACTAAACAAGGCACTTTATTCTGTGCAAGAGGTAGCAGAAATTTTAGGAGTTACACGTGAGGCAGTCTACTGCATGATTAAAAGAGGAGAGCTTCCAGCTATAAAATTTGGAACCACTAAGATAAGAGCTGTTGATATTGCTGAAGTTATGGGGTATGGTGTATAGATTTCCATATATTGCGTAAAGAAAAAATATTACAGGTATGATATAGTATTAAATGTGAAAAAAAGTGAATTATTTTGTATAACTTATTAATAATACATCAAATAGAATAAGGGGATGGCACATGAGTAAATTATGTAGAGCACTAGAACCTATGAAAAAGAGAGTAGTACCCTATGGTTTCTATAATGTAAAAGTAGATAAGATGCATTTGAAGGAAACAAAAGAAGGTGATCCAGTATTCTCAGCTTGGTTTAAAATTATAGAAGGTGACTTTGCAGAGTCTATTATTCCATATGAGAAACAGCTAACGCATGGTTTTTGGATTCATCAAGCATGTGAGTTAATGAGAAGTCTAAAGAGTGGATTGGATATATGTTTTCAAGATTATGAACAGTTTAGTACGCTTATGAATAAGGTATTTAAAAATATTTGTGATAGTAACATGGAATATCTATTGAAGTATCAGGGTAGTGATGAGAGAGAAGAATATGAGGTAAAGAATGCATGTTAACGAGAAAGAGAGAAAGAAAGAATTTTTTTTTGTGCAACAATTAGATTATAAAATAATTATTAATTTAAAAACTAAAAATATAAAAGGAAAGAATCGAATGGCTAAGAAAGTAATTGAAGTAGATGAAACAATTGTTCAAATGAAAGTAGAAATGAATAAGTTATTAGAAGAAATAAAAGAACTTGATTATAAATTAGCTGAACTTAGAGAGATGTTTATTTTACAAAGTGAGGAACTGACCAATAAGTTTGAGGAAAGACAGCTAAGTTTGAATAATAAACGAGATTATTTAAGAACGCAGCTTAAATTTTTATTTGAACAAGTACCACAACATGAGACAAAGACAATGAAAAAGGTAGAACTCCTTAGTGGGGATGTGATTGTTAAAAAGGCTAAAGAAGACTTTGAAAAGGATACAGAGAAGCTTATAGAGTGGGCACAGGCCAATCAAAGAGAAGAGTTTCTGAGTAAAAAAGAAGTATTGAGTTTTAAGTGGGCAGACTTTAAAAAGTCGTTACTACCTACAGATGATGGGATTGTAGATGTCAATACAGGAGAAATCCTTAATATAAAAGGGCTTAACACAATTATGAAATCAGAAGAGCTAGAAATTAAATATTAGAAGGAGTAAGAAAGATGGCAAAAGCAATTTGTATTATAGGTGAATCAGGTGCTGGTAAAACCACATCATTAAGGAATTTAGACCCAAAGGAAACTTATTATATCGATGCAGATAAAAAGGGAAGTGCATGGAGAGGCTTTAGACAACAGTATAATGCAGCTAATAAAAATTACATTGCTACAGATGATCCTAATAAGGTATTAGCCCTGATGAAAGGCATTAGTGAAAAGAGTGATCTGAAGTATATCGTGGTAGACACCTTAAATGGCATTATGATTGGTGAAGAAATGAGACGGTCTAAAGAGAAGAACTTTGATAAGTGGTTAGACTTAGCAAGTTATATTTATAGCATCTTGGATGTGGTATGTGACCTTAGAGATGACCTAACTATTATTTATACAGCCCATAGTGAAACGGAACGCACAGAGGATGGCTATATGTGGACAAGGATGAAGACCACAGGAAAGAAACTGAACAAGTTGGTTCCTGAATCTAAGTTTAATGTGGTTTTATTAGCAAAATGTAAGGATGGTAGATACATCTTTGAAACCCACAGCAAGAACTCTACAGCCAAGACACCTTTTGGTGCATTTGAAGAGGATGAGATAGAGAACGATATTGTGCCAGTATTGCGTGTCTTAGAGGAGTTTTAGATGTTTAGGTACTCGGATAAGGAAATCAAAGAAATCTTAAAAGAGGCTATTGTGGTAATTGATACGAGGGAACAGAGGTGTAAGCATATTATTGAGTACTTTGAAGCACACAAGATTAAGTACGTATGTGAAAAACTGGATTTTGGTGATTACACATTAAAAGTACAGCTTCCACATTGGAACAGAGCTTTCTATTTGCAAGATATATGCACGATTGAAAGAAAAGCTAATCTTAATGAATTAAGTGGTAACTTCACGCAGAGTAGAGAACGTATTGAAAAGGAATTCCTAAGGGCGAGAGGATGTTTGCACCTACTCATAGAAAATGCTAGTTATGAAGATATCTTATTGCATAACTACAATACAAAGTATTTACCTAATTCATTCAATGCTACCCTTAAAGTATTTGAAGCTCGATATGATTTGAAAGTTACTTTTTTAAAAGACAGCACTTATAGTGGTGACTTTATATACAAGACATTAATTTACACACTAAGAGAATTACTAAGAAGAGGAGAAATATAAAAATGAAAAAATGGAATGGATACGAAACAACACAAGTTAGAGGAGAAAAAAGAAAGCTTCCTGTAGGAGGCTATGTTTGTAAGATTATAGATGCAAATGAAGAGGTTTATGGCTGGGGGAATGTGGTAGTGATTCATTTTGATATTGCAGAAGGCCCATATAAGAACTTTTATCTAGAGCAATATGAAAAACAAAAAGGTGATAAAAAGTGGAAAGGTACTTATAGGCTAACTTGCCCTAAAGATGATGGAAGTGAAAAGGATGAGCAAATTAAAAAGAACTTCAAGACTTTTATTCACCACATTGAAAAGAGTAATACAGGCTATAAGTGGGATTGGAATGAGCACAACCTGAGAGCCAAACTCTTTGGTGGTATTTTTGGTGAGAAGGAATACGAGATTGAAGGGAATACGGGGTTCTTTACTACATTACGCTATACAACAGATACAGAAAGTGTCAAGACTGCTCTTATTCCAAAGCCAGTATTACTTAAAAAGCAAGCTATACCTGTAGTAGAGACTCAGATAGATTGGGAAGATGATTCTTTACCATTCTAGAAAACAGCTAGAAAAGAGGTGAGAGAGTGCGTTATAGTGATGTACCACAAGAACTTAAAGAAATGAACAGATGGGTAGTGTACAGAATGTTCTTAGATGAAAAGACAGGTAAATACACTAAAAAGCCCTTTAATGCTAGAACGGGTGGCATGGCACAAAGTAATAACCCTCGTACATGGTGTGATTATGATACAGCTATGCGTGTAGTAGGGAAGTATGATGGATTGGGTTTTATGCTAGGGGATGGCATCTTTGGTGTAGATATAGATGGAGTAGACTTGAAAGATTCTATAGTCAATGAAGTGATAACCACACTAGGCAGCTATGCCGAAGTCTCACCAAGCGGTAAGGGTATCCATGTCATTTGTAAAGGCACTAAGCCACAGGGAGCTTGCAGAAAAGGCAACTTTGAGTGTTACGAGAAAGGGCGATTCTTTACAGTAACAGGGAAAGTCATTGAACCTTATACCACGCTAAGGGATTGCACAGAGAGTATTAAGCCACTTTTTGATAAGTATCTGAAGAAGGAGCAACGCGCTAAAAAGAAGGCACCAGCAAGTTACAACTTTAATCGAAGCGATGCTGATATTATTGAGACTATTAGAAGGTCAAAACAGTGGGATTTATTTAATGAACTCTATAGTGGCAACTGGAGTGGTAAGTATCCCTCACAATCAGAGGCAGACCTGGCCCTTTGTAATATGCTAGCCTTTTATGCACAGGGAGATTTTGATACTGTGGATAGGTTGTTTAGATCAAGTGGATTAATGCGTGAAAAATGGGACAAGTTAAGAGGACTCTATACTTATGGCTGTAAGGTTATTACACAGGCTATAGATGGGGCTAATTGTTTTTATGACCCAAGTTATAACAAGCAGATTAGAACAAATAAACCACATAAAGGGCATGCAGAACAAGGAGAATCAAATGCAATAGCTCAACCTACAGTAACTTATATTCCTTTTATATTAGATGGTAAAAAGCCTATGAAAGTAGCTGAGAATATGAAGATACTGCTCAAACATAAAGGGATAAAGGTAAGATTGAATGACCTAACAAGAAGATTAGAATTTGAAGGGATAGAACATGATGAGAGTTTAGCTGATGTAACTTTTACTAAAATAAAAGACTTCTGCACTGAAAATGACTATAAGCTCTCTAAGGAGTCTCTCTATGATTTTGTGTATGTTATAGGTGCTGAAAATAGGTATAACCCAGTAGGAGACTTTCTAAATGAATGTAAGAGTGTTACAGAAGATACAGGAACAGATGAAATAGAAAAATTGTTAGCTACAGTTCAGTATGAAACAAAAGACAAGGAAGTAATAGATTTCTACAACAAGATACTGCTTAAGTGGCTTCTCAATTGTATCCATATTGCTTTTAATACAATGGAAGCAAACCGATCATTAGAGTTTGTTATTGTTTTTAAGGGAAAGCAAGGATTGGGAAAGACGAGATGGGCAACCTCATTTATTCCTATTCAATTTTATAGAGATGGGTTAACTTTAAATCTTGAAAAGAATGATAGTATTATGCAAGCCACCAAGTATTGGGTGGTAGAGTTAGGTGAGATAGGAAGTACCTTTAAAAAGTCGGATGTAGATAAACTCAAAAGTTTTATATCTAATAAGAATGATGAGTTTAGACATCCTTATGGAAGGAGCTTCTGTATCTATCCAAGACGAACAGCCTATATGGGAACGGTTAATGATGATGAATTTCTACGTGATAAGACAGGGAATAGGCGATTTGTTGTGTTGCCAGTTGAAAGCCTACAGTATATCAATGACGTGAATCCTACAAGGTTATGGGGACAGTTAATGCATCTCTACGCAAAGAAAGTGCAAGCGAACGAACCACTTTATATGACAGCAGAAGAACAAGCGTTTAATAACACATTGAATGTAGCGTTTACTACGAAGTCAGAAGTAGAAGTTGCATTAGATGATATTTTTGATTGGGAAAGTGAAAAGCTAGGTGCTTGTACTGTAAGTATGATTGCGAAATACCTACGTGATGAGTTTGGTATTCATTGCAAGGCTAATGCTATAAGAAATACATTAAATGAGAAAGGTTATAAGTCAGAAGAGCCATTTATAGCAGGCAAAGGTAAGGCAAAAACGAGACAAAGATTTTGGAAACTACCCTATGTAGAGGGACTGACTTTGCCATTTTAATGTCTACAGTTTGAATAGAAAGTGTACAAAACTTTTTATACTGTGGTCTAGTGTACGCAGTTTTGTGTTTGCTCAATCCTTTGAGTATCAATGACTACAGCCTTTCTATCACATTAGTACACTAAAATATATATAAAAAAGTATATATATATAATATATAGAGTAGGGCGTATAAACTCTGAAGTTTTGTAAAAGTAATGTGCTTTTGTGTTGATGTGGATCAATCCATTGAGTGCCAAAGGATACAGCGTGCACACATAGAGAAAAAGTTTTGTGCTTTTGTGCTTGTAAATGGTGCTAATGCGATGAATGGAGTAAGTTATAAAGAAATATGTAGAAAAAATAGGTTGAAGATGAGAAACGTGGTTAAATGAACAGGCAGGAGGGATGAACAGAGATGAAGATGAAAGAATTAGATAAATTGGCTAAATCAGGCGAAGACTTGCCACAAGGATTAACCTCCTATAAACAGAACTATTATATTGCCTCAAGAGGGTTATACAAGCAATACGAAAGAGGTGAAATAGATTTAACAAGGGCAAGGCAGGAGAAAGCCGAACTTATAGAAGCTTATAAAGAAGGTGAGTGGGAATGGGAGTATTTTCTGAAGTTGCATGAGATTATGGACAAGTTGCAACAGCTCGCCAAAGAAGGATTTAATAGTGTGATTGAATTTGAGGTGTTAGAACTGATAGAAGTATTATTAAAGTAAAAGACATCATAGGAGGGACAGCGTGAAAGAAAGTAATTATAAAAAGGTAGAAAGCATCTTATATGAAGTACCCAAACTAAAGGCTGAGATCGCTAACCTACAAATAGATTTAGAAGAAATACAAGAGGTAATAGGTATCAGAGGAGCCAGCCCTAATGAGAAAGCTGGAAGTGTTACGTATGCCTTTAGTAGTTCTGTGGAAGATGAAGTGATTAATAGAGAGGAAAGACTAGAGGAGAAGGTTCTTAACCTTAAAGAAGCCATAAGACGTAGAGAAAGGCAAGTAAGAAAGGTGGAGAATGCCTTAAAGGTGCTAAGTGAAAAGGAATTATTGCTAGTAGAAATGCGTTACTTCAAGCATTACTCCATTAATAGAGTGTGTGAAATACTCGATATTACAACACCTACGTTTAATAGGAGAAAGAATGGCGCCTTAAAAGATAAGCTCATTCCACTATTGGTGCTGGGTGATAGGAAAATGATATAAAAATGATACAAAAATGATTGGAAAATTGACTTATAAATGATACATCAGAAGTGTTAAGATAATAGTGTCTTAAATTTCATATTTAACTCCACCCTTAAATATTTTTTGTTTTACATTCCTTAAGGTGCCCTCAGTAGAAATACTGGGGGTATTGTTTTAATAAGAATAACAGGGAATACATGACATATCTCCATCAATTAATAGTGAATGGAGGTGTGGAATAACAGAATCAAAGAGAAGTAGGTTATACTCATTACATTCGAAGCTATGTGTAGAATGTGGATTTAAGAATTTGATAACGGGTGAGTTTTCATATGATTGAGAAGTATTGCGTGAAATTTTATCATCTTCAAGGATGGAATAGGGCTTAAAGAAAACTACAATGTGATTTGGAGTAGAACCTATACCAAAATAAATGATATTTTTATTGGGCAGTGTGATAGATAAGAAATAAGGTGAAGGGTAGATGTCTCTTTTAACTAAGGTGGTAATCAAATCAATAACTTCATCAATTGATACCAGTTCAATATCTTTATCCAAATAGGCTATTTTATACATATTAAGGCCTCCTATACATTTTTAGATTAGTATACAACAGTTTATAATAGAAAGTAATATATAAGTAGTCACAATGGCTACTATTTTTATTTTAGAGAAAACATCATGAAGAAAGTTTGCAGTAGATGTGGAAACATCATTTTACATAAACAAAGGTGTGAGTGTGCACCAAAATATAATAGGAAAGTATCAGATGAAAAGAGACGCTTTTATTCATCTTATGCGTGGCAAAAGCTCAGGAATAGGAAAGTGAAAGAACATCCTTATTGTGAGAGGTGCTGGAGTAAGTGGAAGTTAATTGTTACTGACAACTTGCAAGGGCATCATATCAAGTCGTTTAAAGATTATCCTGAATTAAGGTTAGATGAAGAGAATGTGGCTGTGTTGTGTAGGACATGTAACTTGCAGATGAGGGATAGTAGTGTGGTGGATTGGAATAGAGAAATTGATGTAGTAAATAAAACAGAAGATAGAACTCAATTCATAATGGGCATAGGGGAGCTTCGTTAGGAAGAGTGATTCAATATTGGAAGTAATAGATATTTCGGTAGCTAATTTAAATAAGAATATTTGATAGATATATTTTAATTAAAACTTGTGCTTTAGAGTAAAATTATATAGAATATTGATGAAACATATTAGAAGAGAGGGATGTGGTTATGGATCAAGGGGCAGAACCAAGGCAAGAGAAACAGGAAACACAACCAACTCAAAATACCCAACAAACTCAGCAGAACAACCAACCAAAAAAAATTAAAATAGAAGAAACTACAATTCAAGAATATTTTGAGGTTGTGCAAAAAGAGTATGAGTATGAAAGAAATAAGAAACAAAGTTTTGAAAATAGAGCAGGAATTGTATTAACTGCTGTTGGAGGTATTTTAGTTTTTATACTAGAAAGAGTACCAATCAAAGAAGTATTTTTAACATCGAATTTTGGTTTAAAGGATCTAGTTGCAATACTGGTATATTGTGGTTTTGTAGTAACTTTCTTTAACCTATATAGAGTAATTAAAGTTGATAAGCATGATACTTTGGATATAAATGAAATTAATACTCAGTTGATGATAAAGGATAGAGTTAATGGAACTGCAAGTATAGTGCTTACATACGTAAATGTAATCAAGTCACATAGAGTATTAAATAATACTAGGGGAGCAGCTTTTAATAAGGCATTAGTAGTTTTAATGTGGTCACTAATTTTTGTGGCAATATATATGAATTTATGATAGAAAGGAGGAACTATTATGAGTGGTAAATTTGGAGAGAATAAGGTAGAGATTAATCCTGAAAATACATCTAGTTCAATAGATTCAATACTGCAGATAGATGCGCAGCCTATTGGCATTGTAGCTGTGAATGAAGGTTATGATGGGAAGTATGAATTTTTTCAAGAACTTAACTCTAAAAAAGATAATAAGGATAAGGAAACTAGATAGAAATACCCCCCCTTGCTACAGTAAGGGGATTTTTTATTATATTCAAGGCCACGCGCCTCCATCAAAAGATATATTTTTTTAAAAATGAAATTTTCTTGATAGGATTAATTATATATGCTAAAATAGTTTTAGCTAAGCCTCGATGGAGGCAATTATGGATAATAAAACTTCTATAAATATAGAAAAAATTAACGTAGTAATGATAGTATGGAATTGTAAAAAACAAGAAAGAAAAACAGTTTGGGTACTACTAAGTAAATTTCTAGATATAATAAAGAATTTTTATAAGTAACAAGTAATTTTAACCATAAATATATAATAAATAAGAAAAAGAGGCTTAGTAATTATGGTATAATATTTAACCATTTTTACTAAGCTAAAATAGAATAATTAAAAATACATTTTAACTTTCAAGAGAAGTAGGTTTAACAATAGCCTGCTTTTTTCTTTTTAACGATATAAAGCTAGGATTATTGAGATTACTATGAGTTTATATACTAAATGACTGCCACCAGTCTTATATTAATGATTTCTATAAGTGAAGGGGTGGTTTATTGGGTACATAATATTCCGTAGAAAATAGGATAATTAAAAAATAAGCATAGAAAATAATTTTATGAGTCACATATTGTGGCTCTTTTTTTATACTCGTTAAAATCAGTGAGCCCACTAAAAAGGGTTATGCTATAGCTACGTTGGGAGATTCTATTGATTTGGAAAGGCCTACAAGTAAGAGTAGAAGGGGTAGGGTAGCTAAGGGTGTGGCACATACAATTACAACTAACCCGCAACAAGGTATATTAGATATAGATTATCGTATAAGAAAATTGATGCCTATAGAATACTGGAGGTTAATGGGATTTTCAGATGATGATTTTTTAAAAGTAAAAGGGATAGGAATCTCTAATTCTCAACTATATAAGCAAGCTGGAAATAGCATAGTAGTGAATGTATTAATGGAGATTCATAAAAACCTCTTTTCTATGTTTGAAGCAAAATAGATTAATTAAAAAATAAAATAATAAAAGTCAAGTTTTTAATGCAGGCAATAACATTTCATAAAGTAAATTAAAAATAAGTAATAAAAACTAGGGTTTAATCCTGTGGCCAAAGATTTCTTAAAATAAATTAATTAAAAAATAAAATGATAGAAGGAGGGATTAAGTATCGCACGACCAGCAAAAAGTATAACTATGAAAACGGGGCTTATGACAAAAGATGAAATTAATAAACGCTTAGAATATGAAATGAAACTAAAGGGTGAGTCTGATAATATTAGACCACCTTCTTTTTTGACTAAAAAGCAAAGGGTATTCTTTGAAGGGATAGTAAATTATTTAGAGACTTCAGGAATATTAAGTAACCTAGATGTTTACATATTAGCCCAAACAGCTATTACTATTGATCGTATTCAGACGTGTGAGACCCATATTAATGAGAATGGTGTAGTTGACTTGGATGGCAATCCTAACCCACATATTAAGATTAAAAATTCATATATGAAGGAGTTCTTTAGACTTTGCAATGAACTGAGTTTAAGTCCGCAATCAAGAGCTAAATTAGCAAACATGAATTATGTGGCTGAGGCTGAGAAGACTGACCCACTCCTTTCAATTTTAGGAGGTGATGGTTAATAAGATTAAATAATAGGGACTTTAGTTCGCCAGCTTATCAGTATGCTGTGAATGTACTAGATGGCAAGTTTCCGACCAACAAATACATAAAAGCTATATGCAAAAAGTTTATCTATGAGCTAAATCATGAGGAGAAACTAGATTATTTCTTTGATTATGAAACAGCCGATAAGATAATGAACATCATGAAACTAATTAATTTTGCTACTGGAGCTGTAGCAGGCCAATCGTTATATGAGGCTTGTGTGGGCTACCAGTATTTTTTTGTACTTAATATCTTTTGCTGGAAAAGGAAAGATAGACCTGATAAGCGTAGGTATGAAATTTGTTTACTATGGATAGCAAGGAAAAACTCAAAAAGCGTAAATAGTGCATTGATAATGGTAATATTGATGCTTTTAGAACCTAGATATTCTGAGTTCTACCTTTGTGCCAATACAAGGGAACAAGCAAAGATTGTCTATAATGAAACTAAAAAACTCATTGAATCAAGTCCTTTCATCTTAGATAAGTTTGATATTAAAAGGGACACCATTACATGCAAATTAAATAAGAATACCCTTAAAGCATTATCCAGTGACTATAATACGACAGATGGCTTAAGAGTTTCAGCTGCATGTATAGATGAGGTAGGAGCCGCTAAAGATGGTGGACTTATTGAATCTATGACTTCAGGTATGCTTTCAGTTCAAAATAGGCTTTTAATATTAATTTCTACTAGCTACCCAAACACACAGAACCCATTTCTTGAGTGGACGGATTACAGCAAGAAGGTTATTGATGGTGTGGTAGAAGATGAAAAGCTCTTTGCTATGCTCTATAGCTTAGATGAAAAAGATGAAATGACAGTTGAGAACTTCATGAAAGCTAATCCTTTGCAAAGCACCCTAGAGGATGGTAAGGAATACCTAGAAAGTGAATATAAAAAGGCTCTTGAGATGGGAGGGGCTAAGTTAACCTCTTTCAAGTGTAAGCACCTTAATATATGGCTTGATGGGATGATAGGAGAAATCTATATTCCTACAGAAGAAGTAAGAAAGTGTAGATTGCATGAGCCATTTAGTTGGTGTGGTAGACAGGTTTATATAGGCATTGATTTAGCCATGACAACGGATAACTGTTCCGTAGCGATGATTACTGAGGAAGGTGGCAAGGTTTATGCGAATGTGTGGGCTTTCATACCAGCTGATAGGATAGAAGAAAAGACTCGGGTTGAAAAGGTAGATTATCAGGCTATGATTAGAAATGGTAATTGCTTTGCGTGTGGTGAAAATGTAGTTGACTATGGCTTTATTGAAAGCTTTATACTTGGGTTAGAAAAAAGATACGGCGTGGTTATCATGGGAATAGGGTTTGATCGCTACAATTGCCTTAGTACAGCCCAAAAGCTAGAAAGTAGTGGGTATGAAACGATAGAAATTAAACAGCACTCAAGTGTGCTACATAGTCCAACTAAATTATTAGAGGAGCTTGTCCTTACACAACATTTTGGTTATGAGCGTAACCGATTATTAGAAATTAACTTTGCGAATGCAAGGTGTCTATATGATACGAACTTGAACAGATACGTCAACAAGAAGAAATCGACAGGGAAAATAGATATGGTGGCTTCACTGATTAATGCCATGTATCTCCTTGAAAAAGATAGGCTTCAAGAGGACTTTGTTGTTCAGGTTTTTTAATAGGAATTTTAGAGAGGAGAATGAATGTATAAGTTATATAAAGGAGATTGTTTAGAAGTCATGAAAGAGATTCCTACAGGTTCAGTTGATATGATTTTGTGTGACTTACCCTATGGAACAACAGAGTGTAAGTGGGATTCCATCATTCCTTTAGATAGGCTATGGACGGAATATGAGCGAATTATTAAAGAGGATGGGGCTATTGTATTAACAGCAGCTCAGCCCTTTACAACTCAGTTGATTGAAAGTAATAGAAAACGCTTTAGGTATTGTTGGTACTGGATTAAAAATATACCTACAGGCTTTTGTTTTGCCAAGTATCAGCCTATGAGAAGAGTGGAAGATGTATGCGTCTTTTACAAAAAGGCACCTAAATATAATCCACAAGGATTAGTTAGGATAGAAAAGCCTAAAAGTCGGATTAGAAAACCATTAAAAAATGAAGATTGGATTTATCGTGATACTCTAAATGGTGAATTTACACCTCAATGGACTAATTATCCTTCTAATGTGCTTAACATCAAATCAGAACGAGGGTTTCACCCTACTCAAAAACCAGTTCCATTATTTGAATACCTTATTAAAACTTATACAGATGAAGGCATGACAGTACTTGATAATTGTATGGGTTCAGGAACTTCAGGAGTAGCTTGTATGAATACGAATAGAAAGTTTATAGGTATTGAGATGGATGAGAAGTATTTTAATGTGGCTAAAGAAAGAATAGAAGGTTCCTTAACTCAAGGTGAAAAACAATGGGCTTAAGGGACTTTTTGAATAGGCAAAGTGTAGAGGTAAGTCCTCAAGAATTAGATTTACACCTAGAAGGGGCAGAACATGAAAAGATTAAGAGTAAGACGCTATCAAGAGAACAGGCTATTGGACTTCCTTCTGTTTATGCGAATGTGGAACTTATAAGCAATGTCATATCCAACTTAGAAGTAAAGCTTTACAAGGAACTAGAAGGTAGTGTGGAAGAAGTAAAAGGAGATAAAAGAATAGATTTATTAAATGACTCGCCTAATAGCCTTATGAGTGGTGATGAACTTAAGAAAGCTATGGTGAGAGATTACCTATTGGATGGAGCCTGCTATGTCTATATGTGTGGACAAGGGTATTCAAAGGATAGATGGTCACTTTATTACATACCCACAACAGATATATCCCTTTTATACTCGCCTGACATTATCTTTAAGACAGTTACAATAAGTATTCAGGGGCAGAATTTTAATCCTGATAACTTTATTATCTGTACCAAGAATACAGTTGATGGGGTAAAAGGAAAAGGGATTGTAGTGGAGTGTAATAACATCTTAAAGCAAGCTTTAGATAATATGAATTACACCACTCAAACGATGGGAAATGGAGGTGTAAAGCGTGGCGTTCTACAAAGTACAAGGCGATTGACTGCAGAAGCTATTGGAGAGTTGAAGAAAGCTTGGAAAAGACTTTATGAACAAAATAATGATTGTATTGTCCTAAATGAAGGTATTACCTATCATGAATTGCAACAAACTGGTGCAGAAATGCAGATGATTGAATCTAAGAATGCTATTGATGCAGATATTTGTAGGCTCTTTAATGTACCAGTCAATCTATTTAACTCAACGATTCCTGAAGATGTGTGGGATGCTTTTGTAAAACTGGCTATTATGCCAATCGTAAACAAATTTGAGAAGGCTATTAATAAGGC
>NZ_JACRSY010000017.1 GCF_014384995.1 Zhenhengia yiwuensis | reverse complement strand
TTTCCTAAAAGTATGGATATAACAGATACTCCCGATAATGTCATTCAAGAAAAAGTATTAGAGTTAAATAAACGACCTCGTAAATGCTTAAACTGGAAAACACCCTATGAAGTATATTACGAAAAGGTGTTGCACTTAACTTGACAATTCGCCACTCAAAATTAAGCTAGAAAGAATACTTAAATGAAATTATCACTAGAAAAACGAGCCTTCTAAAAAGATGAGCTAGATAAAATTAATGGTTATACAGATGAAGTGAATCAGATTGATACTCAATTCAAACATAAGAAGAAGCTAGAGTATTGATGCCCGTAATGAAAGAGATCCATCAACAAACGATAAGTAAAATCAAACATCCATATTAAATGAACTATGAGTTTTACAAACTGATTCGAATAAAGAAATTGCTACAAGAGAGGTAACAGAAAGTACTTAAAGATACTAGCTACAATGTGTAAAGTAAGTTAATACGCCAGTTAGCTGAATCATATGAATTAACTTTGGATGAGCTAATTGTAAAAGGAAATGAAGCGTATAAGGTGAATGGGCTTAATGATTTTGGCGTGGATGATGGGGTTAAAGAGGCTTTAGATCACTTTTAACACCTTGTGTCATCACTCTAACACAGGGGGAGCATGATAAATATCTTATTGCACCAGTTCGGATGAGCTTAACGCATGACTAGGTTATTTTAAGATTAGTACATTAATTAGTAATAAGCTTAGAAAGTAGGTGATATAATCCGCTTTGATGCAGGGAAACTAAATAAAGGAATAACATTTATAGCCTACACAGAAACGACTAACTCTATAGGACAAACAATTCTACAAGAGCATATGGTAAAGCAAATGTGGGCTAATATTATGCCAATACAAGGATTTGAACAAACCTTAGAAGAACGATTAGGGCATGAAATTGGAACTCAGGGTGTTGCTAGTGCTAGAAGGAATATTGGATGCAATTGAGGATATTGTATTGAGTGTAAGTATTTAAATTGAGGTGTAAATAAAAGATTAATTTGTTATAATATACTAAATTGTAGATTGCAAAGTGGATATTTTATAGATCTATAAAGTAGAGTTTGAAAGGAGGTAAGAAAATGATTATCAGAGAGTATGAAGAAACAGATTGCAAATATTTAACAGAATTATTTTATGATACTGTTCATTCAGTTAATGCAAAAGATTATACAGAGGAACAATTGAATGCATGGGCAACAGGTAGTGTGAATTTAAAAGAATGGAACAAGTCCTTATTAGAACATTTTACAGTTGTTGCAGTTGAAGATAATATTATAGTCGGCTTTGGAGATATAGATAAGATGGGATATTTAGATCGACTATATGTTCATAAAGATTACCAGAACAGAGGGATTGCAACTGCAATTTGTAATGAATTGGAACATGCAGCTAATAAAGTCACAATTACCACATACGCTTCTATCACGGCAAAATCTTTCTTTGAAAAAAGAGGATATAAAGTTATTAAGGAACAGCATGTAGAGAGAAAAGGCGTTTTATTGACAAATTATCTTATGGAGAAATAAAACAATGATTATTTTAATTATGGGTGCTTCTCATACAGGGAAAACTGTATTAGCACAAAAAATATTAGAAAAATACAACATCACATACCTATCTATTGACCACTTAAAAATGGGACTTATTAGAAGTGGTAATACCCAATTAACACCAGAGGATGACGAAGAACTTGTGTCTTATCTGTGGCCTATTGTTAAAGAAATTATCAAAACAGCAATTGAAAATCAACAAAACCTTGTGGTCGAAGGCGTGTATATTCCTTTCGACTGGAAAAATGATTTTGATAATGAGTATCTAAAAGAGATTCAGTCTTATTGTCTCGTTATGACTAAGGAGTATATTGAAAAGCATTTTTCAGCTATCAAAAAATATGCGAATACTATTGAAAGTCGACTTGATGATTCATATTGTACAATAGAATCAATGATTGAAGAAAATGTGGAAAATTTGCAGATGTGTAAAAAGTATGACTGTAATTATATTTTAATAGAGGATGAATATAAAGTGGATATTGATTTGTAAAAATTCCACTTTATCGAGTAGCCTATCAGTTATAGTCTTAAACTCAACAAATGAATAGTTATTTCATAAATCAAATAATAAACGATGCTCTTAGTAAAAACTTTACTAGGAGTATTTTTTATGCTAAGAAAGGAGATTATACCCATAAATACTCCCTACATAGGAATACTAAATCATACAAGAACAAGGAAAGAAATAGAATACATGAGCTGTATGTATTAGAAAGGCAAAGAACCCCTAAAAGTGTGGATATACAAAATATTACTCTGAAAACCTAATGAAATATAGAAGAAAAATCGAAGAAAGTCCATAAGGCTATAAAGCATCTGCTAAGCAGTATATCCTATTATTTTACGCTAAAACGATTAGATAAAAAAGCTTATAAAGTTTATTCTATGAATGGTCAAGCAATTCACCAGCCTATTCAACACCCCAATTCTTTTAGGGGGATTCGTACATTAGGCATATGATTAGAAGTGAATAGAGATCTATATGGATAATGTATATAAGAGTATGGCAAACTAGTCTCTAATAATAAGAGTAGAGCTAAAGAAGGATTGAGCTAAATGAGTAAAAATGTAAGACGTGGTTTTGTAGTGAAAGATGAAATAGAATTTGGGAATCAATGGGTAGATACATTAGAACAGGCAAGTGAAGAGTTATATTATCTCGTGAATAGAAATTATCCTATTAAATCGGCCTCGACTTTTATAGGAAATCATTATTTATTATCTGAGCGTCAGCGTCTAGCACTTGTTAGAATGACTTCGGCATCTTGGCAGCTACAAAAACGAAAAGAAAAGGAACTTTCATCTAAGCTGCTTCCATCTTGTCTGCATATAGATGGCTTTAATACAATCATTACATTAGAAGTCGCTTTATCTCGGTCCCTCCTCATAAAAGGAATGGATGGTACACTAAGAGATTTAGCAGGCTTACGGGGGACATATGGCATTATTACTCAGACAGAACAAGCTATTAAACTGATATTACAGACTCTCAGAAACCTACACGTAAAAGAAGCAAAGATTTATTTAGACCAGCCTGTATCTAATTCAGGGCGATTAAAAGTGCTTATTATGGAGCTTGCCAAGTCTTATCCTACCCAAATCACAGTATCCGTACTGAGTGAGGTAGATAGGGTATTAGAGCAATTACCTGGTGTTGTTTCAAGTGATGCGATTATACTAGATAAATGTATGAGCTGGTTTAATTTAAATCAACATATTATAGAACAGTATATACCAAAAGCATGGATTTTTACCTTCTAGTCCTATTTTCCTTAAACCTGTGCTATACTTAGAAGAGGTACTAATCTAAAAGTATCCCACAGCAAGGAGCTTTATAAACATGAATTTATATGATCAATTACGAACACTCCAAGTTATGGACAATGCATTTACAGAGTGGACAGACTATAGAAAAGATCTAACAGATTATATTATCACCCATACTTTGTCAAATCAAAGTCTAGCTATTTGGGGTGCAGGAAGATGCAATGACTTAGATCTTGAAAGGTTAAGCAGTCACTTTCAATCTATTACTTTATTAGACCAAGATGAAAACGCTATGCAAGCTGCTATCTATCGCTATAACTTGGGCGATTCTAAAAATATTCATACAAGAGTTATAGATTTTGTGGGCATAACGGATGAAGATTATAGACAATATGCTGCTTATTTAGTAGATGAAGTGAGGGAAAAGGGTATTCACATAAAGTGTAACTGCTTAGTAGAAGTGGTATTAGAAGTACTTGAGCATCTTTATCGAAAGACAATCTATCATGCCATTCCTATAGAAAAGAATAGTTTTGATTACGCCATTGTAATAGGTGTCCATAGCCAACTTATCTCTATGCTAGAATGGATTTGGAGTATCATTTTACAAACCATTCAGCAAGAAGAGTATGAAGTACGTCATGCTATTGCCATGATGAATGATGGCGTAGTAGAAAAGTTTAACCAAACAGTTTTAAATGCTACGAGAAAAAATGTGATTATGGGTTATGAATTAGGTCGATTAGATAGGGCAGGCGTTGTTCAAGGTGCTCACCAGGCTATGGAAGATATTAAAAAAAGGGCCTGCAAAGAAGAAATTGAAATTACAAATACTGTAATACTAGAATGGCCATTCAACTTAAAGGAAGGAATAGCCTATAAAGTAAAACTTCAAAAAATATATCCTTTTTGTTATACTAAAAGTAGAAATCCTTAAGGAGAATGAGAGGATACTATGACGGTTAAAGAATTAGATAAAATTGCGAAAAAAGGTTTAGAGATGCCTAAAGGGCTTGCTTCCTATGAACAGTCCTACTATATTGCCTCTAGAGGATTATATATGCAATATGCAAAAGGTGAGATAACAGTAGCACAGGCTAGGGAAGAGAAAAAAGAAGTGCTCAAGGCCTATGAAGAAGGAAAATGGGAATGGAATTACTTTATGCAGCTCCATAGTGTGTTAGAACAACTTAAGACACTCAAAGAGGAAGGTTTTAATAGTGTGCTTGAGTTTGAGATTTTAGAAACAATAAATGCGCTTCTGCATCAAGAAGCATAGTAAAAAAGCTAGGCATATGTCTAGCTTTTTTATATATTCATTCATGGTCTATCTGAAACTACTTGAAAATCCTAATGCAATGTGTAACAATAAAAAAGTCAATTTATTAAACTAAATATATGCAAAGGAGTCTTTATGGCTAAAAAGAATGAAATTATCGACGGTCTAATTGAAAAAGTAAAATTTCCTAACAAAGGAATTATGTATATAGAAGAAGAGCGTATTCCTGTTATAGTACCTGATACATTTCCAGGTCAGAAAGTACGCGTAAGATTACAACGTAAAAGAAAAGGGACATGGGAGGGACGTGCTCTAGAGCATCTTGAAAACCCTGCTCATTTTGTAAAACCTTCATGTGAATATTTTGGTCTATGTGGTGGCTGTGCTATGCAGCATTTAAGCTATGAAAATCAGCTTGAACATAAACATGAACAAGTTCAAACACTTCTTCAAAATGCTGGTGTTACAGGATATGAAGATATGGGGATTTTAGGTAGTCCATCTGAATGGGCTTACCGTAACAAAATGGAATTCTCCTTTGGAGATGCCTGCAAAGACGGCCCAATGACACTAGGTATGCACCGCAAAAATAGTACATTTGATATTATTACAGTAGATGGCTGCAAAATTGTAGATGAAGACTTTAATATGATTTTAAGATTTGTATTACGCTATGCACAGTCTTTCAATCTATCATTCTATAAAAAGAAAATCCATGAAGGCTTCTTACGCTACCTTATTGTAAGACGTTCTGAAACAACAGGAGACCTTCTGATTAATATCGTTACAACGACACAAAGAGACTTTGACTTTACAGAGCTTGCTAACTACCTTGTAGACTTAGGAACAAAAGGCAAAATTGCAGGGATCCTTCATACGTATTCTGATACACTTGCAGATGCTGTTAAACCAGACTCTACGAGAGTACTTTATGGTAAAGATGCCTTTACAGAAACAATTTTAGGACTTCAATTCAATATTTCTCCTTACTCATTCTTTCAAACTAATACAAAAGGTGCAGAACTTCTTTATAAGACAGCACTTGATATGCCACAAGATATCACAAGTAAAGTAGTATTTGACCTTTATTCAGGTACAGGTACCATTGCACAAATTATGGCAACCAAAGCAAAAGAAGTATACGGTATTGAAATTGTAGAAGAAGCAGTAGAAAAAGCTAAAGAAAATGCTAAACTTAATGATCTTACAAACTGCCACTTTGTAGCAGGAGATGTTCTTAAGGAAGTAGAAAACTTCCACGTGAAACCAGAACTTATCGTACTTGATCCACCACGTGAAGGAATTCATCCAAAAGCAATAGATAAAATTATTGGTTTTGATGCTAAAGAACTTCTCTACATTTCATGTAAACCAACAAGCCTTGCAAGAGACCTTCCAGTATTCGAACAATCTGGTTATAAAGTAGAGAAAGTATGCTGCGTAGATATGTTCCCTCATACACATCACGTTGAGACAATCGCATACCTAGTTAAAGAAAACTAAGGAATACCAAGGGCTAGAGCAATTTGCTCTAGCCTTTTTGTATGTGTTTTTGGGGAGGAATTGGGTAAAAATATGTTCCTACATGGATAGGGGGGTACACTAATAAACGAAATCAGGGATATTTGCGTAAAAGTTTATATAGATGTATTAAAACTTAGAATTGAGATAAAAGGAACTTATGGCAGCCTATTATAAAGCTACTTAGCGAAGGGGGAATATCAGAACTGTAACACAAGTGAAAGCTAGGGAAAAGCTTGTAAATAAAAGGCTTTAAAGGTGTCAGGTATGTGATGTGATACATTGTGATGAACGAGTTTGATGTCCGTTTTTATGCATTAATATAATTATAAATAAACTTAAGAATACAAAATAAAAGGTGAAATATGTTATTCATACAATGGGAAAAAGAGCAGTTGAAACGGAAATGCAGTTTTAGACTACTTATTACTTAGTTAAGTAGCCTAATTGCAACATTAACTTATCTCACCGAATTGTAAAGGTAGCCGTCATGTTGAAAATTTTGACTAGGTATTGGGTAAGTGGCAATACTTAAAAGATAGTTAGTCAAAATACAAATGATGAGGTCTTATGATGGAAAACAATAGAAGACGTAATGTAGAGGTTAGGCCACCCACAGTAAGAAATGATAAAAGAGTGGCAATCTACTGCCGTGTAAGTACACTAAGCGATATACAAGAAGAAAGTTTAAAAGCCCAGAAGTATGGTCTGGAGCAAGTCGTTAAATGCAACTCTCAGTGGACTTTGTATGGAGTCTATGAGGATCAAGATACCGGAAGGAATACTTTTCGTCCAGGATTTCATAAGATGATGCTTGATAGTTATGAGAATCTATTTGATATCATTTTGGTCAAGTCAATTAGTCGATTTAGCAGAAATACTGTTGATTTACTAGAGACAGTTACTAAACTAAAATGGTTAGGTGTTGAGGTACGCTTTGAGCAGGAAAATATTAGTACAAGTGATGCTGAAACAGAGCTCATAATGTCAGTGCACGCTGCATTCGCACAAGCAGAAAGTGAGGGATTAAGTGAAGCGATCAAATGGGGATTTAAAAGTGGATTTAAATCTGGAAGATCAAAGCTTTATACACGCAAATGCTTTGGATATAAAAAAAACCAAGATGGAGAGCTAATGATTTATGAAGAGCAAGCGATTGTAGTAAGGCAAATCTTTGAGTTATACCTAAGTGGGTATAGTGTAGATATGATTATGGAAGAGTTAGCTGATAAGAATATCAATTCGCCTACAGGCAAAGAGAGATGGTCTAAACGCACCATTCAAACCATGCTTACGAACGAAAAATACATGGGTAATGTACGGGTAGGTAAAACATATACTACAGGGTTTCCAAATAATAGACAAAAAGTCAACCGTGGGCAGCAAGACCAATTTATTATGGAAGAGGCACATGAACCTATCATTCCTATTGAGGTATTTGAACAGGTGCAAGAAGAGATGAAACGCAGGAGTAATATTGAAGTAGTGAATGGAGAGAAAAAAAGAAAAGATACTCATTATAGTGCAAAGGATGCAGAAAGAAGGCATGAATAACTATTAGAGGGTTAATATAAAAGTTGTAATAATGACAGGCCAACAATTCATATAAATGGATTGATAATCCATTGTAGGAGAGAATAATATGTTCGATGTCAAAACCTTAGAGGAATATTACAGACTTAAATGTGAAGAAGTAGTAGTAAAGAGACAAATTAACACGTTAAGAAATGAAATCATTAATGGATTACATGAGATGGAGCTAGAGGTATATGCTTCAGAGGGATACACTGCTGAAATTAAGTATTTACATCAGACTACACCGGAGTTTGTTGACTTCTTAAAACAAACAAATAATGAGCATTTAATTAAAGAAACAGCAAGTTGCAAAGTGTATGAGGTAATGAAATGTAGATATCATTTTTCACAAGAGGAGGAAGATCGCTATTATGGATTAAAAGAAGTGCCTTATTTATATGTAAAAAAAATAGAGTATGAATAAAAGATTAGGGGGAGTGCATGAATAAGATGGTAACTACTTTTAGTTGTGATGTATGTCATGAGGTTAAGTTTTTAAAAGAAGAAGAAAAAGGATTTATAAAATTTGTTTGCCAAAAATGTAATGAGGTCAAGATCACGGTTAAACCTAAAGAGTATAGAGGTCTGAAAAAACATTGTAATTGTTTAGATGGATCATTTAAAATAAGTAAAATTGATAATTTAGACAAGATAACTATTAAGAAAATAAAATGTGGTAAATGCAATCAAGAAATAGAATGGATAGCCATAGATGATAAAGGAAATGAAATTACAGAAGAGGAAAGAGAACACTTACTTAATACAGTAAAATGTGAACAGTGCGAAAGTAGATTTTTTGTTATAGATAGTACGTATAAAACACCTAAAGTTAAGTGCCTAGAGTGTGGAAGTGATATTCGAGATATTAAATGTGATGACTATGTTTCACTAAAAGAGGTATGCAGCTGTAAAAACAATATTTTTGAGCTGTTAAAAAGTGAGAAAATACCTACATGTAGAGAGTGTGGAAATAAAGCAGAAAAACTATATGTAGATAATGATGGCAATGAGATAGATAGGGTTACACGTGAATTGTTAATCATACAAGATAATTATGATTATTTAGAAAGACAGATAGATGAAATGAAAACTGAGTTCGAAGATAGAATATATTATGTAGAATCAGATATCAGTAGACTAAGAGGTAAGATATCAGATCAAGAAGAACATAATTATATACTTCAAAATGACATAGATTCTATTGAACGAGAAATAAGTTCTATTGGAAGAGATATAAATTCTATGGAATATGATATAAATAGGTTAAAAGAAAATGTAGAAGAAATGGATTTTAAAATAAGATATTAAATAAGAAAGAAGTATTAATATACTTGTAGTTTAGACTAGCTATTACACGTTGAGACGATTGCATACCTAGTTAAAGAAAAGTAAGTAATACCAATGCTTAGAGCAATTTGCTCTAGCCTTTTTTAGTGTGTTAATACGTGTGAGGGAACATATTTTGATGTTCCCAAAGACTATGGGGGTACACAAAAGCGCGTAAATCAGATATTTGCGTAAATGTATATCAAGCCTTGATACATAAGGGTTTTAGGGATTGAAATGAATTGATTTTGAAAGAGTGACAAAGATTTAGACTACTTACCATTTAAAAGTGATAAGTAGTCTAAGTGCTTAGTAGAGAAGTTTCCACTTGAAAGTGTAGGAGAGGTCATCGTTTGGAGCAAAAGGGACAAGAATCGTAAGCGTATCAGCTATATCATGATATCCAATTTCATTAAGAAGCTTTAACGCAAGATCAATCAGCTTAAGAAGTATGTCATAGAGTTGATTGGGAGTTCGTATAAGGTAAGTAAATTCAGTATCAAAGGCTGGATTCCATGATGCTCTAGGAATGCGTATAATTTTACTTACAGAATGAATACCCTTAATCTCGATGGGAGTAGAGTGTTCATAAGGCTTAAAATATGCAAGTAATTTCTTGCAGAGATTTGGATCTAGTGGTGTCTCATACAGAATGGTCACACTTAGTAAAGGTCTTTGACGCATTATAATACCTTCTTTCAGGTAGTACTACATGTTAGCTCTGTAAAGAGTTAATAGCAAGGGATATGATGAAAAAATACTAAGGGAAAGAGTTGTGTAGATTTTGAATAGGTTGTGTGAAAAGTTATAGATGATAGAAGTGGAGGAACAATTAGAAGATTAGACAAGACACTGAGATAGTTGGTTACTAAGGGTAAGAAGATTTGTGTAAGAGTTTATACATTTATTTAACGAATAATTTGTACAAGCTAGAATATAGATAATAGTGAAGGGGGGATAAGTTATGGATATAACTATAGCTTTAAAATTACTCTACTATATTATTATACTCTTACCGGTGCTAATGACCATTAAATATTTTGTAAGTATTGTTTATGAAGTAAATAAAGGGGAATTTGTTGAAAGTGACAATTTGGCAAGATTTATATGGGGGATCTTAAGCATAATATCATATGGAACTACGGTTCTATTTATAAATAAAAGCATGCAAATGTCAGCGTTCCCTATTGTTGATGAATTATTTTATCCAATAATCCTAGTATTGTTTGGAATTGCATATGCTGCTCTTATCGAAAATAAAGATATATATACATCAGGAAAGATACAAGGTTTACTATGTATGCCCTTACTAACGGTGGGGATGTTTTTAATAGAAAAATTATTTGGATAAAAGTTAGGGACAAAGAATATTGTTTAAAGGCTTAGTTAGGCTAGGCCTTATTTTAATGTAAAAAACAATGTTTAACTATAAAACTACGACAAAAAGTGATAAAATAGTACTAATACTATGCGAAAAATTGGAGGCTGAAACATGGTACTACTAACACTACAAGAACTAGAGTCAAAGCTATGGGAATGTGCAGATATATTAAGAGGTGAGCTTAATGCAGCTCAATACAAGGACTATATCTTTGGTATGCTTTTCTTAAAGCGTCTTAATGATGAATTTGATGAAGAAAAAGCAAAGCACGAAGCCGAATTTAAAGAGCAAGGGCTTGATGATGAAACGATCACAGAGTTACTTAATGATGCCTCTTTATATGAGACCTTCTATGTACCAGAAGCGGCTAGATGGGCTAAGCTAAAGGATTTATCACTAAACATTGGACCAGCACTAGACAAGGCGTTTAAAGCACTAGAGGACGAGCCTAGAAATAGTGAGCTTATTGGTGTACTTACAACAACTAACTACAATGACAAGGAACGTGTATCGGATAAAAAGCTATCACAAATGTTAATCCTATTTAGCAGCATGAAACTAGCAAATAGTAACCTAGAATCAGAAGATATGTTAGGTGATGCTTACCAATATTTAATCAAAAAGTTTGCTGATGATGGCGGAGCTAAAGGTGGAGAATTCTATACACCAACAGAAGTAGTTAAAACAATGGTAGGTATCTTAAAACCAGTAGAGGGCGACCGTATCTATGACCCAACATGTGGTTCTGGTGGTATGCTTATTCAAAGTTTAGAATACATCAAAAAACATGGTGGCAATCACAAGAATATTTCACTATTTGGTCAAGAGATTAACCTATCAACTTGGGCTATTTGTAAGATGAATATGCTATTCCATGGTGCTAAAGGTGCGGATATCCAAAAAGGGGATACGATCCGTACACCAATGCATACAGAAGGTGGTGTACTAAAAGCTTTTGATAAGGTATTAGCAAACCCACCATTCTCACTTAAAAACTGGGGAGCTGAAGAAGCTGCAAGTGATGCCTTTCACCGCTTCCCTTATGGTATTCCACCAAAAAGCTATGGTGATCTGGCATTCGTATCTCATATGGTAACAAGCCTAAATGCAAAAGGTAAAATGGCTACAGTAGTACCTCATGGTGTACTCTTTAGAGGTGGTGCTGAGGCAAAGATCCGTACAGGATTCTTAAAAGATGACCTAGTAGAAGCTATTATTGGTATTCCACAAAATGTCTTTTATGGCACAAGCATTCCAGCAGCTATTATCGTACTGAATAAGAATAAACCTATAGAACGTAAAGAAAAAGTCTTATTCATAGATGCTAGCAATGAGTTTAGTAAAGAGAAAACTAAAAATGTATTACGAGAAGAAGATATAGCTAAGATAATATCCACCTTTGAAAAATATGAAGATATAGATAAATATTCTAAAGTAGTATCGATTTCACAGCTAGAAGATAACGAGTACAACCTTAATATATCGCGTTATGTTGATACAAGTGAGGAAGAAGAGCAAGTAAATATTAATGATGTAATTAAAGAAATTAAGCAACTTAGTGAAAGAGAAAAAAATACACAACAAAGACTAAATGGCTACCTTAAGGAATTAGGATTTGACATTATATAAAGGAGGAATAAGTATGAAGACTGTAAAGGATGGCTTCAAAAATACAGAATTAGGACTTATTCCTAATGAGTGGGATATAAAGAAAGCAGGAGAAGTGTTTGAAAATGTGGCATTAAAAGGTTACCCCAAAGAACCTATACTTGCAGTAACTCAAGATAGAGGAACAATGTATAGAGATGAGTGTGGTATAGATATTAAAACTTCAGATAAAAGTATTGAAAGCTATAAATTAGTTGAAAAAGGTAACTTTATTATAAGCCTTCGTTCTTTTCAGGGGGGATTAGAGTACTCAGGAATAAGGGGAATAGTAAGTCCAGCGTATACGATATTGAATAACAAAATAAATATACATTCTAATTATTATAAGTATTTATTCAAAAGTAAGAAGTTTATTGATAGTTTAAGTAGTTCTGTTATTGGGATAAGAGATGGGAAGCAAATTAGTTACAATGTTTTCAAAAACCTACCATTATATTACCCACCACTCCAAGAACAGCAAAAAATAGCTGATATCCTATCAACTGTAGATGAACAAATTGACAATGTAGACCAACTCATTGAAAAAACAAAGGAGCTTAAAAAAGGTCTGATGCAACAACTTCTCACAAAAGGTATAGGGAATACAGAGTTCAAAGAAACAGAAATAGGTATTATTCCTAAAGAGTGGGAAGTGAAGCTGATTAGAGAAGTAGCTAATACTACTAGTGGGGGAACACCTAGTAGAAAAAACAAAGAGTATTATTTAAATGGTAATATTCCATGGCTAAAAACAGGAGAGCTATCAAATAAATATATTTATGATACAGAAGAAAAAATAACACAAGAGGCCGTAAGGAATTCATCTGCAAAAATAGTTCCAGTAAATGCAGTAATTATAGCTATGTACGGTGCAACAATAGGTAAATTAAGTATTAATAAAACAGAAGTTACTACTAACCAAGCATGTTGTAGTATTATTTGTAATGAGGAAAAAGTTAATTATGAATATCTGTACTATACTTTAGAGTTTAATAAAGACAAGTTAATTGAGCTAGGCGCTGGGGGAGCACAGCCTAACATTAGTCAAGAAATTATTAAAAACTTTAAAGTATTTATACCAACTAGAGAAGAACAAGAAAAAATTGTAAATGTTTTATATACGATAGATGAAAAATTACAGAGTTATTATAAGAAAAAAGAAATAATAACAGAATTAAAAAAAGGCCTTATGCAACAACTTCTAACAGGAAAGATAAGAGTTACCACAGATAAATAATCAGTTTGAATGGGGGTGAAAGAATGTCCTATTTGGGAAATGAAGAAACCTTAGTTGAAGCACCAGCTGTAGACTATATGAAAGAGATACTAGGATATACCTATATTCATGGTAAAGAGCTAAGACCTGAACAAGGGGAACGTGAATCCTTAAGAGAAGTGGTACTTAGTAAGCATTTAGAAGTGGCTTTACGACGTTTAAACCCTTGGATAAGCCAGGGAAATTTACAGAGAACAATCCGTTACCTGCAAACAGCAGACCATTTGGGTAGTAGCCTACTTGAGATTAATGAGAAGCTTTATGATGACATGGTGAACCTTACTTATACAGTAGAACAAGACTTAGATGGTAGTGGCTTAAAGAAAAAACATACAGTACATTTTATTGACTGGGATGAACCACTGAACAATGATTTCCTAGTCGTGCGTCAATTTGAAGTTCAGACACTGAGTGGTAAAAGTATCTTCCCGGATATTGTGGTATTTGTTAATGGTATACCCGTGGTAGTCTTAGAGTGTAAATCACCTTTCTTAGAAAAACAAAATAAGGTCAGTGTAGGGAAGAAGCAAGGTTATGAACAGCTTTGCCGTTATATGAATATTCGAGATGAAGCACTTGGAGAAGGTGCACCACATCTATTTTATACCAACTTCTTTACAGGTATTTTAAATAAATACCATGCTTATGTCGGGACTATTAGCTCACAATACAATCACTATGTAGAGTGGAAAGATCCTTATCCATTCAAAAAGAAAGATATTGAAGATGTAGAGAACAGTCCTCAAAATATCTTTATTCAAGGCATGCTAGAAAAGCATAACCTGATTGACTTGATGCGTAACTTCCTACTTTTTGAGCCTGATGATGGTCGTATTATTAAGAAGGTCTGTCGCTACCAGCAGTTTAGAGCTGTTAATAAGGCAATAGACCGTATGGTAAAAGGGAAAAACTCTATTGGACGTGGTGGGGTCGTATGGCATACACAAGGAAGTGGTAAATCACTGACAATGGTATTCCTAGCAAGAAAGCTTAGACGTATGGAAGGGCTTATGGATTCAACCATAGTGGTTGTAACAGACCGTATTGACCTCGATAAACAAATCTTTGCAACCTTCTACAAGAACCTCTGTAAAATAACAGAGCCAGTTCGTGCTGATAAAATTGTGAAGATGAAAGAGCTTTTATCAGCTGCTAAAGCTCAAATTATCATGACGACTATTCAGAAGTTTGAAAGTGAGACAGAAGAACGTGAAGTCATTGAAAATGGCAAGAAGGTTAAGAAGAAGTTTGTGAAACCTTATGAGGTATTAACGACTACACCGAATGTCATTGTTCTAACAGATGAAGCACACCGTAGCCAATATAAAGATACAGCAGGCAATATGAGAGTCGCACTACCTAATGCAGTATTTGTAGGTTTTACAGGAACACCTATTGATAAAGAAGATAAGTCTACACCTAGAACATTTGGTGGCTACATCGATAAATATGGTATTGAAGAAGCTGTACAAGATGGGGCAACAGTTAAAATTGTATATGAAGGTAGAAAGCCAGCCCTTCAACTAGAAGGTAAAAGCTTAGATGAACTCTTTGATCAGATGTTCAGTGATAGAACAGATGAAGAAAAAGAAGCCATTAAACAGAAGTATGCAACCAACAAAGCTATTGCAGAAGCAGAAGTCCGCATCGAAGATATTGCTAAAGATATGTTAGTACACTATAGAGATAACATTATGCCTAATGGCTTTAAGGCTCAAATAGTTTGTATTAGTAGAGAAGCTTGTGTACGTTATGAAAGAGCTCTTAAGAAACATATGAAAGACATTATTGGTGAAGAGCTAGAAGTAAGAGTCATCTTCTCAGGAGATAACAATGATCCTCCACACTTGAAGGAACACTTTACCACAAAGGCTGAACAAGAAGAAATCATTAAACATTTCAAACAGCCAATAGACAAAGATAAGTTATGTTTTTTAATTGTAAAAGATATGCTACTTACAGGATTCGATGCACCTATTGAACAAGTCATGTATTTAGATAGACCACTCAAAGAACATAACTTACTACAAGCTATAGCAAGGGTAAACCGTACCAATACGCAAGAAATCCAAAAGCAATTAGAAAATGGGACCATAGAGAAGAACAAAATCATCAAGCAATGTGGCTATGTCGTAGATTACTACGGTATTTCCAACTATCTGGAAGAAGCTTTAGCCATCTTTGACAAAGAAGAACTTGGAAAACCAATGCAATCTATAGATGACCTGTACAAAGAAATGCTTTCTTATCGTGAAGCAGTCATGAATATGTTTAGAGGTGTAGATCCTAACAACTTAGATGAACTTATCAAAGTGATTGAGCCAGAAGATAAGCGAGCTGAGTTTGAAATAGGTTATAAAACCTTTCAAGGTATAGTTGAAGCACTTCTACCAGCACATGTAGGGGCAGATATTCTCAATGATGTGAAATGGCTAAGTTATATTCGTGTGGCTGCAAAAGCAAAGTATACACCAGAACAGAACTTAGATATTAGTGATTGTGGAGAAAAGGTTAAGGAGATTATTGAAAAACATCTGAAGTCTTTAGGTGTGCAACAGTGGATTGCACCAATTACTCTCTTTGAAGATGACTTTAAAATGAAGATTAATACCATGCATTCAGATGAATCTCAAGCATCAGCTATGGAACATGCTGTAAAACATGCTATTGCAGTAAGAATGGATGATAACCCTGTGTTTTATACCAGTTTGCTAGAGAAACTTCAAAAACTCTTAAATGATACAGAACATGACTGGGTAAAACGTAAGAAACAGTTAGAAGAATTCATTGAAAAAGAAGTCATGGAAGGTACAAAGTCACATTCAGAGACACTAGGACTGGATGAAAAAGAGTTTGCATTCTTTGAAGTAGTGAAAAAGTATTTGCTAGAAGAAGAGAGTGTAGAAGGGGTTGTTAAGGATTCGGGAGAAGTTTATATCTCCAATGATATCATTGAGTTATCAAAGAGTATTGCTAAAGATGTCAAACAAGTAGTTAAAGATCATTACCTTATTGATTGGGTAACAAATCCTACAAAAGCAAATGACATTGAAAGAGCAATCAAGATGATGCTTATTAAAAATCATATGAAGACAATCAAGAAGTTACCGATTATTAACCAGATGATTCAGCCACTTCTTAACCTGGCTAAAACCCACTTCAAAGAATTAGAATAGAGGCGATAAGATGGAATTGACACTACAATATGGGACAACAGCCTTAACTTTTGAAGTGACCTACTCTGAAAGAAAAACAATGGAAATGGCTATAGAGCCACCAAGTAAAATTGTAGTAACAGCACCTATAGGAACAACCGAAGAAGTCATTAAACAGAAGGTTAAACAAAAAGCTAGTTGGCTTATACAAAAGATGTTTACATTTAGAAATATGCAGGCTCAAAAGATTACTAGAGAATTCGTTAATGGTGAAGCCTTTGTATACTTAGGGCGTAACTATGCCATGCAAATCGTAGTCGATGAAACAGTAGGAAAAGCATCCACAAAGCTTTATAGAGGCAAATTCTATGTCACTGTACCAGTAAAAGATGAACTCCTCATAAAAGCAACTATGGAAGATTGGTACAGAGCGAAAACCAAAGAACAAATTGAAGAACGGCTCAAATATTACCAAGCCTTCTTTGACAAAAAGCCTACGACAGTGAAAATCAAAGAACAGAAAAAGCGCTGGGGAAGCTGCACAATTAACAATGAGCTCTTATTCAACTGGCGCTGTGTCATGGCAAAAGCACATGCACTAGACTACATCATTGTCCATGAGCTCTGCCACATGTATCATAAAGATCATTCAAAAGCCTTCTGGGATTTACTAGGAAGTATTATGCCAGACTATGAAGTGCGAAAAGAATGGTTAAAAAATAACGGAATTAATATGAATTTATAACAAGAAGCCCAACATGACCACGTAGATAACTAGAATGAAGTTTGAAGGTGTGGTTGTGCTGGGCTTATTTTAGGAAGGGATATTTATGAATACTTATTTTTGTGATTTTTTTAATGTCAGAGAGCAAGCACTTGAAGAGTACGGTGCCTTCAATATTTCCTTAGTTGCAGATTTGCCACTCTTTATTGATCCGTTTTTACTTTTTAACAGTAAGAAAAATGAATATAAGCAGTTACATAAAGAAATAATAAGGTATTTAATATTTCTTAAAGATAAATCAAGTAAGGGGATAGTTACGGAAGGATTGTTAAGGGCATGGTATACCTTTAAAGAGGTGGAGCAAAATTGGCTTGGTTTTTCGGAGGTAGGGAACAAAGGCTCGGGCCTAGGAATGAAATTTGCAAAATCATTAGATAATAATTTAGTATCGTTATTTGGGAAATTTGGAGAAGAAAACATTACAGAAGAGAGCCATTTAGAAAAACTTTGTCTGATTGGTTCAGGAGTAGGACGAGATAACATCAGTGACTTTACAACTAATCTCATTAAAGCATTTTTGCTGAGATATACGCAGGAGTTTGCGTTAAAACATATTGATAAAAACTTGTTAGGACAATTTAATGTAAGTAAGTCAAGATTTAATTACGATTTTGAGGTTTGGGAGGGTGAAATTTACACACTGCCTAAGTTTAAAAATAGTTATGT
The DNA here is from genome assembly GCF_014384995.1 of Zhenhengia yiwuensis. GTDB lineage: Bacteria > Bacillota > Clostridia > Lachnospirales > Cellulosilyticaceae > Zhenhengia > Zhenhengia yiwuensis. The sequence continues at coordinate 68,450 of NZ_JACRSY010000017.1, read as the reverse complement.
TATATTAACCCCAAAGGATCTGTTGACGAGAGACGATACATTTATAAATAGTAATGACATGTATAGTAAAATTGAACTTTTGGTAGAGTCAATTGATAATATTGCTCTCCGAGGACAAATCAATAATTATTTGTTACAGGAATTAAAAAAAGGCATGAAGAAAAAGGAGCGCCAAGAGGTATATCAGAGATTAGTACAGCAGTTGCCAGAAATTATTGACTATTATATTCGTGAAAAAGAGCGAGAAAAAGAAATGGCATCAAATATTAGCAATGAAAAGGTTAGTTTTTGTAATGAGCTTCTGGTGAATAACTATAAGATATTTGTAGAAATGATGGCAACTCAAACGCCATTTTATGATGTAAGACAGGATAGCTTTGAGGAAGCACTAGAGCGTGTGATGTATCTTAAAAGGGTTATTGAAGATATGGATGGATATAAAATATTTTATATAGATGGACAGCCTATTAAGCGAGAACATGATTTTCAAATTCTATACAAGCTTACATGGTTTAGTTCTGATTCTGATATGAATGCTGAGGTTAATAACGGAAGAGGACCTGTTGATTTTAAAGCGTCACAAGGCAAAAAGGATCAAACCTTAATAGAATTTAAACTTGCAAGTAATAGTAAATTGAAACAAAACTTAGCAAAGCAACTGGATGTTTACAATAAGGCAAATGGAGGAACAGCTAAAACAATTAAAGTTATATTATATTTTACTGATTCAGAGTTAGCGCGTGTGAATAAGATTTTACATGATTTAAAGATTGACGAAAACAATGCAATAGTACTAATAGATGGGCGAAAAGATAATAAAGAATCCGCATCTAATGTTAAATAGAGACATAACTCTGATCCATGCACTTAGTGTGAATGATAAAGAGCTTAAGTACGATATACGCGAATGGGTACCAGAACATGCCAAGATGGCCAGGGGTGTTAGACTTAGTAAAAATGAAGTAATGAGATTAAAGATGTCTTAAATGGAATAGAGATATAGAAATAGAAGAAAGAGGAGGAATAGTTACATGAATATAATAGTTTTTGCATTGATAGGAACTGTTTTGTATCTAACGTCTTTAAAGTTAGAAGCAGAAACATCAGGAAAAGATTCAGTATCATATAAAAGATTTAAAAAGGTAGGTATAATAAGCTTATCAATGACATGGGGTGGTATAACTGTACTATCTATAATGCTACTTATATTGAAAAATTTATAACAAGAAGCCCAACATGACTACGTAGATAACTATAATGAAGTTAGAAGGTATGCTTGTGTTGGGCTTTTTTATGTTTATCCAATTATTTTTACGAGGAGATAAAACTTATGATTAATGTACAGTTGTGGAATGAAGAGGACAAAAAAATAGGTAACCAGATAATGGAATTTATTAATGATAATATAAGAGGGGTTATAGAAGTACTTATTGACATTATGCAAGATGATCCATATTTTGAAATAGCGTTCCTTTTTACAAGAGATAGATATGAAAGAGAACCTGATAAGTGTAGAAATAGTATTTATGAATTATATGAGCTTATTAACTCGAGAGTAGTTAGAAATTACATCAACCCAAACTATGAATTTTTACTATTTAATATTTTAAGGTGGTGGATTGAAGCTCATGATGAAGATGAAGAGTTGATATGTTTCCCGTTAAGTGATGAGTTGAGGAATAGCATAAATATATCAAATTCTTGTGAGGATCAAACAAAGGCATATGTGATTAATACAATAGAAGATTTCAATGAATATGTAGGAATAATATTTGAAGATTTAGATTTTCTACCAGATGAAGTTAATAGAATGACACTTCTTTATATAGAAAACCCTCTATTGGCTAAAATGGTTTACCATTATGATAATCTAGAAGATTTTTTTGATTTAATGGAGTGTGATATTAGAGAAATATACCTACAACATTTTAAAGCTTACCACCCAATTAATGAGGCTCAAGGAATAGTAGAAGAAATTTTAGAAGCACTTAAGCAGTTCCAAAAGAGAGTAGTAGATTTCCAACAATATGATGAGGTTCAAGTTACTGCTACATTTCATGACACGATAATAAGACCATTAAATCTAAAGTTTAATATGCAAATTGCCCGAGAGTTTACAATGGGGCGTTCAGCTAAGAAACTGGGAGAAACAGATTTGTATATCTATAGGATGTATGAAGGTCAATTGGAAGACTTTTGTGTTATTGAAAATAAGTACATAGAAAAATTCGTAGACCAATATTATCAGCTTATGGGGTATCTAAATCCTAATTTTAAATTTGGGATAACCCTTTCTATTAATCGTAATAAACCATATAGGAACGCAAGTGATTATATTATGGAAAAACTTACTATTCTAAAAGATAAGAGTGAAGATTTTGCACCAGTATATATTAGTAGAACAGAAATAGACAATCAGGAGGTTTTTGTAAGTAAACATATAATGCCTGAAAATGGTGAGTTAATGACAGTTTATCATCTTATTTTTAATCTCTATGATGAAGAAAGATATAAAGCAGCTAAGAGAGCTAGAAGAACTAACTAATCTTATTTCGTAGAATGATAAGGAACTAAAGTACGATATACATGAATAGGCGCCAGAACATGCCAAGATGGGTAAGTGTGTTACACTTAGTAAGGGTGAAATGATTAACTTGAAAGAAGTATTAAAGGGGATAGAGATATAAGCCTGACATGACCACGTAGATAACTAGAATGAAGTTAGACGGTGTGGTTGTGTTGGGTTATTTCCCTTAAAGAATATAGAAAAAGGAGATTTACGTATGCTAGAGCTTATCGAACAAAAAGAAGCAAATAGAATTGTAGAAATATTAGAAACTTGTCCCCTAGGTAGAAATATTGAACTAGAAATAGGCAAATTCAAATTTTTCGCTTGTAATGTAAGTGAGACAGTTGACACTGAACACCATGAACCATATAGGATGAAAGAAATTTATTTGTTGAATGATGAAGATGGCTTTGAGGTGTTGAGTTATAATGGAAAAGGATATAATGCATTTTTAAATGTAGGCGAATGGGGATATAGTACTCGATTACGAGATGCACATATTACATTAGGTTCAACTAAGTTTCATGACTTTTGTTTTCAATTGGAGTTATCTCAAGCAATAAAAGATGGGGAGTATATTTATCTTCTTAAAAATATATCTAATATGGCTGGTGCTGGGGCCATTTGTAGATTATATAAAGGATTAAAAGGAAATAAAGAAGAAAAATTAAATAGACAACAATCATTTATAGAACATTATGGTAAGGAAGTTATCAACTATAACAAAAAGGATTGGATTGTTATTTCTAAAATAAGAAGAGCAGACTTATTTGAAGAAGAAGCAGAGTCAGAAATATTCTATGAACTAATCCATAGTTTATTTTCAGCAATGCTATGGGTAGAAACTATAGGTGCATAAAATTTAGAAAACATAGGTGTAGAAGAATAGCAAACAAAATTTAACACTTTTGTAGCCATACCTGGTACGTGACAATTTAAACACAATTTAAGCTCATGTTATGAATCAGCCAATTAAGCGGTAAGTTTCATATAACTGATCACTATATGCAACGGTAAAGTTTTACGTGATGAGAACCTACTTATTAAAAATACCCAAAAGGTATGGGAGATAAGTGGGTTCTTTGTATTTACACATAATCGAGTATGTATTTATCCGAATACTCTTATTGTTAGAAAAACTAGATTGCTGTATAATTAAATCTATACATGTCAGCTACTTAGGGGAGGAGCGTGGATTATGAATATTAAAGAAGCAATCATAAAATACCAGAAAGAGCTGGAAAAAGTACAAGTTATACTGGAAAAGTTAGAAAAGGCACAAGGCCTTGCAGTATTAGGAGCCACACCAGAAACAGGATTAGAAGAGCTTATCTGCAAAAGGTATTTACAAATAGGCAAGGTAGAAGCTGTTTTAAAAGAAGTAAATGCTACAGGTTGTAGGAAGAATGGTGAGGCGTATAAATCTACGGACATATCGGATGTGATTAAAGCAAAAAAAGTAGAAGGGGTTAACCCAGAGCTACATGAAGCAGCTAAGTTATTGTTGAAGATCAATAAGGGTAAGCTATAAGGAAATGTATAAAATTATCCATTAGAGGAGCAGTTTAGTAAAATACTTAAATGGGTGATTGATATGAGAACATTTATTAGAGTTGTTAATGTATAAAAGAGCTATTATTTATAGTAGGTGCATGGATAAAGGCTAATATATTAGCTTTTTGTGGGGTAACAGCATTTTTTGTAATAGCTATTAGAATAAATCCAATAAGTACGTTAGAAAATGGTATTGCCTGGTTATTCCTATATACTATCTTTATTTTTGCTACTTTTGATAACAAACCACATCTTCAGCGTACAATAGCAGAAGATAAGTATGAGACGCATGAGAGAGTTAACATAAAGCAGAACAATATAAGTTTAATAAATGTATTTAAGAATAATAAAAAGTAAATAAAAAGCAGGTCATAGCAACGGATAGTATAAACTGTTAGTAATGACCTGCTTTTCTGTTATGTAATTAAATTCTAGTATGTCTTAATCTCATTAAAGCTTCATAAATCTTGGGATCTAAGTCAGTATGTTTGGAAAATATACTGTCAAAAAACTCTGAATCCATAAGAAGCTCGGCAGCAAATTTATTAGCTTGATTTTCATAAATTGAGTTAACAGGAAATAGTGTAAAATCCTGAACCATTGCTAGCCCCTTTTCATAGGTTAGAGCATATTTATTATTGGAATGTAAAATAGCATGTCCAAGCTCGTGGCTGCATACCAACAGTTTTTCTAAATCACTTAAGTTTGAATTGATTATAATAAACTTGTTGGTATTTACTTTCAAAAAATAGCCTTTAGTTTCTGTATAAGGCCTGTATTTGATAATAATCCCTAAATCCTTTGCAATTCTAAATGGGTCGCGTGTCTCATGTCGTTTAATTAAATTTTTTACACGTAATGCTATATTCATTTAGAAAATTCCCCCTGTAGATCAGTATCATACTTCCATCACATATAATGTGAGACATGTTCCTTTTATGAACTATGTATATTTCATTGGTGAACTGGTGTAAGTTTGGATTGTTCTATGCTATTTAATCTTTTAAATGAATAGGAAAATGTATTTGAAGTATGTATTTAGAGGTTATTCTTATTATCTTTATTCTTATAAGGATTAAATTTCTCTTTATTAATTTGCTTACTCTCAAAATATATTTCTGTTATATCATTAAAAATAGCTGCCTGATCTTCAGGTGAAGCCCCCATAAAATGTACTTTTACTGTATCCATAAATTTTTCATAAGGTAATTTTTTTACATTATTATCTCTATCTAATAAATCATCCATTGAAACATTAAAATAATCAGCAATCTTTTTTAATATTAACTCATCTTTGGGAAACCTATCATTTGCTTCATAATATCCCACAACCCTATCGGAGATACCAATTAAATCCCCTAGCTCTCTTTGGGAGATACCCTTTTCTAATCGTAGTGATTTTAATCTATCACCGAATGCCATGTTCTATCACCTCTTATAAAGAATTATAACATATTGTTCGAAATTTGCAATAATATAAAATAAATTGTTCGAAAAAGTATTGACTAAGAACAATTTATTCACTAGAATTAAAAATGTAGTACAAAATAATCGGGAAGGAGATGGTGAATAATGAATAACCTGAAATATTACCGAACAAAGGCTAACATGAAAAAGCAAGAGCTAGCAGATCAGTTGGGAATACATCAAGACTATGTTTCTATGATAGAACGTGGAGCTAGAAGGCCTGGGTTTAATCTAGCTAAAAGGATGGCAGATTTGTTCGGAATAACAGTAGATGAGTTATTTTTTTGCTCAATCCAAGAACAAAACGTTCAACCAGAAGAACTTATATGAACAAAAAAGCACCCAACTGACGGCAATCAGAATAAGGGCGCTTAAGTAAATTAATTCGCAAATAGTATAACACCTAAATAGGTTAGGTGTAAATACAAAGGGGGACTTTGAAAAATGAATATTACAGTAGAAGTTAAAGCAGATAAAGAGTTATTGGAAGTGTTAACTGCTATAAAGAATGCACTTACAGTAGACAAGCAGGCAGAAGTAAAGCCAATGACATTAGATGAGTTTGTAGAAGATCCAGTAAAAGAAGCACATAAATACACACTTGAAGCAGTAAGAGCAAAGCTAACTGAACTTTCAAGAGCAGGAAAGCGTGCAGAAGTTAATGAGCTTATTAAAAGCTATGGTGTTAGTAAGCTAACTGATCTACCAGAAGAACACTACACAGATATTATGAAGAAGGCTGGTGAGCTGTAATGGATCATGCCAAACTTAGTGCAAGTGGTGCAAAGCGGTGGTTGCTATGTCACCCCTCTATACGTCTTGAAGAAGAGTTTATAGAGGAGACAAGCTCATACGCAGAAGAAGGCACAGTAGCACACGCTCTCGCTGAATTAAAGCTAAGATTAGCACTAGGTGAACTAACGAAGGCGCAGTATAAAAAGCAGCTAGAGGAATTCAAAAAAGAGCATAGTACGTATTACAATGAAGAGATGGAAGAAGCTACTACGACTTATATGGAAGCAGTCATGGAGCTTTATGCAGAAGCAAAGTCAAGTTGTTCTGATGCAATGATCATGCTAGAGCAACGAGTGGACTTTTCTAAATGGGTTCCAGAGGGTTTCGGTACAAGTGATGTGGTTATTATTGCGGATAACATCATGCATATCACAGATTTGAAGTATGGAAGAGGAGTTAAGGTTTCAGCAGAAGATAACCCACAGCTTAAGTTATATGCACTTGGAGCCTTTAATGAGTACGCTATGCTCTATGATATCGGACAAGTCAAGATGACCATTATTCAACCACGACTAGATCATATCTCAACTTCAGAACTTGTTATAGAAGATCTAATTGAATGGGGAGATACCTATGTTAAACCTAGAGCACTACTTGCTTACAATGGAGAAGGTGAGTTTGCACCAGGAGAAGAGACCTGTAGGTTCTGTAGGGCCAAGCATGTTTGTAAGGCTAGAGCTGCTCAACAGCTAGACCTAATGAAGTATGAACTGCAATCCCCAGAAACCTTTAGCAATGATGAGGTCGCAGAGCTTTTAACTAAGGTAGGACCATTTGTTGAGTGGGCTAAAGACATTGCAGATTATGCTTATAAGCAGGCTACAGAAAAGGACGTTAAGTTTAAAGGTTGGAAGCTTGTAGAAGGTCGTAGTACACGTAGGTATAAGGACACCTTAGAAGTAGTCAAGGTGCTTAAAGCGGCGGGCTATGATGAAGCGCTTATTTACGAGAAGAATCTACTAAGTATCACAGCCATGGAGAAAGCTCTTGGTAAAAAACAATTTAAAGAGCTGCTATCAGATCAGGTTATAAAGCCACAAGGTAAGCCGATGTTGACACCAAAGGAAGATAAAAGACCAGAGTTTCAGTTTATTAAAGACGCATTTTAAAGGTGGGAAAGCAATGACAAATGAAGAGTTATTCATACTTGGAGACTACGACACTTTGTATAGCCAAAATGTACCGTTTATGTATAAGTTCATAAATCGGTTTCTAAACTTACCTATAGAAAAGGATGACTTTATTGGATGTTGTAATCTAGCATTTATGAAAGCTATTAAATCCTACGATCCTAGCACATCTAAATGGCTTACTTATTTCAGTAGGTTAATGGTTAATGAAATATTAATGTTTAATCGTAACCTGCAAAAACATACAAGATGTATCTCTCTAGAAACTGTGATTATAGCAATCGATGATAATACAGACATCACATTGGAAGATCAAATAAGTTCAGGTGAATGTATTGAAGAAGATGTGTTAGATAAAGTAATAACCCAGAAAATACTAGAACTAACAAAGGAACTACCAGCTAGAGAGCAAGAAGCATTAAGGCTACATCTACTAGGTGTAAAACAAGCGATTATTGGAGAGAGGCTTAATATTAGTCAAGCTTATGTGAGCCGATTAATTAAACAAATTAGCAATGAACTCTACAAGCAGTATGAAAAGGGGGCTTGAAGGTGAAGATGGTGTATATCTGTTCACCTCTTAGAGGTGATATAGAAACAAATATTCAAAGAGCAAACCGCTACTGTTGGTTTGCAGCAAGGCAAGAAGTAATTCCATTAGCGCCACATACCATATTTACACAATTTTTAGATGACAATGATGTAGAAGAACGAGAAGCAGGAATTTATCTAGGGTTACAGCTACTAGATAGGTGTGATGAAGTATGGGTGTTTGGTGAAAAAATATCAGAAGGTATGGCTAGAGAAATAGAACGAGCAATAAAGCTTCAAAAACCAGTTTTATATTATAACGATAAATGTGAATCAAGGGGGATTTAATTATGGCACGTAAAGGAAATCAAGTAACAACAGGTAAGATTCGTATGAGTTATGTGGTGTTAGATAAGCCAAGGGCAGTAGTAGAGGGGCAAGAGCCAAAGTTTAGTATGAGCATCCTTATTCCAAAGACAGATAAAAAGACACTTGGAGAGATTAAAGCGGTACTTGAAGAAGTCAAACAAGCAGCTGTTAAAGACAAGTGGGGAGGTAAGATGCCTTCAAACCTTAGAACACCTCTAAAAGATGGTGATGAGGAAAGACCAGATGATGCAGTTTATGCTGGGCATTACTTTATCAATGCTACAGCAAAAACAAGACCTCTTGTACTAGATTATGATAAACAAGAGGTAATGGATTTATCTGAAGTCTATAGTGGTTGCTATGGCAAAGCAGTCATAAACTTTTACGCTTATGCTGCACCAGGTAATAAAGGGATAGCATGTGGGCTACTTGGGGTTCAGAAGCTCTATGATGGTGAGCCTCTAGGTGGTGGTCGTATTACGGCTAGTGCTTTTGATGATGACGATGAAGATGACTTTTTAGACTAGAGGTGAATATGAGAACACTTTCTATAGATATTGAGACCTATAGTAGTGTGAGCTTAACAGAATCCGGTGTTTATGCCTATAGCGAGGCACCGGATTTTACTATACTGCTATTGGCCTATGGATTTGATGATGAAGAAGTACAAGTAATTGATTTAGCCCAAGGTGAAGATGTGCCTTGTGTGTTACTTGAAGCATTAATTTCGGATGATGTGATAAAGACAGCATATAATGCTAACTTTGAACGGACGTGTTTAGCAAGGTATTTAGGTAAATCCATGCCACCCAATCAATGGCGATGTACAGCTGTACATGCTTTAATGCTTGGATTACCTGGAAACTTAAAAGGTGTATGCGAGGCATTGGGATTAGGTGAAGAAGAAACAAAGAGTAAGACAGGAAGAGCGCTTATACAATACTTCTCTATACCTTGTAAGCCAAATGCTAAGAACGGACAACGAACAAGGAACCTACCAGCGCATGACCTAGAGAAGTGGCAGCTCTTTAAGGACTACTGTAAACAAGATGTAGTAGCTGAGAGAGCGATAAAAGAAAGGCTAAGTATCTTTCCAGTGCCACAGTCAGAGCAAGAACTATGGGAATTAGATCAGAAGATAAATGATGGTGGAATCTTGATAGATACACAGCTTGTAGACAACATTATAGGTTATGACCAAATCTATCAAGAAAAGTTAATGGAAGAAGCGAAAGCACTCACTGGATTAACGAATCCTAATAGTGTGGCACAGCTGAAGAACTGGTTAAGGGATCAGGGTATTAATCCTACAGGACTAACTAAGGCAAAAGTAGAGGAGCTATTAGAAACCACAACAGAAGATGTCAACCGTGTGTTACAACTTAGAAAAGCTATGAGTAAAACGTCAACAAAGAAGTTTGAGGCTATGAAACGTGCGCTATGCCAAGACAATAGAGTGAGAGGAACCCTACAGTTTTATGGTGCTAATCGATCAGGTCGATGGGCAGGAAGGCTGCTGCAAGTGCATAATCTTCCTCAGAATAAGGTGCCTGATATCGAACTTGCTAGGGAGCTTGTAAAAGAAGGAGATTTTGAAACACTAGAGATGCTCTTTGGTGAAACCCCTTTTATTTTTTCACAGCTCGTACGTACAGCCATTGTTGCACAGCATAATTTTATTATTTCCGACTTCTCAGCTATTGAAGCACGTGTAGTAGCATGGTTAGCAAATGAGCAGTGGGTGTTAGAGACGTTTCAAGGTGATGGGAAGTTATATGAGCATACAGCCAGTAGAATGTTTAACGTGCCAATCGAGAAGATTGTAAAAGGTCAGCCGGAGTATGAACTAAGACAAAAAGGTAAATTAGCTACATTGGCATGTGGCTATGGCGGGAGTGTTGGAGCGCTTACTTCTATGGGTGCTTTAAAGATGGGGCTAGTAGAAGAAGAGTTAAGTGATATCGTACACGCTTGGAGACAGGCTAACCCAAACATTGTACGGCTCTGGTATGACACGGAAAAAGCAGTCAAAGATGCCCTGGATACAGGGTGGCAAGTGGCGATTGCAAAAGGTGTTAGTGCAGAATTAGAGCAAGGAACACTTTTCATTGCCTTACCAAGTGGTAGACGTTTAGCTTATGCAGAAGTAGCACTAGAAGACAATGAAATTACTTACATGGGTATAGACCAACAAAGTAAGAAGTGGACCAAGCTTAGGACTTATGGTGCAAAGCTTGTAGAGAACATTACACAGGCCATAGCAAGAGATTGTCTAGCAGAAGCCATGAAGCGATTAGATCAAGCAGGTTATAGTATAGTCATTCACGTACATGATGAAGTGGTTATTGATACAGATAAAGATGCAATGGCAGATATTACAGAAATGATGAGTAGGGACATAGATTGGGTACCAGGGTTACCCCTTAGAGGGGATACTTATCAAACGAAGTTTTATAAGAAAGATTAACCGATTTGAAATCAGAAAAAAGAAGGGGGACAAAACATGGAATTAATTAAAATAGATGTAAATGCTGGGCAAGAAGCAATTGTAAGCGGAAGAGAGCTACACAAAGTTTTAGAGATAGGAACAGAGTATGCAAAGTGGTTCTCACGGATGGTAGAATACGGATTTGTTGAAGATCAAGACTTTGCGGAAGTTATCGTCAAAAATGACGAAAACTCTCGAGGCGGTAGACCAAGTACGGATCATGCCATCAAGCTTGATATGGCAAAAGAAATTGCTATGATTCAGAGAACAGAAAAAGGCAAGCAAGTAAGACAATATTTCATTGAGTGTGAGAAGAAGTTAAAACTCAATACTGCACAACTTAGTCCACACTTACAAGCGTTCAATCAGCTCTTCCAGGCAATGGCTAACATGGAATTAGGTCAGAAAAAGCTAGAAGGTGAATTGCAAGGCATCAGAGATGCTATTGTCTTAGATCCGGCGGCATGGCGTGTAGAAACCACTAACCTTATTAATAAGATAGCTATGAAGCTAGGTGGTTATGAAAATATCAAGGCAGTTAGAAAAGAAAGCTATGAAATTTTAGATAGTCGTGCAAAGTCAAAGTTAGGCATTAGACAAATTAATATGAAACGCAAGGTGCTTGAAGAAACGGGTAGTCGCTCAAAGGCTGATAAGATTACAAAATTAGATGTGATTGCAGCAGATGTAAGACTAAGAGAAGTGTATATTGCAATCATTAAAGAGATGTCAGTGAAGTATGGGGTGGCGTAATGAGAAAATATGACATTGTATATGTAAGAGATTGGGGACGAGGGATTGGTAGTATGCAGAACTTTGGAAGACCAGCAGTGGTCCTTCAAAACGATAAAGGTAATACCTTTTCTAACACAACTATCGTAGCTTTTATTACGAGTAAGCTTAAACGCCTGGATATTCCAACACATGTAGTATTGGAAGGCTATAACTTATGGAAGCCAAGTATGCTACTACTTGAGCAGATTGCTACTGTACCTAAAGAGTTGATTGACAAGAAGCTAGACCACTTAAGAGAAGAAGATATCAAACGTGTTAATGAAGCCTTAGATGTAAGTTTAGATAGGGGGAATACAGGTGGATATTTCAGTTGCAAGAAGTAGAAAGTCAACACAGTGGAAACCTAAACAGGTAACATGGGAAGAACTTATTGCAAAACTTAGTAAACCTATTGTTACAGAAGAAACATATACGGAATACATGAAAATGCCAAAAAACAAGCAAGATGCTATTAAAGATAGAGGTGGTTTTGTAGGAGGCAAGTTGAAGGATGGTAGTCGCAGGAAAGGACATGTTCAGCACAGGCAACTTCTGTGCTTGGACATGGACTATGGTACAGCAGACTTTTGGGAAGAATTCAAACTACTTTTTAATTACACCTGCTGCATCCATACCACACATAAACACAGCATAGAGACACCAAGGTATAGACTCATCTTTCCTCTTGTAAGACCCGTTACAGAAGAGGAATATGAAGCAGTCGCAAGAAAGCTTGCAGAAGAGATAGGCATAGACCTTTTTGATGACACTACCTATGAACCTACAAGGCTTATGTATTGGCCTACGGTGAGTAAGGAAGGCGCATTCTTTTGTAAGCACATGAGTGGTGAGTCTATTGATCCAGATAAGCTCCTTGCAACCTATGAGAATTGGAAAGATTGTAGCCAGTGGCCCAAGTCATCCCGTGTAAAGAAGCTCATTAAGCATGACTTAAAGATCTTAGGTGACCCAACACAGAAAGAAGGAATTATTGGTGACTTCTGTAAAACCTATACCATTAGTGAAGCAATTGATAAGTTTCTAAGTCATGTGTATGAACCATGCACAGAGCTTGGACCTAATCGCTATACCTATATAGGTGGTTCAACATCAGGTGGAGCCATTGTTTATAATGATGCCTATCTCTATTCCTATCACTCAACGGATCCAGCACAAGGTGGAAGTCATAATAGTTTTGATCTTGTACGTATTCATCTCTTTGGGGAAATGGATGAAGGAAGTGTAGCAAAAACACCACCTTCTATGAAAGAGATGTTAGCTTTTGCAAGTAATGATGACAAAGTCAAACAAGAACTTGTAGAGGCGTTTGGTGATGAGCAAGAAGGTGTTGAAAGTGCTATCTACTACAATGCTAAAGGGGTTAAATGCCTAGACATTCGTCTCTTTGCAAAGTTTGTAAGGGAGCACAGCCACTATATGATTGTAAGGAAGCAGGGGCAAGATAGTGAATTCTTATATTGGTATGAGAATGGTGTTTATAAATGGGTAGGTAGCAATGAGTTTAAAGGTAAAATTAAACAACTGCTCCCGGATGAGTTCTGTACACCAAGAATATGGGAAGAAGTTTATAAACACTTATTAACTGATACAACCAGTATTCGATTTGAAGACTTAGATCAGAATGAAGATTATATCAACTTCAAAAATGGATTATACAACATTAACACAAAACAGCTTGAACCTCATAGGAGTGATATCTTATCAACCATACAACTACAGATTGATTACAATCCTGAAGCCAAGGAACCCAGAACATGGATAAGCTTTATCAACTCGCTAAGTAATGAGGATCCGGAGCTGGTAGCTATTCTACAAGAGTGGGTTGGTCTAGTTATTTCTAATGTAGACGGAACGAAAGCTAAAAAATGTCTTGTGCTTGTAAGTGAAATAGGGAATACAGGTAAAACTCAGTTTAACAAGCTTCTAGTTAAGATCCTAGGAAGTGATAAAGTATGTAGCACACCTATTCAGAAAATGGATAAGACATTTGGGCTTGGAAGTTTATATGGCTCAAAAGCAATTATCATTGATGATCAAACTGATGCAGTGATTGAAGATATCACTAATTTCAAACAGGTAACAGGATCAGGGCCGGTAAGTTGTGAAATGAAGGGAAAACAAGCTTTTACGTATAACTTCAGAGGGACGCTTACCTTTACCTGTAATGATCTCCCTTACTTCAAAGGGGATAAAGGAGATCACGTCTTTGAACGCTTTCTTATCATACCGTGTAGGCAGGTTATCCCTAAAGAAAAGCGTAATAAACACATTCAAGAGGCATTTGAAAAGGAGATAGAAGGGATTATCTTATGGGCTTTAGAGGGCCTCACTAGATTGAAAGCAAATGACTTAACATTCACACCAAGCATAGTTTGTGAGGAAGCAGTTCAGGAATATAGAAGTAAAAGCGATAGCTTGTATTGGTTCATCAAGGAGCATTACCTCGTAACAACTGATCAAGCAGACCGTGTCTTAAAGTCTAAGTTAGATAAAGAGTATGAGACGTGGTGTAATGCCAATGACATAAATCCTATCAAGAAGAAAAATATTGCAGATAGAGCTAAGAAGCAAGGTATCTACACGAAAAGAAGTAATGGCACGTACTATACAAACCTTAAGCCTTTGTGAATCAATGGATTGGACAGGTTTTGGATTGGAATGGACAAAAATATAAGAGTCCAAACAGTCCATAGATAATTAAAAAATAGTCCACTTTAAGCCTTTGAGTATAAAGGGTTTTAATAAAATATGGACGTAATGGACAGGTTAAACTTCTTTATATATAGGAGTAATTTTTAGTTTTAAAATAAAAAAGAAAATTTTTCTTTTTATATAAAAGAATATATCTTATATATTTATATACTTATAAGTCCATAGCTTATAGCTTATGGATCAAGGGCTAGAGTAGTGGATGAAAAATGGAGGAGTTGTGGACAATGTTAGAAAAGCAGATAGAGGAGTACCTCACCAAGAAAGTTAGAAGTCTTGGGGGAATGAGTATTAAGCTCACATCCCTAATAGGTATTCCAGATAGATTAGTACTTTTACCATATGGTAGATGTGTCTTTGTGGAGCTTAAAGCGCCTGGAGAGAGTCCAAGGAAGATACAGCTTAAACGTATGCAACAACTAAGGGGACTTGGGTTTAAGGTATATGTAGCAGATAGCTATGAAAGAGTAGATGAGGTGATAGGTAATGCACTTCAAACCACATAGTTACCAGGAGTATGCCATTGATAAGATTATAGAACTACCAGCAGTGGGACTCTTTATGGATATGGGAATGGGTAAGACCGTGTCAACTCTGACAGCAGTATTAGAGCTACTCTTTGATTACTTCGAGGTGAGTAAAGTCTTAGTCATAGCACCCCTGAGAGTAGCCGATACCACTTGGACGGATGAAGTAGATAAGTGGGAGCATCTAAGTGAGTTGAAAGTAGCTAAGGTGCTAGGAACACAAGATGAGAGAATAAAAGCATTGGGTGCTAAAGCAGATATCTACGTAATCAATCGGGAGAATGTATCCTGGCTGGTTGAAAGATACAAAGCACGTTGGCCCTTCGACATGGTAGTGGTAGACGAGCTAAGTAGCTTCAAGTCACCCAAGTCGAAACGATTTAAAGATCTCAAGAAGGTATTACCCTACATCAAACGTATTGTAGGACTTACTGGAACCCCAGCACCTAATAGTTTATTGGATTTATGGCCACAGCTCTATTTACTGGATCGAGGTGAAAGGCTAGGTAAAACTTTGACCAGCTACAGGGAGAAGTACTTCTTGCCAGATAAACGTAATCAGCACATCGTGTATACCTACAAGCTAAAACCTTTTGCAGATGAGGATATCCATAAGCAGATAGGTGATATCTGTATTAGCTTATCAGCCGATGATTACTTGGAACTACCTGAGCGCATAGACAATATTATTAAGGTCAAGTTACCTGAAAAGGTAATGAAGCAATATAAAGAGTTTGAAAAAGAACAACTCTTAGAGCTACAAGGTACAGACATTACTGCTGCAACAGCGGGTGTTGTAGTCGGTAAGCTCCTACAAATGGCAAACGGTCAGATTTATGACGATGAGGGAGAAGTACACAAGATTCATGAAGCAAAGTTAGAAGCACTAAGTGAGTTAGTTGATACAGGTCAACCCTTACTGGTGTTTTACAACTTCAAACATGACTACGAGTGCCTAATGAGCGCATTTAAAAATCCACGAACACTTAAAACAAGCCAAGATATCAAAGACTGGAACGAAGGGAAAATACAGCTACTACTTGCACATCCAGCAAGTGTTGGTCATGGTCTTAATCTTCAAGCAGGTGGTAACATTATCATTTGGTATGGACTTACTTGGAGTCTGGAACTCTACCAACAAGCTAATGCAAGACTGTATAGACAGGGGCAAAAAAACAACGTAATTATTCATCACTTGGTAGCGGAAGGTACAGTGGATGAGCATGTGATGGAAGTATTACAAACAAAAGATAAAGGGCAACAGGGGTTATTACAAGCAGTTAAAGCGATGATTTGAAAGGGGAATAGCAATGAAAAATTGTTTTGCAATAAAGAGAGGTAAGTGTACAGCACTAAAATATAAAGTGTGCGAGGGGTGTAGTTTTTATAAGACAAAGGCACAGCTCAAGAAAGAACAGGAGAAAACAAGAAGGCGTATTGCTCAATTAGATAATCATACACAGGCTTATATTACAGACAAATATGATTGCAAGTAATTAGGGGGTGAAGCAATGACTAAACAAGAACTATCACAGCTTTATTATCTTAACCGAGAAATTGAAGAATTACAAAATCGTATAGCAGAACTAGAAGCAAAAGCTTTATCCATGGCAAAGCCAATCACAGGTATGCCTAGCGTACCAGGTGTTGTGGATAAACTAGGCAAATATGTAGCAGAGATATCAGATCTAAAAAGTTTACTTGACCTCAACATCAAGAAATGCTTCTATGAGCTGAACCGGTTAAATAGATACATCCAAGGCATAGAAGATAGTGAGATACGAATGATTCTATCGCTTAGGTATATCAATGGCCTAAGTTGGCAGCAAGTAGCTTTTAGTATCGGGAAAAAAGATGAGCAATATCCAAGAAGAAAACACAACCAATTTTTAAAAATGACGAATATGACGAACTGAAAAGCATATAATTATAGTGTACAAGTGTATCCAAAAGCCTGTGAAGATTAATCCATAAGCTTTTTTAAAAAATTAATTTAAGAAATGACGAATATGACGAACGTAAAAACATATAATTATAGTGTACAAGTGCACCCAAAAGCCCAAGGAATAAAATCCAGGGCTTTTTTAATGTCCATTTTTAGGAGGTGGTCTAGTGCCAAGTAAACCTTTAAAACCATGTAAGCATCTTTATTGTCCAGAGCTTACTGCAGATAGATTTTGTCAAAGACACAGGCACCAACATGAACGCACATCAGCAGCACAACGTGGCTATAACAGAAGGTGGGTCAAAGCGAGAAAGCTGTTCCTACAAGAGCACCCATTGTGTATAAGGTGTCAAGAGCAAGGGAAGTTGACTCAGGCTACAGTAGTTGACCATATCACACCGCATCGAGGAGACAACAAGCTGTTTTGGGATAAGAGTAACTGGCAGCCACTGTGCAAGAGGTGTCATGACAAGAAGACCATGACTGAGGATAGGCATCAAGAGTATAAATATTAAAAACAGCATGGGGTAGGGCCATCAAAATCTCTACAACTCTTGATGCTCAAGACCGCCGCCCCCCTTCGTGTGGATTTTCGCATAATTAAAAGGGTGGGGTACTAAAAAATCGCATAATAAAAGTCGCAAATCAAGCAACTACAAGGCATTGTGGTTGCTTTTTTAATGCGTAAAAGTTTAAGAAGGGAGGAAGATGTAGATGACAGAAGAACAGAAGAAAAAAATAAAAGAGCTGAGGCTAGAAGGCTTGGGATATAAGGCAATAGCTAACATTCTTGGACTTTCAAGAGATGCTGTAAGAGGGTTTTGTAAGCGCTATGAACTTACAGGTAATGCAACTGTTGTTGCACTCAATATGCAGGTAAAAAAGCAAAAAAATGTAGTATGTTTACATTGTGAGAAGCCACTCAAGCATAAGGCAAAGGGGCGGACGCGTAAATTCTGCTCTGCCCCCTGCAGAAGAAAGTGGTGGGTAGAGCACCAAGAAATGCGTAATAAAAATGAGAAGGCCATTTACAAGTATACATGTTCGTATTGCGGCAAGGAGTTTAGTGTGTATGGCAATAAGAACAGAAAATATTGCAGCCATAGCTGTTATATCAAACATAGATTTTGGGAGGATTGAAAGTGGAGTTTAAAAAATTAGAAGTAGATGTACTCATACCGGCAACATACAACCCAAGGAAAGATCTAAAGCCCGGGGATAAGGAATATGAAAAGATAAAAAACAGTATCAATGAGTTTGGGTATGTTGAACCTATCATTGTGAATAAAGATATGACCATCATTGGTGGGCACCAGCGCTTAAAGGTTTTAAAACACTTAGGCTACACAGAAGTAGACTGTGTGGTTGTAGAAGTTGATAAGACCAAAGAGAAAGCATTAAACGTAGCACTTAACAAAGTAACTGGTTCATGGAACGAAGCATTACTAGCAGAGCTGATTAAAGATTTGCAAGAAGTAGACTTTGACGTGGCCCTTACAGGTTTTGAACCACCAGAGATTGATGAGCTCTTTAGTAAATTAAATGAAGGAGAAGTTCAGGAAGACAACTTTGATGTGGAGGATGCGCTTACAGAAAATCCTATTACTAAACAAGGTGATGTGTGGTTACTAGGAAGACATCGCTTAATCTGTGGAGATAGTACAGAGGCTTCTGTTTATGAACTACTCATGGATGGCCAAAAGGCAAATCTTATAGTAACGGATCCACCGTACGGAGTCGCATATGAGGGAAAAGCAGGTAACATAAAAAATGATGCACTAGCAGATGCAGAATTTGAGGAGTTTTTGTTGAAGGCATTTAAGAACATGGAGGCAAACTTATCTGATGATGGTTCAATCTATGTTTTTCATGCGGATACGAAAGGGCATATCTTTAGAAAAGCTTTCTTAGATGCCGGCTTTTATTTATCAGGTGTTTGCCAGTGGGTCAAGCAATCATTAGTACTTGGAAGAAGCCCGTACCAGTGGAAGCATGAGCCTGTGCTTTATGGATGGAAGAAGTCAGGTAAGCATAGATGGTACGCTGGGCGTAAAGAAACAACTGTGTGGAACTTTGATCGACCAACGAAAAGTGAACTTCATCCAACAACAAAGCCAATAGCACTTGTTGCTTACCCTATACAAAATAGTAGTATGAGCAATTGTATTGTACTGGACCCATTTGGTGGTAGCGGCTCCACACTCATTGCTTGTGAACAGACAGGGCGTATTTGCCACACCATTGAACTGGATGAAAAATACGCTGATGTTATCGTTAAACGATTTAAAGACCAAGCTGGCTCAGATGGAGAGGTGTACTTGTTAAGAGATGGGCAAAAGCTTACTTATGAAGAGGCGGTGAAAGCTCATGACCAAGCAACAGGCGCTTAAGTTTTTAAAAGCTAACCGGCATACACTTTCCAAGCAGCAATACAAGACAATTAAAGGCCAAATGATTTGTGGAGATGTGACAGGAGCACTTAAGGGATTAGCAAAAGTCCTTTCGAGATAGCTCCTTTCTTTGTGTAGTAAGCACAATTAATTCCTGTATTTCTTGTGTAGTCAGCGTCTACAACTAAAAGCACAGCTACGGTAACATGTGTACTACCCGGAAGGGAATACACAAATGAAAGGGAAGCACAAATGAGAACACAAAGATTTGGAATTGAAATCGAAATGACAGGTCTTACAAGAGCTGAGGCAGCAGAGGTTGTTGCTAAAGAGTTATGGACTGAAAGTTTAGTCCATATGGGAGGAAGCTACGACGCCTACCACATACTAGATCCAGAAGGTCGAACATGGAAGATTGTTTCAGACTCAAGCATTGAAGCACAAAAGATGTATGATAAGACAAGACTTTTCGCAAATACAGAGTACAGAGTTGAACTCGTAAGCCCAATACTAACCTACAAAGATATCGAACCTTTGCAAGAAATTATAAGAGAGCTTAGAGAGGCAGGAGCCATAACAAATAGCACTTGCGGCATACACATTCACATTGATGCAGCACCTCATACACCAAACACCTTAAAGAACCTAGTTAACTTGGTTGCAAGCAAAGAGGATTTACTTTACAAAGCATTACAAATTGACTACGACAGAATAAAGTATTGCAAAAAGCTAAATGAACAACTCATTCAAACCATTAACAAAAAGAAACCCAAAACACTGGATGAGCTAGCAAACATTTGGTACCAAGGCTATGGAGCACAGGATCGAACAAGGCATTACCACCAAAGTAGATACCATGGACTTAACCTACACAGCATGTTTACCAAAGGCACAATCGAATTTAGACTTTTCAATAGCACCACACACGCAGGCAAGATTAAAGCTTACATCCAATTTTGTTTAGCACTTAGCCATCAAGCCTTAATCCAAAAGAAAGCTAGTGCGAGAAGAACCTACACTGATAACGAGAAGTACACCTTCAGATGCTGGATGCTAAGACTTGGCTTAAACGGTGACGAGTTTAAAACTTGCAGATACCATTTCCTGGGAAATTTATCTGGTAACAGCGCATGGAGAAATGCAGCGTGAAATAGTGAAGAATAGGGAGGGCCAAGTGCCTTCCCATAATACAAAGGAGTACATGAAATGAATAAGAAACTTTATGCTGCCTACGGTAGCAATATGAATTTAGAGCAGATGAGCTTTAGATGCCCAGCAGCTAAAGTGGTAGGCACAGGTATTGTAAAAGACTATAGACTTACCTTTAGGGGCAATAGCCGTGGAGTAGCCAATATTGAACATTGCCCCGACAGAATCGTTCCAGTAGTGCTATGGGAAATTACAGAGGCTTGTGAAGAAGCGCTTGATGTATATGAGGGCTATCCAAACTTATATGGGAAACAGATTGTAGAAGTACAAGCTGATGGTAGGGTAGAAGAAGCTATGGTATATGTTATGGCAAAAAGGTACAGAAGCATGCCAGCACTTCCTACAAGTTATTACCTTGGGACCATAGCTAGGGGCTATGCAAACAACGGGATTGACCTAGAGATCTTAAAGACGGCGCACCTTGAATGCATTAAGGAGTTGAAGTGATGGAGAAGTTTTTTACCCAAAGCACATGTGATAGATGTGGGGGTGCACTTAATGGCGGAAGAATTATGAGTATGTTTAATACCGACTGCATTTGCTTAAAGTGCAAAGATAAGGAACAACTAGAACCAGAATATAATAAGGCACTAGAGGCAGATAGGGGGGAAATTCAAAAAGGTAACTATAATTACAAAGGTATAAGAGGTAAATAAAGTGCTTAGTGATAAAGTTGTAGAACAGATATTACTCATTAGAGATACAGGTCAGTACAACATGTTTGATATCCCTAATATTCAAGTAGAAGCCTATGTTAGAGGTTATCACGAACTGACTATATTTTTAGAAGATAATCTAAAGGAGTACACAGAGTTTATTATGACAGGAAAAAGATAAATAAACCAAGAGCTTACAGAAATATAGGCTCTTTTATCATGGGAGGAGGTGAACCTATGGCTACACCAGGAAGAAAGCCAAAACCAACAGCACTTAAAGTATTAGAAGGTAATCCAGGAAAACGTGCACTCAATGATGCAGAACCTAAACCAGAAAAGAAGGCACCCAAATGTCCAACATGGTTGGATAAAGAAGCGAAGAAAGAATGGAAGCGAATTGCAACGGAACTAGAGGCATTAGGTATTTTAACAGAAGTAGATATGGCAGCCTTTGCTGGGTACTGCCAAGCCTATGCAAGGTGGAAAGAAGCAGAAGAGTTCATCGCCAAACATGGAACAATTATTAAAAGTCCAAGCGGCTACTGGCAACAGGTGCCTCAAGTTAACATTGCTCAGTCTTATTTGAAGATCATGAATAAATTTTGTGAGCAGTTTGGTCTTACACCTTCTTCACGAAGTAGAATATCCGTAGAAAGTAGCTCATCAGAAGTTGATCCAATGGAGATGATGCTGATGTCAGGAGGTAAGAAGTGATGTACGATGAAGCAAAAGCACAGCATGCGGTTAATTTTATTAACTGCCTTAAACATACAAAGGGTCAATGGCGAGGTGTAAACTTTGATCTTTTAGATTGGCAAGATAAAATCATACGTGATATCTTTGGGACAGTAAAAGATAATGGCTATAGGCAATATAACACAGCATATATTGAAATTCCTAAGAAACAAGGCAAAAGTGAGCTTGCAGCAGCAGTGGCATTATTACTTACTTGTGGGGATAATGAATGGGGAGCTGAGGTTTATGGTGCAGCAGCAGACAGACAGCAAGCGTCCATTGTATTTGACGTAGCTGTAGAAATGGTAGAGCAGTGCCCAGCGCTTAAGAAGCGAATTAAACCTATTATGTCAGTTAAACGGTTAGTTTATAAACCTACAGGTAGTTTTTATCAAGTGTTATCAGCGGAAGCTTTCACGAAACATGGTCTTAACGTACATGGGGTTATATTTGATGAGCTACATGCCCAGCCGAATCGTGAACTCTATGATGTACTTACTAAGGGGTCAGGAGATGCTAGGACTCAACCTCTCTTTTTCCTTATTACTACAGCAGGAAATGATAGAAACTCTATTTGTTATGAAGTACATCAAAAGGCTCAAGACATACTAGATGGAAGGAAGATTGATCCTACATTCTACCCTGTCATTTATGGAATAGATGATAATGATGACTGGACAGATGAGCGCAATTGGTACAAGGCTAACCCCTCACTAGGTCATACAGTTGATATAGAAAAAGTAAGAGCTGCTTTTCAAAGTGCTAAAGAGAACCTGGCAGAAGAAAATATCTTTAGACAACTGAGACTCAATCAATGGGTGAAGCAATCTATAAGATGGATGCAAATGGATAAATGGGATGAGTGTGCTTTTAGTGTATCTCCAAAAGAGCTTATAGGAAGAGAGTGTTTTGGAGGACTTGACTTATCTAGCACAACAGACATCACAGCATTTGTACTAGTATTCCCACCAAGATATGATGACGATAAGTATGTGGTAATGCCATTTTTCTGGATTCCAGAAGATAACCTTGCTTTACGTGTAAGACGCGATCACGTACCTTATGATGCATGGGAAAAACAAGGGTATATTAAAACCACAGAAGGGAACGTTGTACATTACGGTTTTATCGAATCTTTTATTGAAGACCTAGGTGTCAAATATAACATCAAAGAAATAGCTTTTGACCGCTGGGGAGCCATACAGATGACTCAGAACCTAGAAGGCATGGGATTTACAGTGGTACCATTTGGTCAAGGTTATAAGGATATGAGCCCACCCTCTAAAGAGTTGATGAAGCTTACTTTGGAAAAGAAACTAGCCCATGGTGGAAACCCAGTTCTAAGGTGGATGATGGACAATATCTTTATTAAAACCGACCCAGCAGGTAACATCAAACCCGATAAAGAGAAAAGCACAGAGAAGATAGATGGTGCAGTAGCTACTATTATGGCGCTTGATAGAGCAATAAGACATCAGGATGATGGTGGAAGTGTGTATGATAGCCGGGGGATATTGATCTTATAGAAATGATTAAGGAACTATATATAAGAAGAGTAAATGCTAATAAATAGAAAAGTTATGTGTTTTATGCATTTAGCATATTGTTTTTTAAAAAAGTTTATACTATAATGAGTATGCACCGTCGGAAGGCATGGGTAATGCCCGAAACCAAATATTCCATTTGCGGGATTAAGAATGGTATACCATTCTTTTTTTTTATCATGGAGGATTTAGTATGCTTGATTTTGATAAGCCTTTTGATATAGAAAACCAAATTGAATTTATGAAAAAATACGTTGTGTTTTCTAGGAAAGAAAGAATGAGAAGACTGCTAACTTATACTGGATATTTTAGACTTAGCAGATATGGAAAGTATTTGCTATCATATACAAGTGTTTTAAAAACTAAACCTAAGCAGGACTTACTTTTTGCAGTATATGATTTCGACGCTGAATTAAGAAAGTTGCTTTTTTCATACTGTAAAAAAGCTGAGATTCAATTTAAGAGTCACTTATCTAATGCGATTTCTTTGAAAGTAGGTGATTCACTGTTCTATTTAGATTGTACATCTTATACACCTTCTCGTAGTGAAAAAGACAGTACTAAAAGAACTAGTAATGTAAAATACTTTGATAAGTTTATTAAGACTATTAGTGAAAATGAAAAACAATTAAGAAGGAATGTACATAAATACCCAGAGTTAAAAGAGTATAGAACAGGTGGAAAAAGGGCTAAAAAGAAGATACCTTCTTGGGCGGCATTTTCCTATTTTGAATTTGGGACGATAACAAAATTGTACTCATATCTTCGGGGTGATTTAAGAAAAGTAGTTCTTATATATGGATATTCTAAGAAAAACTATGGGAAAGAAGTTACTAAACAAATGGATACATGGCTAGATGCTATAAGAAATCTAAGGAATGTTTGTGCACATCATAACAAGCTAGTAGGAAGAACCTCTTCAGTAGTATTGATGGATAAAACAGATGATTCAGCTATTCTTGTAAGTAATACTGATTTGTTTTCTAGAATATATGCCATGAAAAAAGTATTAAAAGCTGAAGATGGGGAACAATTAAAAAAAGATCTAAGGAAGATTGTTAATAAGGCAAAGTTTGATATATATATATTTAATATTCTTCCTAGGGATTGGGAAGAATTATATGATAGAATAAATTTTTTATAATAGCATAAGATATATAAGACCATAGGAAGGCAAGGGTAGTGCCTGAAACCAAATATTCCATTTGTGGGAAGAGTACGACTAAAAGTCTTACTCTTTTATTCTATAAATAATGCATCTACAGTTGAGTAGGTGCTTTTTTTATACCCATTTTTAGGAGGATAATTATGGAGATGTCAGTTCTATCAAAGTTATTTAAATCAAGAGATAAACCAACCAATTCACTTAGTGGTGCTTACACTTTTTTCTTTGGAGGTACCACTAGTGGCAAAACAGTTAATGAAAGAACAGCGATGCAAACCACTGCTGTTTATGCTTGTGTTAGAATTTTAGCTGAGGCCATCGCTTCTCTACCATTACACACTTATCGGAGTACATCCAATGGTAAAGAGAAAGCAAAGGACCATTATTTATACTATCTGCTGCATAATGAACCCAATTCAGAGATGACTTCCTTTGTCTTTAGAGAGACATTGATGAGTCATCTTTTATTATGGGGAAATGCATATGCCCAGATTATTCGTGATGGAACAGGTAAGGTTATGGCTCTTTATCCACTTATGCCAGACAAAATGACTGTAGACAGAACTAGTAAAGGTGAAATTTACTATTTATATAACAAAGAAGGGCAAGATTATCCCTTAAGAAAAGAAGAGGTACTTCATATTCCAGGATTAGGATTTGATGGATTGATCGGTTATTCACCCATAGCAATGGCTAAAAATGCTATCGGAATGGCCATCGCCACAGAGGAATACGGGGCCTCTTTTTTTGCTAACGGGGCAAACCCAGGAGGTGTACTTGAACACCCTGGGATTGTAAAAGATCCAGCACGTATTCGTGAAAGTTGGAATGCTGTATATGGTGGAAGTAACAAAGCACATAAGGTAGCAGTATTGGAAGAAGGTATGTCTTTTAAAACAATTACTATACCACCAGATCAAGCACAGTTCTTAGAAACACGTAAATTCCAAATCAATGAGATAGCACGTATCTTTAGAATCCCACCTCACATGATAGGAGACTTGGAACGGGCTACCTTTTCAAATATAGAGAATCAATCCTTAGAGTTTGTAAAGTACACCTTGGACCCTTGGGTAGTTAGGTTAGAGATGAGTATGCAACGTGCCTTACTACTAGAAAGCGAGAAGAAGGATTACTTCATCAAACTCAATGTAGATGGATTACTTAGAGGAGATTATGCCTCTAGAATGCAAGGTTACGCTACAGGTATTCAAAATGGCTTCTTAAGTCCTAATGATGTGAGAAGGTTAGAAGACATGAATACCATCGAGCATGGTGATATCTATGCCATGAATGGTAACATGCTCAAGCTTGAAGATGTAGGTGCTTATGCAAAAACATTAGATAAAAAGGAAGGTGAAAACAATGAGGAAGTTCTGGAATTGGGTAAAGAATGAGGAAGGTAGAACACTTTACTTTGATGGCTATATTGCTCAGGATAGCTGGTTTGATGATGAGATTTCACCTAAGCAATTTAAAGCAGAGCTTACAGCCTCAAAAGGTGATGTAGCTGTATGGATTAATAGTCCAGGTGGCGATGTGTTCGCTGCCAGCCAAATCTACAATATGCTTAAAGAGTATCCAGGCAAAGTCACAGTTAAGATAGATGGAATAGCTGCAAGTGCTGCTTCCGTTATTGCAATGGCAGGAGATGAAGTATACATGTCACCTACGGGGATGCTGATGATTCACAACCCATCAACAGCAATCTTTGGTGAAGCTTCTGATTTAGAATCTGGAATTGCCATGTTAAATGAAGTCAAAGAAGGCATTATCAATGCTTATGAGCATAAGACAAGATTAAGTCGGGTGAAGCTTGCACACATGATGGATGCAGAGACTTGGTTCAGTGCCAAGAAGGCTGTGGAACTGGGATTTGCAGACAAAGTATTATATGAACCAGAGCAAGAGCAGTCAGATGAAGGGTTCATTTTTGATAAGGTAACAGTCACCAATGCGCTGAGGAATAAACTACCCCGTGCAAAGAAGGAGCCACCTGAAGATAAAGGTATACCTTATGATCAGTTAGTAAAACGATTAGAACTATTAAAACATTAATTGGAGGTATTTGTATATGAGTAAAGCATTAGAATTAAGAGAAAAAAGAGCCAACCTATGGGAGAGTACCAAAGCTTTCTTAGATAGTAGAAGAAATGATAAGGGATTACTTTCCGCAGAAGATACACAGACCTATGAACGTATGGAAGAAGATGTTATTAATCTCGGTAAAGAGATTGACCGATTAGAGCGCCAAGCAGCACTTGATTTAGAGCTGTCCAAGCCACTTAATGCACCACTCACAAATAAACCTTCTCAGTATCAAGGTGATGTTAAGACCGGGCGTGCAACTGATGAATATCGTAATGCCTTTTGGAATGCTATGAGAAATAAAAATAGTTTTGATCTACAAAATGCTTTACAGATCGGGACAGATAGTGAAGGTGGTTACTTAGCACCAGATGAGTTTGAACGTACACTTATTGAAAGTTTACAAGAAGAAAATATCTTTAGAAGTTTAGCAAAAATTATTAACACCTCTTCAGGAGATAAAAAGATCCCAGTATCTGCTACAAAAGGTACAGCATCTTGGGTAGATGAAGAAGGATTAATTCCTGAAAGTGATGATAGCTTTGGACTTACTTCTATTGGAGCATACAAATTAGCAACTATGATTAAGGTTTCAGAAGAACTTCTTAATGATAGTTTTTTTAATATACAAGACTATATTGCTAAAGAGTTTGCAAGAAGAATAGGTGCTAAAGAAGAGGAGGCTTTTTTCATTGGAGATGGAACAGGTAAACCGACAGGTATTTTCCATACAACTGGAGGAGCAGAAGTGGGAGTAACGAGTACAAGTACAACAGCTATTACATTAGATGAAGTAATGGATTTATTTTATTCGCTTAAATCCCCCTACCGTAAAAAAGCTGTCTTTGTGATGAATGATTCGACTGTAAAAGCTATTCGTAAGTTAAAAGACAGTACAGGTCAATACTTATGGCAACCATCCGTTACGGCAGGAGAGCCAGATAGAATCCTAAATAGACCTGTTAAAACTTCTGCTTATGTTCCAGCTATTACTACAGGTAATAAGGTTATAGCCTTTGGAGATTTCAATTACTACTGGATTGCAGATCGCCAAGGACGTAGCTTCCAAAGACTCAATGAGCTTTATGCAGCTACAGGACAAGTCGGATTTAAAGCTACTCAAAGGGTAGATGGTAAACTCATTTTACCTGAAGCCATTAAAGTATTACAGATGAAATAATGGGGAGGTGATGAGCTGATGGTCATTACTTTAAAAGAAGTTAAAACTTACCTTCGAGTAGATGGTGATGAAGAGGATATGCTCATCACCTCTTTTATCATAGCAGCAGAAGAAATGTGTGAAGGGATACTTAGATATGCGCTAGATGAATTAACCTTGGTCCCCGAAACAGTTAAACAAGCCATTTTCTATATAGTAGGGCAGCTTTACGAGAATAGGGAGCAAGTTCCAATAGATGAGATTTTAGAAGTTGTAAAGTGTTTACTCTTTAACTACCGAAAGGAAAGTTGGTGAGAGGATGATCGGTGAGTTAAAGCACAGAATCAAGTTAGAACAGCTGCTTGTTGAAAAAGATAGCCTAGAACAAGAGATCGAAACTTGGCAACTAGCCTATGAGGTATGGGCAGATATTAAACCACTTTCAGGCAAGGAGTACTTTAAAGCAAGACAAACAAAAAGTGATATTATGGTTCAGGTCACTATTAGGTACAGGCCACAGATTTATAATCATATGAGAATGCTATTTAATAATCAAATCTATGAGATTGTATCGGTTATTAATGTTAACCAGGAGAATAGATATTTACAATTACTTTGTAAAGAAGGTGTAGAGCTTGTTTGATTTAGATATAGAAATAGCCAAAACACTTGCACAATATACTCAAGAAATTCAGGAAGCCTTAGAAGAAGCAACAGATAAAATTACCCTTGAAACAGTAAAATACTTGAAAGCTACAAGTCCAACTCGTACACATAAGTACAGTAAAGCTTGGATCAGAAAGAAAACAGACAACGGGTATATCATTCATAATAAAAGATACTACCTGACACACCTTCTAGAACATGGTCATGCTAAACGTGGTGGTGGAAGAGTATTAGGTATCAAACATATAGAACCGGCAGAACAAAAGGCAATCGATGCATTTGAACAGGAATTAAGGAGGGCTATTGATGACATTAGATAAGGTATGTAAGATGTTAAAGCAAATAGAATTACCATTAGCTTATAATCATTTTAAAAGTGAACAAAAGCCACCCTACCTTGTGTACATGATAAGTGAAACAGAAAGTTTTGCAGCAGATAATAAGGTTTACCATAAAGAAGATCGATTTGCTATAGAACTGTATACGGCTAAAAAAGATGCACTACTAGAGACTAGATTAGAAGTCCTATTAGAAGATCATGAAGTATATTATGAAAAGTATGAGGCTTATATTGATACAGAAAAGATGTATCAAATTAGATATGAAATTTAAGGAGGGATAACAATGAGTAATAAGATAAAATATGGACTTAAGAATGTTCATTATGCAAGTATTACTGAGACGAATACAGAAGGTGTCATTGATGTTACTTTTGGAACACCTACACCTGTTCCAGGTGCAGTTAACCTAGTATTATCTCCAGTAGGAGAAAGTACGCCTTTCTATGCGGATAACACAGAGTATTTTACGACTATTGCTAACAATGGTTATGATGGGACATTAGAGATGGCACTTATCCCAGATACTTTTAAAGTAGAAATTTTAAAAGAAGTACTTGATAGTAAGAAGGTTCAGTTTGAAGAAAATGATAAACAACCAGCGCCATTTGCTTTACTCTTTGAGTTTGAAGGTGATGTCAAAGCTATACGTCATGTTATGTATTACTGTAAAGCAGCTAGGCCTAATATCGAGAGTTTAACAAAAGGCCAAACCATTGAACCTAAGTCAGAAACCCTCAACTTGACCTGTAGAAGTATTCCGGGAACAACCATTATCAAGGCTAAAACTACTAGTGAAACAGACACAGCAACTTATGATAACTGGTATAAAACAGTATATGAAAAAACAGAAGAAATTGGATAATTATCTATAAAATATAAATGCATAATATTTACATTTTATAGCACAAGTGTTATACTATTTAAGTAACAACAATTTAATATGAGTAAACTCATTTATCAAGAGTTAGGGTAGAGATTTAGCTCTATGACCCTATACCAACCTGCATACTGCAAGGTGGTCCTGCTAAAATATCGATAAGGAGGTGATGCAATCATTGTCTAGTATCTTCTTATTCTGTATAAGAGGATTTTTTTGTTTTATAAAATTATATTGAGGAGTGATTGCATGAATACTTTAGGAATGTTAAGAGGTTATATGGCAAAAAATATGGACGCCACTAGATTTATTGATGAGGTTACAAAAACATTATCAAAAGAATTTAATGAATTAGTACGTGTAAAGATGATCAAACCAGGAGTATATAGAATAGAATTAAAGGACTATAAGATTACTATGAGTGAAGACCTCATCAATAAGTTAAAGAGCCCTTATAGAGTAGATAGATATATACTTTTAAAGTTCGAAGAACAGGGATTTAAATTTGATAGGAATAGAAGTCAATACATTATGTATTGTTTTGGAAACTATATTGGAGCTACAATAAGCTCTAAGTAGTTTCACAAGGGGGTGCTAGAATTATAGACATTCTAGGACCTCTTTTTATTTATAAAATCTATTTTAGGAGAAACGTATATGGAAAAGACCTTTTGACCGAGCTCATTAAGTTAGAAAAAGTTTATAAAGAAGGAGAATTACAGTTAGAAAACTTAGACTTTGAAGTATTCTATAATATGCTTTGGGTTATGGCTAAAACAGCCAATTATGAAATTAAGCCTCCTTTAGAATGGTTAGATGAATTTGAAGAATTACCTATTCTAGAAATTCTACCAGAAGTGATGGAGCTGTTAACAGGTCTAATGAAAACAACTAAAAAAAAGTAGAAAATACAACTAAGGATATAGTGGGTGAAGTAACAACAGAGATGATAATGGTCTATGCTATAAAAAGAGGGCTACTTCTAACAGATTTTAATGTGATGAGTATAGGAATGATTTTAGACTACATAGATCATTATGATAGGCTACATGGCATAAAGGAAGAAGATGGAAAACAAGCTAATCAACTAGATTTTAATGCATTCTAACGCCTAACAAGGTAGTTCGGCCACATATTTTCCTATATCCTAAAATGAGCACTTACTTAAGTAGTAGGTGCTTTTCTTATGCTCAAATTGAAGGAGGTGATGAGAGATGGCAAGTAAAATTAAAGGTATTGTAATTGAAATTGGTGGGAATGTAAAACCACTTGAAAGAGCATTAAATGATGTCAATAAAACAAGCCGAAACCTACAGTCAGAGCTTAGAGAAATTGAGAGTCTATTAAAACTAGATCCGGGGAATACAGAGCTACTCAGTCAAAAGATGAAACTTTTAGCTTCGCAGACAGAAAACACATCTGACAAATTGAAACAATTAGAAGATGCACAGGACCAGGTTAATAAACAGTTTGCTTCAGGTAAAATTAATGCTTCTCAATATAGAGCCTTTAACCGTGAGATTGAAAAAACAGCTATTGAACTAAGGAAGTTAGAGGAAACAGCTGAAGAAACACAGGAAGAAATTAATGATTTAGGTGTTGAAGCAGATCAATCCGAAGGTAAACTAAAGAAATTAGGGGCATCTGCTGGAAGTGTTGCTAAAAGTATTGGCAGCATGGCTGTTAAAGGAACAGCTACTGCTTTAGTAGGTATAAGTAGTGCAGTGGTAGGTATTGGTGTTATGGCTACAAAAGGAGCAGATGAAGCTAAACGTGCTCTCAACAGTTTACAAGTTCAAACTGGTGCAACTGCTGAAGAAATGAAAGGTCTAGAAGAAGGTTTGATGAACCTTTATGCGGATAATATGGGGGAAGACTTTCAGGACATTGCCGATAGTATGGCCCTCATTGTTCAGCAAACCAATATGACAGGTAAAGAACTAGAACTTGCGACGTCTCATGCTCTTCTTTTAAGAGATAGCTTTAATTTTGATGTATCAGAAAGTACACGAGCTGTGAATCAGATGATGAAGTCATTTGGAGTAACGGCAGAAGAAGCTTATACACTTATTGCCCAAGGTGCTCAAAAGGGACTGAATGCTAATGATGACTTGCTAGATACAATTAATGAATATAGTGTACATTTCCAGCAGTTAGGACTTGATGCTGAAGATATGTTTAACATGCTAGAAAATGGTTCAGAAACTGGAGCTTTTAGCATTGATAAATTAGGGGATGCTATTAAAGAGTTTGGTATAAGAGTAAAAGATAACAGTGATGGTACATTAGGAGCTTTTACAGAACTGGGACTTAATGCTACAGAGCTTACAAAGCACTTTAATGAAGGTGGAAGTGCAGCAGAAAGAGCATTTAAGCAAGTGGTTACTGCTCTTGAATCTTGTGATGATCAGGTATTACAAAATCAAGTAGGTGTGGCCCTGTTTGGTACTATGTGGGAGGATTTAGGTGTTGAAGCAATCGGAGCCTTAAGCTCTATAGAAGGGGAGTTTAGTCAGACAGCCAACACTTTACAAGAGATTAACAAGATTAAGTACAATGATTTAGGTAGTGCTATTCAAGGTATAGGAAGATTGCTTCAAATAAACTTACTTATTCCATTAGGAAATGACATTCTCCCAGTACTTAATGAATTTGCCAATGCTTTAAAGGTAGATTTTAATGATGAAGGCTTACAAAATTTTACTCAGTCATTAGATAAGTTTTTAAAGGATATGACACTAAAGCTTGCTAATAGTTTGCCTCAGGTAGTCACAATCATTAATAATGTTTTAAGTGGCCTACTTACTTCCTTAACGAAAGTAATACCAACAGCGTTACCTATTTTAATGGAAGGTGTTTATACCTTAATCAGTTCATTAATGACGATTATCCAAGAGAATATCCCAATGATTGCAGAAGTAGCAGGACAACTTATTACGAGTCTTGCTACTTTTATTTGTGAGTCATTACCTCAGTTAGCGACAGCAATGATTCAAATTGTAAGTACGCTGGCAACTACTCTAGCAGAGGAGCTACCAATACTTATACCAATTATGGTAGAGGGCATTCTTGGATTAGTCATGGGTATACTAGACAATCTTGATCAATTTATTGAAGCTGCTGTAGCTATTATTCTGGCATTAGTAGAAGGTGTATTAAACGCCTTACCTAAGTTGCTAGAACAGGCACCTATTATTGTAAGTAAATTAGCAGATGGATTGATTACAGCTATTCCTCTATTAGTAGATACAGCAGCACAGCTTATTGTAGGATTGATTACTTTCTTAATGAATAATTACCCCATTGTGATTCAATCAGCCATTGAAATAGTTGGTGCACTTGCAGGAGGGTTAATCCAAGCTATACCTCAGCTTCATCAGTCTGTTTTGGAGCTTATTGCAGCAATTAGGAATACTATCCTTAATACCAACTGGTTAGAAGTAGGAGGTAATCTTGTATCCGGTATTGCCAAAGGAATTCGTAATGGTGTAGGCATGGTAGTTAGTGCTGCAAAAAATATGGCTAAGAGTGTATGGAAGAGTATTACAAGTGTGTTTGATATGCATTCTCCGTCAAGGTTAGCCATTAGAGTGTTTCAGAAGGACTTTGTTGAAAATGGTATAGGTCAAGGGATTTTAAAAGGGATACCACAGGTGGTTAGAGATACTAAAAAGATGGGGCAAAGTATTACGCAAGCTATGGAGGTTGCACCACATTTAGAGATTTCTAATGAGCTCAGTCAGTTAGCCAGCCAATCCATAACAAATCATACACTTTCTACAACGTCTAACCAATTTACAGATGGAGATATTGTCATCCAAAACATGAACATTAATTCTCAAGAAAATGCCCAATACTTTGCAGAGTATCTTTATAGTTTAAAGAAAAATAGAAATCGAAGGATAGGAGTGATCACATGATAGAACTTTACAGAAAAACAGATTTACAAGTTCCATATGCTAAAGTTCCTATTAATCAAGGCCATATACAGGGTGAAAGAAATGGTTACTATACACTTTCATTCTCTGTACTAAAGAGTTACTTAAAAAGTAGGACAATAACTATTGATCACAATACTATCTTTAAAGTAGGTAATTTATACTATGGACAAGTAAGTGCAGGAAGTAAGGATCATCAAAAGATTGTCTCAGAGTTTACAGCTGAGCTTCTTCAAACACAGGTACTGATGTTCAAGTACCTAAAAGAACTTAAACTTCAAGATACAACACTAGAACATGTTTTAAGAACTCTTTTAGAAGGGACTATTTTCACAGTAGGAGTATGTGAGGATATAGGCCCTTTTAATTTTGAGATTAAAAATACCAATGCCCAAAATGCACTTACTAAGTTAATAGAACAAACAGGAACAGAGATAAAGTATGAAGGATTAAAGATGAGCATCAAGAAAAACCAGTGGGGACAGTCAGCTACAGTATTAACAAAAGGATTTGACTTTACTATGTTAAATGAAGACACAGATACTTCAGATGTTATTACAAAGCTTTATTTTCAGAATAGCAAAGGTGATTTATCTGGAACGATAACAAGTAAAAAGGCTAGCGACTATAATTTTATTAGAGAAGCCTATAAAGAATTTCAAGCAGAAACATTAGAGGATCTAACGGTTTTAGCAACAGATTACCTTCAAACAGTAGATAGCCCAAGAGTAAGTTTAAGTATTAGTATACCTAAAAGTAAAAATCTTGATTTACAACTATGTCAATTAGTCAGGATTCATAACACTGTACTAAATAAGCAACTGGATTATAAAGTGGTGACGTATACTAAGAGTCTAACAACTGGAGAAGATACTTATCAACTAGGAGAACGTAAAAGAGACTTTGCTGATATACAAGAGGTTATTACACAAGAAGTACAGAATGTTGCACCTGATATTATTGTAGAAGTAATAGAAAAAGAAGTCATTAGTGCTAAAACAGCCCATATTCTAAATGCATGGATAAGAGATCTTAATGTTGAATACTTAGAAACAAACTTTGATGCATTAGATATTAGAAAGCCAGCGCCATTAGAAAATATAAGAAATTGTATTCGAATACAGAATGAATGTATCGATTACGTAACTCAGGAACTAAGTCCTACTGAAGTAATAGATTACAAAAATAAAGATGGACAGCAAATTTACTACACAGCTATAAAGGAAAATCCTCAAGCTTATCAATTTTTTACACTTACTACACCTAAAAGTATTTATCCTGACTTAACTGACATACAAGTAGATGAATTTAAAGTCAAAGTGAGAAAGGTGCTAAATGAACAAGTTAAAGCTTCTTTTAAGTTTGATAGTACACTAGGGAATACGCTTTATCCTTCTATGGTATGGGGGGCTGGAACAGATGTCTCTGGTTCTACTCAAAATGGCAAAGGGTTTATTTATAAGGATTTAGATGGATTAGTTCTTAAGTATATTACAAGTATAGGTAAAAGTCATGAAATTAAGCTAGGTGAAAAAGGCATAGAAGGTTTACCTACTTTTGATTTTGGAAACATAGAATTACCAGCGGTGCCTGTTACTGGTATGGACTTCTTTAGTAATGGGTTTGTTGTTTATTACGGAAATCTACAGAAAGAATTTATATGGGTTAAGGATAGTGTAGGTAGGATTTTAAGTCTAACCGATAAAAATACAAATCAATCTATCAGTATTGGCTGGTACAATACTGAGGTTCCAGGAGAGATATAAAGATGCCAAATATAGATTTTCAAAATGGATTATTATGTGGACTATTTATAAATGGGTTATCCCTTGGAGGAAGCTCTGATGGCGAAGGGCTCCCAGATGGTAAGATTTTAACAGTAGTGAATTGTGACTACTATCGTGGAGACTGGGGGCATTGTGTAGCTTATCTTAATACGCATACTTTTGAAAGCGTGCTTAGTAGCGGTGTCTATTATGTACCTGACTCAGGTATTGTGGTTATAGGATCTTTTCAATTACAAGACTGGGATGATTGGTCAGATACACGACCTGAGGCTATATTGAAAATAACTGCAGATGGTGCAGTGATTTACGAAGGGGATATTTATGAATACTTTAAGGTGAGTCATTCTCAAACATTAGAAATTTCAAAAGCCTTTAGTTATAAAAGCTCTTTTTCAATAGAAGCCAAACGAACTAATCTAACAGACTCCATGGCACTAGAACTTTATCAGACATGTATTATTGGATTAAATGAAGGGGTGAAATAATGAAAGGGTTACTAGAAAATATTCAGATGATGTTTGCTACAGTGGGTTGTTTTTTAGGATGGTTCCTGGGAGGGGTGGATGGCTTTATGTATGCTTTAATTACCTTTATTGTATTAGACTACTTAACAGGATTAATGGTAGCAGTTCTAGAACAAAGACTTTCGAGTGAAGTAGGATTTAAGGGAATTTTTAAAAAGATACTCATCTTCATCTTAGTAGGCGCAGGACATATGATCGACTATCAAGTCATAGGCAATGGGAGTGCAATTCGCACGGCTGTTGTCTTTTTTTATATTGCTAATGAAGGGATTAGTATTATAGAAAATGCGGCAATTATAGGTGTTCCTATTCCACAGAAACTTCGAGATGTGTTAGAACAACTTAGAAATGAAGGTGATTCAGGTGGAAACGACCAGTAATATAGAAAAATATTTACAGTACTTACTATCAAATGAGGGTGAATTGCCTAAGCCAAGTAGTCGAGTAGATGAGTATTTACATTACTTAGCTTTAGGTGGTAATAAAGATGAATTACCTCTACCACAGTCACGACTCGATCTATACTTGTACTATTTATGTGAAAAAGGCTTAGGGGCGGAAGGTAACACACAAGTTGGGCCTATAGGCATAACTGTTAGTGAGATTAAGACTAAATTTCATTGGGAACCACCTGTACACTACTATTTGACTTCTATTATAGAAAAGAAAATTCCAAAAGTAGAAGGGATAATCCTTTCTACTATAATACAAAAAGAGAAGGAAGGGATTTAAAATGGCCTACCAATATGTATCTATGATTATTACGAGTACAGAAGCTTCCTATGCAATTGATCAGTTTGTAGAAAAAATAAAAGAAATAGTTCCTAATCTTACTGCTGAAGGCCCCTTTTACTATCAAGACGAACCTGAAACTTATCCTGAAGCAAAAACTTACATCCTCACCCACTCAGCAGATACTTCTTTTAAATTGGTTCTTTATAACTCATCTAGTACTGATACAGCAGGTAAGCCTTCATCAGGAACAGGATATTATAATAAAATAGCCGCAAGAGTCATAGCTGGAGAGGTATGTACTTCACTAGGTGAAATACATGTAGGAACAGATTTAAAAACAACATCATCAGTAGGTGCAACGAATAACATTATTTATATTACACTCTTAGCAGGAGTTGATTATTTATTATGGTATATAAGTTCAACTCCTCCATCTATTAATGTTCCATTGTATGTAGGTTATATACCTCTTTATGATGTAGATGGAAGTATTTATGCTTTATCCTATCCAGGCCTATATGGCTATTACAAAGGAAATTCTTCTGGAAGTTATTTTAATACCTTTAAGGATACCTTGTTAACATCCGGTGGTATATCACCAGGTAAGGCCGCTTATGGACTAAGTATAAAAAGACTCAATAGATATGTTTATCCTCAGATGGATATTACTCAAAATGGAACTCCAGAAAATTATAAGCCTACACTAACAAAAAATGTACAAATGTATATTGAGACGATATATGGTTCAAGTAGTAGTATGGCTAGTACTGATACAAACAGAGTAATCAGTACACATCTCAGAGGCAGAGAATGTATTTTAGCCATGGCTAAAGAACAGTCACCTACTTATCCGGAAGGTGGAATACTTACATTAGACGGAAAAGATTATTACATTTGTGATACTAGAAGCGTAGATTCATCTAAGGGTTTCTGTACCTATATATTATTTGAACTTTAAAGGGGGATAGAAATTATGCAAATCATAAAAAAATACTTAACGATCAACTCTTATTCAAGACCGGGAAACAAACTAAAATGTGTTAAGGGAATAGTCATTCATTGGGTAGGTAATGCTGCTTCTACAGCAGAAGCTAATCGTAATTATTTTGAAGGATTAAAATCAGGACAGAAAATGAGTAATGGGAGGTATAGATATGCCAGTTCACACTATATTGTGGGGCTGGAAGGAGAAATTATTTCATGTGTTCCAGAAGATGAGATAGCTTACCATGCAAGTCAAGTGAATGAAGATCATATAGGAATAGAGGTTTGTCATCCAGATTGGAATGGTAAGTTTAGCCCTGTAACATATCAAGCACTTATCACACTTATTATTGATATTTGTAATAGGTACAATCTTAATCCACTTAGAGATGTGATCAGACATTATGATGTAACAGGCAAGGATTGTCCCAGGTACTATGTCAAAAATATAGAGGCTTGGGAGCAGCTTAAGCAAGATGCAAATAAGAAACTTGTAAGTACTATTAAGATTATACTTAATAACGTTGAAAAGGAAGTAGAGACAGTCAATATAGATGGTTTTAACTTTGTAAAGCTTCGTGATCTAGCAGATGACAAGATTGAAGTAGGTTATGATAAGCAGGAGAAACTTCCTATTATAAAGGTGAAGTAGGACCTTGCTTTATAGGCCTAAAAGAGTGATGTATAGTAGTGACCATTTGATAGAAAGGAGCTAATTAAATGAAGGTAACAATCATTCAACCTAAAACTGAAAATAGTTTACTTAAAAAGAGAGTATGTGCCTATGCAAGAGTATCTTCATTAAGTAATAGCCAAGGTGAGTCGCTAGAAAATCAAATAACTTATTTTAAGAGTAAAATTAAATCAAATCCTGAATATGAGTTTGTAGATGTATTTGTAGATCATGGCATAACAGGAACTAAAGAAGATAGACCGGCTTTCCAAGAAATGCTAAAGCAATGCCAAGAAGGAAAGATAGACCTTATCTTAGTTAAATCAGTATCACGCTTTGCTAGAAACACACTTATTGTTTTAGAGCAGGTCAGAAAGTTAAAATCTATTGGTGTAGAAGTATATTTTGAAAATGAGAATATTTGGACTTTATCAAAGGATGGTGAGCTGATGCTTACTGTCCTTTCTGCATTTGCAGAAGAAGAAAGTAGAAGTGTCAGTGAAAATGTAAAATGGAGTATCCGCAAGAGATTTGAAAAAGGAGAAGGGATACTTAATACAAAACGTTTTTTGGGATATGACAAAGATATGTATGGTGATTTGATTATTAATGAAAAAGAAGCAGAAATCGTAAGAAGGATTTTTGAGGAGTACCTGAATGGTAAAGGGAGCCATGCTATAGCAAAATTATTGAATGCAGAAGGAGTACCAACAGTAGCAGGTGGAAAGTGGCATGACACGACAATCCTAGGCATATTAAAAAATGAAAAATATAAAGGAGATGCTTTGTTGCAAAAGACTTATACCCCTGACTATAGAACTAAAAAAAAGAAAAGAAATAACGGAAATGTAAATACCTATCTTGTTAGGGAAAGTCATTCACCTATCATATCGGATGATAGGTGGGAAGAGGTTCAAAAAGAATTACAAAGGCGAAGAAGGAGCATAGACTTAAAGAAAAATAAATATGCGCTATCAGGAAAACTTATATGTAGTAAATGTGGCAGTAAACTAAAGCGCAGAACATGGAACAGCGGTAAACCTTCTCAAAAGATAGTATGGCAATGTAGCACGTATATAAAAGAAGGAAAAAATGTCTGTGAAGGAACAGTTATAGATGATGCGCTTATAACAGCACTTAATATAGAAGAAGAAACAGTTATAAAGGAGTGGGTAGTGAATGGCGAGAAGCGTTACCTGTATACCAGCAAGGCAGACGATAGCAACTGAAGGGAATACAATAGAGATTCCTAAAAAAAGAGTAGCTGCATATTGTAGGGTATCAACAGATGAAGATGGACAGCTGTCAAGTTATCAAAATCAAGTACAATTCTATACGGAACATATCAAGAGCAATAGGGCCTATGAATTTGCAGGAGTTTATGCCGATGAAGGTATATCGGGAACAAATACTAAAAAGCGTGAGCAATTCAACAAGATGATACAAGATTGCAAGAATGGGAAAATCGACTTAATTATCACTAAGTCAATAAGCCGGTTTGCTAGGAACACCTTGGACTGTCTCCAATATGTAAGAGAGCTTAAAGAGATAGAAGTTGAGATATTCTTTGAAAAAGAACATATTTTTACACTTGATTCTAAGGGGGAAGTCCTATTAACAATTCTTAGTTCATTAGCACAAGATGAAAGTCGCTCGATTTCAGAAAATACAACATGGGGAGTTCGAAGAAGATTTGAACAAGGTAGAGTAACTGTTAATGAAAAGAAGTTTTTAGGCTATGACAAAGATGAAGAAGGAAACCTCATTATCAATAAGCAACAAGCAAAAATAGTGAGACGTATCTATACAGAGTATCTTAATGGGAAAGGGCCAACGCGTATAGCAAAGGAACTTGAACGTGATAGGGTAAAAGGAGTTACAGGAACCACTAAATGGTATGCAAGTACTATAGACAAAATACTTAGAAATGAGAAGTACAAAGGGGATGCACTGTTACAGAAAACTTATACAGTGGACTTTCTAACTAAAAAAAGAGTCAAGAATGATGAAGGAAAAGTCACTCAATACTATGTGCAAGAAAGTCATCCAGCTATTATAGAACATGAAATGTGGGAAGCAGTGCAGCTAGAAATTGAAAGAAGGAAGCAGTATGTAGAAAAACATAAGCTACAGAAGTATGATTACGGGTTAGAGGATACAGCTTTTGCAGGTCGTATTATATGTGGAGAGTGTGGAAGAGGCTATTATCGAAAAACATGGCATTCTAATAGCAAGCCTATAAAACTATGGCAGTGTGGGGCAAAGTATCAAGAAAAAGGAAAGATAGGGTGCACTAATAGTCATATTTATGCACAAAAGCTAAATGAAGTATTTATAAATGCCTTTAATGCACTGGTAGAGAATAAAGAAACTTGCTTAATGAAGTGGAAAGAAGAACTACAAGAAGTAGATGTACTCAAAGCATATAGGCTAAAGCAATTTATAGAATTAATAGCAGAAGCAGATAGGATTGAAGAGGTAGATAAAGAATTGGTGTTTAAAGTGCTGGATAAGGTAATGGTTATCGATAAAGGAAAGGTCATAGTAAATTTTTTGGATGGAACAGAATTAGAGTGTGCGATGGAGAGCTGATTAGGGGAGTTCCTTGGTTAGCTCTTTTTATATTTGCTACAATTTGTGGTATACTAAGGTCACTATAAATTGTACATAAGAGGATGAACGGTTATGGAAAGACTAAGAGGTGTAGTAGAACGAATTACCTATGCTAATGAAGAAACTGGATATAGTGTTATTAAGATAAAATGTAAGGGATACATGGACCTTGTAACTGTTGTAGGAAGCATGGCAACTGTTAATGTGGGTTCAGTTATTACTATAAAAGGGTTCTGGTCTAGTAACCCCAAATATGGAAGACAGTTTGATGCTAAGGAGTGGGAGGAAGCCCTACCAGCCAGTATATATGGTATTGAGAAGTATTTAGGTAGTGGTTTAATCAAAGGCATTGGTCCGGTTTATGCTAAGAAGATTGTACAGCTCTTTGGAGAGCAGACACTGGATATTATTGAAGAAGCGCCAGATCGTATTATCGAAGTACCGGGGATAGGTAAGAAGCGAGTAGAAAAGATTAAAAAGGCATGGCAAGATCAAAAAGAGATCAAGAATATTATGATCTTCTTACAGTCCAATGGTGTATCCACATCTTTCGGGAGTAGGATCTATAAGTTCTATGGAGATAAGAGTATAGAGGTCGTAAAGGAAAATCCATATAAGCTGGCAGATGACATCTATGGTATTGGATTTAAAACAGCAGATGGGCTTGCGGCTAAACTAGGTATAGAGAAAGACTCCTTCAAACGCTGTCGTGCAGGTATCTTCTATACTTTAAGTGAGCTCTCAGAAGAGGGGCATTGTTATGCAACATATGAACAACTTGTTACTAAGTGTGTTGAAATATTAGAAGTAGAAGAACCCAAGATTGTTATGAGCATCGATCACCTGGTAATTGAGAAGGAACTCATTAAAGAAGAACCTGATGTTGTGTATCTACCACCATTCTATTTTAGTGAAGCAGGTGTAGCGAAGCGCCTCAAGGAGATTATGTTTGGTGGGCGTGAAAAACAGGTGGTAGATAGTGAACAGGTTATTTCATTATTAGAGGGTAAAGAAAACATGACCTATGATGACATTCAACGTAATGCGATTAGGCAAGCTTCAAAATCTAAAGTGATGGTACTAACAGGTGGTCCAGGTACAGGAAAGACAACAACAACGCATGGAATCATCACACTCTTCAAGGAGTCAGGGATGGAGGTTGTACTTGCAGCACCTACAGGTAGAGCAGCTAAAAGGATGAGTGAAGCAACAGGAATGGAAGCCAAGACGATCCATAGACTACTAGAGTGTAAACCACCTGAAGGATATAAGAAGAATGAAGAAAATCCTATTGAGGGTGATGTACTGATTCTTGATGAGGCCTCTATGATTGATATTATCTTAATGTACAATCTCTTAAAGGCTATTCCTAATCATATGATTCTTGTCATTGTAGGGGATATTGATCAGTTACCTTCTGTTGGAGCTGGTAATGTACTTAGGGATATCATTGCATCAGGTGTTGTGCCTACTATTAAGTTGGAACGTATCTTTAGGCAAGCAATGGGAAGCAGGATCATAACTAATGCCCATAAAATTAATAAAGGAGAAAAACCTGACCTTAGAGGTGGGAAAGACAGTAATTTCTTCTTTATGGAGCAAGAAGACAATGAAGGGGTAATCCATACAATCGTTAACTTATGTACAAAGCGATTACCGACTTATTATAAGGTAGATCCTCTACGGGATATTCAAGTACTGACACCTATGCAACGTACTGAAACAGGTGCAGCTCACCTCAACACAGTTCTTCAAACTGCTTTAAATAAAAATACCCTATGCCTTAAGCGAGGTACGACAGAATATAGATTGCATGATAAGGTTATGCAGGTAAGAAATAACTATGATAAAGAGGTATTCAATGGTGATGTAGGTTTCATAACAGCGATAGATACTGAAGAAAAGACATTAAAGGTGAACTTTGATGATAGAGAAATTGAGTATGAAGTGTTAGAGTTAGATGAGCTTGTACTGGCCTATGCAACGACTATTCATAAAGCGCAGGGAAGCGAATATCCTATAGTGATCATGCCGATCAGCTTTAGTCATTTTATAATGTTGCAGCGTAATCTACTATACACCGGGATTACAAGAGCTAAAAAGGTTGTTGTGCTCGTTGGAAATAGAAATGCAGTCTATGTTTCTGTTAAGAATAATAATGTGAAGGATAGGAACACCAAGCTTTCAGAGAGAATACAGAAAATGATAAGAGAGATGTAATATAGGCATCTAGTAGCTTTGTAATGAAGTTACTAGATGCCTTTTTTATCATAAAAGTGCCATAGAGAAGTGAAAAGTATAAAAAGTATAATATACTTAAATTTAAATATAAGTATAGACAAAAAAATAAATTTGTGTATAATTTATTTTGATAAAAAAGTAGAAATATAGCATATAATTCATAATTTAAGTATAGATAGGAGTAAATGGTGTTTAAATGTGACAAGTGTGGTTGTTGTTGTATGAAAGTAGGTCAATCAGCAGTTTATGCGACATTAGACAGAGGAGATGGAGTTTGTATGTATTTTAATGATGAGCTGAGATTGTGTAATATATATGAAATTAGACCTACAATGTGTAATGTAGATAAAGTATACACAATTCTTTTCAAAAGTAAGATAGAAAAGGAAGAATATTATAAAATGAATCGTAAATATTGTGAACAATTTAAATCAGCACTATAAGGAAATAATCAGGATAGACTTATCATTATTAATTTTTAATATTTTATATGATACAGAAACAAGATTAATGCCTTCAGTATAGTAAGATTACATAAAAATAA
The DNA here is from genome assembly GCF_014384995.1 of Zhenhengia yiwuensis. Classification (GTDB taxonomy): domain Bacteria; phylum Bacillota; class Clostridia; order Lachnospirales; family Cellulosilyticaceae; genus Zhenhengia; species Zhenhengia yiwuensis. The sequence continues at coordinate 24,702 of NZ_JACRSY010000017.1, read as the reverse complement.
TATTGGATAGAGTTTGTAAATTAAAAGTAAGGGGGAACGATTATATGTTTAATTTCTTTAAAAGAAAGAAATCAAAAGACACAGAAAGAGATGAACAAGATAAAAGTGTGATAAAAGGAGCAACAGGGATAACGGCTACGCATTCTGCTAAAACATCAATAGATGAAGCATCAAAAACATTTGCTAAACCAGAAAAATATACAGGAAATCGAAATTTATATGATAGTGGGAAAGCAAAACAAGTAGCTAAAATGGAAGCATTTAAAGATGGTACAACAGTAATAGACCCATATACTGGGGATAAGCTTTATCTCCGCAAGTCAGATGCGGTATTAAAAGGTGGAAAAAGTGCCCTGAAAAATGTTGCAGAGAGTGATCATATAACACCAATTGAAAAAATTTTTAAAGATCATAAGAAAAATGCCTGGATAAGCAATGATGATATTAAAGATATTGCAAATAGCAGAGAAAATATAGAGGTAGTATCACGAAAATATAATAATGCTAAACGTAGTCGTACCAATGAGGAACTTGTAACAGATGATAAATACCTCAAAAAAACAGGAGTAACACTTTCAGAAGAAGGAAAAAGAAAAGCCATCCAAACTGGAAAAAAATCACAAGCTACAATAAAAAAACAAGTTAGGCAAACTGCTATTGGGAATATAATTAAGACAGGGCATCAAGCTGGAAGAAACGCAGCTCAAAATACAGGAACAATGGCTGTAACTATCTCAGGAATAAGAAATATAACATCTGTAATAAAGGGAGAAAAAAGTGTAGAAGAGGCACTAGAAGATACAGTTGTCGACACAGGAAAAGCAGCAGCTACCGGTTATCTAATGGGTGGTGGATTAACAACAATCTCTCATAGTTTATCATCTTCTTCATCTCAATTTTTACAGGCACTATCTAAATCAGACGTTCCAGGGAATATCATAACAGCAGTTATGGTTACTGGTGACACATTAAGACGCTATGGCAATGGTGAGATATCGACTCAAGAATGCCTAATTGAGTTAGGAGATAAAGGACTTAATGTTGCTACTGCTGGTTACTCAGCAGCAGTAGGACAAGCATTAATTCCTATTCCAGTTGTAGGGGCAGCAGTAGGAGCTCTGGTAGGTTCAACAATGACAAGTAAGTATTATAATGAGTTGATCATGAAACTTAAAACAAAGCAGCTAGAGCATGAGGAACGTATGAGAATAGCTGCTGAATGTGAGCAAGTTGCAAGGGAGGCACGAGCATATAGAGATGAACTTGAAGGTTATATGGAGAAATATTTTGCTGATTATAAAAATTGTTTTTCAGAATCACTTTCAGAGATTCACAACGCATTTCACGCAGGAGATGCAGATGCTGTTATAGCAGGTACAAATAAGATAACCCGAAAATTAGGTGGAAATATTTATTATGAAACAGTAAAAGAATTTGAAGACTATTTAGCTGATGATTCAGTTGATATATTGTAGAATATTAAGGAGGAATTATTATGCCAGTACCATTTATTCTGGGAGGATTAGCAGCAGCAGCAGGGATAATTGGAGTAGGAGGACATCTAAGTGCAAAAGAAACCAATGAAGAAGCAGAGCGAGTTGCTAATGATGCAAGAAAACTATATGATGATGCAAAGAATTCACTAGAACAAGCACAAAAACGAACAGAAGCATCGCTGCTTGATTTAGGATATGCAAAGAAAGATGTTTTAGAAGGATCAATGAATCAGTTTTTAATAGCTTTTAAACGTGTTAAAAATATAGAAATAAGAAATTCATCTGGGTTAAATGAATTATCCAAATTTATGATAGATGAGCAAGAGAGTTTACAGATAAAAGAGATGTCTGATATCTATCAGTCAACTTTTTCAAGTGGTGCGGCTGGTGCAGCTACTGGTGCAGTTATAGCCCTTGCTGCAAGTGGATCATTACCAGTTGTGACAGGAACGTTAGGAACAGCTGGTGCAGCACTGATGGCAGGAGAAGTAGGTATAGCAACAGGACTTGCAGGTTCAGCTCTATCATTTGGAGCAGCTATGACACCACTAGCGGCAATTGCAGCACCGGTTGTACTATTTACGGGTATTTCTTCAAGTATCAAAGCAGATGAAAATCTTGAAAAAGCACAGACAATGTATGCACAAGCAGATGCTGCAGCCGAAAAAATGAGAGTAGCAGAGTTAATATGTGTAGGAATTTCAGATAAAGCAGAGATGTTTGAAGAATTACTATTTGAACTGAATGAGATGTTTTCTAGGTGCACAATGTTATTGGACAGTGTAACACGTAAGAAAGCAGGAATAATTTCAAAAAGGGCAGACTTCAACAAGTTTAGTGAAGATGAAAAAAAGTTACTTGCCATAACCCGTTCACTTGCTGGAGCAGTAAAGGCAGTAATTGATACTCCTATTTTAGATGAAGATGGAGATATTTCAGAAGCAGCAGAAGAAACTTATCTAACTATATCTGAAGGATTAGAAAAATTTAATACACAGGTACAATATATTGAATCATATAACCTAAAAGCTAAGCCGATACAACAAAAGACAGTTAGAAAGGATAAGCCAAGGAGTTTATATAAATATAGAATATTTGATGCAGTAAGAAACATTTTTGCACCAGTGATAGCATTATTCTTTATGGTGATTGGGTTTGGTATATCCGGTGAGTCATTGTTGGTGGCTAATTTTACATTTACAATAAGTTTATTACTACTTATGAATACTCGAACAGAGTTTAAGATATTTAGATTTGTTAGAAATATAGCCTATCTGGCATTAATAGCTGAGTTTGGTATGGTTCTATATAAATATGCCCCAATTTGGACAAGTAGCAAATACTTTTGGATAGGGGATATCCTAGTACTATTTATAAGTGCATATATGTTAGAAATGAGCTATCCTAAAAACGACAGAAAAGCGAGTAATCTGAGAAAGCTATTTGGAAGAATAATGATGTGTGCTATGTTATTTAGCCTAGGTTTGCCAATATTTAAGATATCATGGGGGTGGATAGGATTATCTTTTAACACATCCATGATTGTATTAGAGATATTATTTGCAATATTTGCATTAGGAAGTATGTATAAAAACGAGCAATTAGATAATTAAGACTACAAAAATTAAATTGTTAGATTATGAAGAGGGTTGTTCTATAAAATTTAAGCATATACCCCCGGGGGTGCAATCACTATTATTTTGTTTTATAGTATTACCCCCTATACCTAATGGCATGTGGAAACAATTGCTTATTTAGTTAAAGAAAACTAGTATTTTCAATGGTTTTATAGACTTAAGATTGGATTAAAAGAATAGGTGGACAAATTCTAATTAAATAATTCCTCAAAGAAGTTGCATCAATACTTGTTGCAACTTCTTTTGTTAATATACCATTTTCGAAGTCAATATCATCAATAGTCAAAGCTCCCATCTCACTCTTTCTAAGTCCACAACCAATAGCTAAATAAAAAGCTGCTTTATGCAATAGATTAGTTTCAGTTGAATAATGTTGTAATAGAGTTTTAATTTCCTTGAGAGATAATAATTCCACATGATTAGTTTTAGGATCTTTTGGAAGTTCTTGTAGAAACTAATATTATAAGTCCAGTAGCATGGCAATTAGATAAGAGGAATATGAATAATGCACCATCTTTAATGAAGAAGATGGATAAGTATGTAGAGGATAGGCTTATTTTTTTATGATAAAATACTGACTTAATTAGAAATATATGATAAATTTAGAGTAAGAAAAAAATAGATGTGTTTGACTGAAATTATTGTTAGTATGCGAGGTGGAAGACAAATGCCATTCGTTAAAATAGATGAAAAAAATATTTATTATGAAGAATACGGCAAACATAATAAGAATACAATAGTTTATTTTCATGGTGGACCTGGTGAGAGCTGTCTTAGTTATACACACCAAGCTAAAGTTCTAGGGGAGAACTATCATGTTATTAGTTTTGACCAATATGGGGTTTTAAGGTCAGATGCTATCCCAGAAAATCAAGTGTTTGGAGTTAAAGACCATGCTCAATTGATTGAAAAAATGAGGAAAAAATTAGGGATTAATTCATGGACAGTGCTAGGACATTCATATGGAGGAATGCTTGCCTCTCACTATGTTCATACGTATTCTAAGCATGTGGATTCTGTAATTTATGACTGTCCTACATGGAATATAGCTCTTACATCTAAAACAGTTGCATCTTTTCTATTACCGTATTTTGAAAAGGTTGGGTGCGAAAAGGGCGTGAATATTTGTAATGACATCCTAAATGAAGAAATTACCAGTAAAGATGCATTTGATAAAGCAATAATGTTATCGAGAATGATGCAAGAAGATGAGGGGATAAGAATATATAGTCATGTAATTGATCCGCATGACTACCAACAATATAACATGAAATATATACCTCAAATCAATACTGATGCCACTAATTTGGGGAAGTTTGTAGTACATACACAAAAACTTATGGAACAGGGAGATTTCTATAAGAACTATCTTCCAAATTTAAAAGATATAAAGGTACCGTCATTATTGTTAGTTGGAAAATATGACTTAACTTGTGGTAAAGACCAACAGGATTACTTTTGTAAGTATTCACACAACGGATATATTGTCGAATTTCAAAATAGTGCACATTTATCATGGATTCAAGAACCCCAAGCCTATACGAAAGCAATTATCGATTTTTTAGATACAAAGATATAATGATTTCTATGTAACTCTATCTCAAATTAAGTATGGTACAAAATGAGCAAACATAATGCGAAATAAGCACCTTAGGATTTATTAGACTCATTGTAAATACAGTCTTGTATGGAACAAATAGTTATTTAACAAGTCAATAAAAATATCTTTTGGACTAGGACTTCGGTTCTAGCCTTCTTTTTTTCATGAAAAAAGAAGTAGACTAGGGAATCTACTTCTTAAGCCAAAGAAGCCTATAAATTTAGGGGAGTTGTAGGGCTCCTTCATAAATATTACCGCAACGGACAAGTAATATTTATGAATATATAATAAATATAAAAAACAAAAAAGTCAATATTTATACAATTATAATAAAAAATCATAGTTAATTTGAGACATTATATGGATATAAGTCTAATAAAGTGATATAATGTTTAATGTTGGGGATTAATCTAGTACCTTTTTTATTTTTGAATAGAATATATTTCATAAAGATTAGCTTTTACTCAGATAATAATTTTTATAGGTAAATATTATAAGATTTAGAAGAGATATTCTCACCAGCGAAGATTATCATATTAACCTTAAGAGGGATATTGATGAAGGATAATATTTCAGTTTATTAAAGGTTTGTTGCAACATAACCACAAGTTAAACAAATAGTTATTTCGAGGTAGGTTTTATGAACCTATCTCTTATTTTTTATCCAAATACTGATTTTGTAAAAAAAATATGATAAAGTTAGAGTGAAAAATATTTTATAGAATAATAGCTTATGGCGGTGAGATAGTAAAAAAGATTATAAAAGAAATAATAAGATTATGTTTAAGAGGTATTTTAGGATGGAATACGTATTCTTTACATAGCCTTAAAGAACGAAGTAAAAAGCAAGAGCCTATAGGTCTGAAAGAAGAAAGATAATGAAAAACGAGAAGTATCATTTTTTAGGTAAGATTGTAGCTTAATATTACTTTTTGTTTAAAGACCGATTAGAAATTTAACGTACTAAAATAGGTTCATATTTGAAAAAGGAGGTACGAGATGGAAAATAGAAAAATAGCAAATAAGTATGTACCAGAAGTAACAAGTAATCTTAGAAAAAACTTTGTAAGAATGCCGGAAGAAATAGCAGAGTGTAGTGGTATTCGTATATTTGGTAAGCGCATAAAGTCATTTATCTTTACAACAGATGTTGCTATCATAAAAAATACAAATGCAGATGCGGTTATTGCAGTTTATCCTTTTACACCACATCCAGCTATTACTCAAGCTATTTTGTCTGTTTCAGATATACCTGTTATATGTGGAGTAGGTGGCGGGCTTACACATGGTATTCGTTCAGCTAATATTGCACTACATGCCGAATTTCAAGGAGCTATAGGTGTGGTATTGAATGCCCCAACTCCTAATGAAACAATTACATACGTAAAGGAACATGTAGATATTCCAGTTATCATAACAGTCGTGAGTGAATTAACAGATATAGGAGAGAAGCTTAAAGCAGGTGCAGATATTATTAATGTAAGTGGAGGAGCAAACACTGTTCGTATAGTAGAAAAAATACGAAGGGAATATCCTGATATTCCTATCATTGCTACAGGTGGTCCGAATAAGGAAAGTATCTTACAAACTATTAGAGCTGGAGCAAATTGTATTACATATACGCCACCTACAAACTGCGAATTATTTAAAGAAAAAATGAAATTATACAGAGAAATTGAAAATAGTAAGTATTATAGGGGGTGTGAAAACAAGAATTAGATAATACCAAGCCTTAGAGCGAGTATGCTTTAGGGCTTTTTGTTATAGGTATCAGGAAATATATTTGATATATTCCCTAAAGAGAGGAAGAAACACAGCTAAAAAATAATTATAGATATTGCAGACTTTATAGTTCATACAGTTCAATAGAATAGTTATTAAAAAAGTAAATACAAATATTATTTTAGAGTAGGTAGAATATCTACTCTTTTTTAGTGACTAAAAGTGCTGTATTTTTCATTTGTTTTTGTAATTTAATCACAATGTTGTCCTACATACATAGTATATAAGTGTAGTATCGTTTTTAAAAAGGAGGTATCTATTAGGGAACGTAATAGTTGCAGAAGATAAATATAAATTTTTAGTACTTATAAAAAGTAGTAAATAGAATTGATTGTAGAAAGGTGGAGAGAATTGTATGAGTATGAATCCCTTTTTAGAGAAGCCCATGAATCTAAACTGTTCATTTAAGGATTGGAAGAGTATTTATCCTAAACCTTATAATAAATATGAGATAGATCCTTATACCAAGACACGTATTATACTTATGAATGGAACAGAATTTGAAGCAAATTGGTTTTCTCATCAATTTTCTAGGCATTGCCCCAATAATGATTTAAGACGTGAAATTGCCCTAACAAGAAGAATAGAGCAGCAACAGCAAAAGGTAATTAGTGTTTTAAAGCCAGCAAATGAAAGTATTCTTGAACATACAATTAGTTATGAGCAGCTAGCTGTTGATTTAACAGCAATATTAGCACAAAGAGAGCCAGATTGTTATGTAAAAGCAGCTCTTGATTTTGCATTATTAGAAGACTTTGATCACCTCTATCGTTACTCTGATTTATTAGAGATGGAATATGGGACAAAATCTGAGTATTTAGTTGGGCATTATACAGAGATTATGCCAGGTAGACCAACCATATCTGAACATCGTTATCCTATAGATAATATTAGAAGATTCGTAAATTTCGATACAGCAGATCCTATTACTAAACTTAATATATCTATTATTACAGCAGCTGAACAACAAACTATGAATTATTATATGAATATAGCAGGTTTTTATTGTTCTGATCTTGGAAGACAGCTTTATCAAGAAATTGGCTTAATTGAAGAACAGCATGTAAGCCAGTACGAGAGCTTAAAAGATACACGATTAACTTGGCTTGAGGACTTATTATTACATGAGTATACAGAGTGTTATTTATATTACTCTTGTTATGAAGATGAAACAGACTGCTACATTAAAAAGATTTGGGAAGAACATTTAGAACAAGAAATTGCTCATCTCCATAAAGCAGTACAACTTCTTGAACGATTTGAAGGAAAGTGTTGGCAAGAAGTTATTCCAAATGGATATTTCCCTAAACTTCTAAGATTAGGACCTAATAAGGAATATATAAGGGATGTCATTAGAAACACCGTGTATCTAACATCGGTAAAAGAGGACTATGCAGAGCCTTGTGAACTTTCTAGTGATGCATCATTCTTTAAATTCCAAGAAGCTTTAAATCATGATGTATGCAGTGTACCTAGCCATAAAACAATTGAAAAGATAATTGATGAGAATGGAGAAGATTATCGTTTTGAAATAGCACCTCATCCAATTAAAGAACTAAGCAATAGAACATGTGATAATGTATGTGTTGGAGTAGTATAAAGAAGTATGTGAATGAATAACAGTTTGCGTTCCAGCCAAATAGCATTCACGCGAATGTTCTGAAGCGCAGCCTTACTTTTTAATTGCCAATAAAGGCTAGGAATATCTTTACAGTTTAATAAAGATATTTCTAGCCTTTAGGTTTATAATATTTTATTGGAGTGGATTTAAATTTTCATTGGCACTCATACTTAAAATCATTTGTACAAGGAGTTCAATTTCATTTTCGATATCTTGAAGGTTGACAGCTTCACAAGGTGCGTGCATATAACGAAGTGGTAAGGAAACAAGTGCTACTGGAACACCTTTACCTGTTAATCTAATTCTGTCGGCATCTGTACCTGTGGATCTTGGAGTGAGTTCATACTGAAGTGGAATATTATGTACTTGAGCAGCTTTCTCTAATAGCTCATTGATTTTCTTACTAATAGGTGCACCTTTAGATAGGATAGGTCCTTTACCAAGAGATACACAGCCACATTCCTTTGGATTCATTTCTGGATGATCTGTTGCGAAAGAAACATCACAAGCAATACCCATAGTTGGATTAATATGACTTGCTGCAAAGTAAGCACCACCCATATTAGTCTCTTCATTTACTGTACTTACAGCATAAACTGCCACATTAGGATTCTGATCCGCAACTCTTCTAAGTACTTCGGCTACAATAAAAGCACCTGTGCGGTTATCTAAACCACGTCCTACCATAACATCATTAAGTAAATACTCATAGTTTGTATCGTAGATTACATAGTCACCCATAGAAACATACTCTTCAATTTCTTCTTTATTACGTGCCCCACAATCGATAAAGAGGTCCTGTACCTCCACCTTATCTTTAGGGCCCCCTTGATGTTCAGGTTTAACACCTACTATACCTTTTATAACGCCTTTTTTACCTAAAATTTTTACAGTCATACCTAGCGCTAGTTTAGGATTGATCCCACCTGCTTTGGTTACATACACATAACCATTTGAATCAATATAGCTTACCATATAAGCAATCTCATCGCAGTGTCCTGCAAGCATTACTTTAAAAGGTTTATCAGGATTAACAGATGCTATGACATTGCCCACTACATCTGTTTCAATTTTGTGAGCAAATGGTTCTACATATTGAATCCAGAGTTTTTGAAGTTCTACCTCATCGCCAGATGGTGAAGGTGTTTCAATTAATTGTTGTAAAAAATGTTTAGATTCTGGTCTCATTTTATCCTCCTAAATATAATAATATCTTTATCATATCATATTTACTTTCTTTGCATAGAGTCTATTAAGAAAAATGAGTATGACAGAAAATACCTTAGACTTCTATAAATAATAAATTTTAAAAGGCTAGATACTAAATATGGAGTATTTTTAAAGGAGGTTTATAAAATGGCGAAAGAAACTGGATTTGCAAGCTTTACAACAGATGCAGCAAAAAATCATATACAAGAGCAGCAAAGACAAGCTGGAGATCCTTTTGCAGGTGTGCAAAGACACAAAGATAAACAAAAAGCTATGAATAAAAATAATTAATCGAGAAGCGAGTGATTGTTTTATGAATAATAATAAAAATAGAATGAAAGATAGAGATAAAAGCAATGCAACAATGCGAAAGATAGACCCTAGTCGTTATGCAGATAAAGGGATTATCAATGGTGAAAAAATTGGTGTACATGATGGTAAACATGAAAAAAGCAATTAAATATTAGTTTTTAAAATGAAGAGGAATAGGATTAAAAGTACCTAGTCCTCTTTATTTCTATACATCAAATACTCATTAAATAATGACCATTTACTTTACTTAGAACAACTTTTAGCAAATAACGCGTATGCAATACCTTTAATTTATGTTATGCTATGCTATAGACAAAAATAGCATTAAGGAGATAGATAATGATTGAATTAGGTAAAATTCAAGTGCTAGAAGTGGTGCGTGAGAGCGACTTCGGTGTATATTTAAACTCAAAAGAAGAAAAAAGTGAAAATGATATTTTACTTCCTAATAAACAATTTCCAGAAGGTACAAAAGTAGGGGATGAACTAGAAGTATTTATCTATAGAGATACAGCAGATAGACTTATTGCCACAACTATTATGCCAAAACTTACACTTGGCAAAGTAGCAGAGCTAGAAGTTGTAGAACTGACACATATTGGGGCGTTCTTAGACTGGGGGCTTCAAAAAGACTTATTCTTACCTTTTAAACAACAAGTTGGTAAGCTTCAAAAAGGTGATAAAGTTATTGTAGGTCTTTATATTGATAAAAGTGACCGTTTATGTGCAACAATGAAAGTATATGATGTACTAAGCTGTAAATCACCTTATAAACAAAACCAAAGTGCTAAAGGACTTATCTATAGTATAAAAAAAGAACTTGGCCTATTAGTTGCTGTAGACTATACTTACCATGGTTTAATTCCTTCAAAAGAAGTATTTGGGCGTTACCAAGTAGGTGATGTAGTAGAGATACGTATTAAAAAGATTAGACCAGATGGTAAATTAGAGCTTAGTATGCGTAAACAAGCTTATCAGCAAATAGAAGATGATGCACAAAAACTTATGCGAATACTAGAAGAAAGAGATGGTATACTTCCTCTTAATGATAAAAGTACTCCAGAACGTATTAAAGCAGAACTCAATATGAGCAAAGCTTCTTTTAAAAGAGCAGTAGGGCGTCTCCTTAAAGAAGGTGCTATTATGTTTGTAGATAATGGTATTAAAAGAAATTGGTAAAATAAATAAAAAGAGTTTCCTATTATATGAATTATGGAAACTCTTTTTGTTTGAAATTTGCATTTTACTGTGGTATAAAAATAATAGATATTATTTCAAGAAAAATTGACATCTATAGGAGTTTATATGAAAAAACATAACACAATGAAAGACATTATTATTATTGGTTTTGCTTTATTTGCCATGTTCTTTGGTTCAGGTAACCTAATTTTTCCACCGTATTTGGGAAGATTAGTAGGAGAGCAATACGTTACAGCTATGATTGGCTTTATGATTATGGGGGTAGGTTTACCACTTTTAGGCGTTATGGCAACGGCTAAAGCCGGAGGAAGTTTTGATGAGATCGGGAATAAAGTAGGAAAGACCTTCTCTATTATTTTAATGACAGCACTTATTTTAGCTATTGGACCTTTTTTAGCTATTCCAAGAACAGCAGCTACAACTTTTGAAATTAGTATTAGACCTTTCTTACCAAGTGTAAGTCCTTTTATCATTATTGCTATCTATTTTGGGATTAACTTATTCTTTGTACTAAGTCCTAACTCTATTGTTGATATTATAGGTAAATTTTTAACACCTGCTTTACTGATTACGCTTTTAATTCTCATTGTAAAGGGAGTACTCGTACCAGTTAGTACACTTACTGACAATACTTTACCTAATACATTTACAGCTTCTCTTATTGAAGGTTATCAAACAATGGATGCACTTGCGGCAGTATGCTTTGGTGGAATTATTGTTACAACTATTAAATCTAAGGGCTATACAAGTACAAATGAAGTGATTAAAATGACACTTAAGTCCTCTTTAATTGCTATTGGAGGGCTTGGTATTATCTATGGTGGTCTTATGTATCTTGGTGCACATACGACAAACCTTGTAGGTGAAATTGAAAAGACAGCACTTGTTATTATGCTTGCTAAACAAATATTAGGAAGTGCAGGAACTGTCTTTCTCGCTGTAGCTGTTGCACTTGCGTGCCTTACAACTTCTATTGGGCTTACAACAACAGGTGCTACGTATTTTTCAAATTTATCTCGTGGTAAACTATCTTATAAAGTAGCTGCTATCCTTATTTCTGTTTTAAGTATGGCGATTGCGCTTCTTGGGGTAGATCATATTGTAGGCCTTACAACACCTATTTTAAAAATTCTTTATCCAATTATTATTGTACTTGTCCTTTTAACACTTATAGGCAAATATGTATCTTCATCATGTGTTTATAAAGTAACCGTCTATGTAACACTTGTAGTAGTACTTATTGATGTACTTGGAAAACTCTTTAATATAACTATTTTACAACGTTTAATGAGTTATTTACCTTTAAGTAGCGTAGATTTTGCATGGCTTACACCGGCACTTCTAGCCTTTGCAGTTTCTAAACTTTTTCTTTGTAAAACAGAAAAAACTGCTTAAAGGTATATTATAAAAACCTAGAAATTATAAATATTTCTAGGTTTTTAGTTTTGAAGGATAAAGTTAGGTATCTTTTGAGAAAATACACTTTATAAACTCATAAATTAGTCTAATTGACCATAAGTATTAAAAGTAATATTCTGGCATTTATGTATTGACATAAGCCAAGTTGTAGATTAGTCTAATAAAGGCTAAATAGAAAAAACTAGAGGGATGATACGATGAACGAACAAGAAATTTTACTTAAACAAACCTTTCATGAAGAATTGTTAGGTTTATATAAACGTATTGTAAAAGAATTAAAATATAAATCACCACGTCTATTAGAAATGATGAACAAATACGGTGGTTATGAAGCTGTTATTAAAATTCTTCCAACAGATGCTCATACATTTGACTTTACTTTACTTTGGGAACAAGAACGTCTAGATTTATCCATTGAAGCTTTAGTCACTAAGGAACGTTATAAAACACTTTTTCCACCAGACGTTATACAGTTTTGTCAAAAACGTCTTGATGAATATAATTATGCACCTAAAAAACTAAAAGAAGAAGATCCTCAGCTAGATGACTTTATTAATGATCTTTTTAATTTTGATACTTTAGTGCAAGCAGAAGAACCTGCACCGAAGGCACCATCTATTCCTAAATCTGATACAGATATTCTAGAAAGAAAAGTGTCACAAGAAGAATGGGAAGAACTTTTTGTAACACCTTCTATCTTTACATCAAAAAATCAAGATATGATCATTAAAATGTATGGATTAGGTGGCAAACATGTTACGCCAGGAGAAATAGGGGCTCAAGAAGGCTATACTACTAAATATCCATTTTATGAAGTTATTATGACACTTGCAAAACGTATTAAATCAGCCCTTAAATTAGAGGTGCCTGTTAATGAGATGGGTAAACCGGTTTGGTGGCAAATTCTATTTATAGGCATATATCATAACAATCAAGATTTTAGTTGGTCTTTAAGAGATGAGCTTATTCAAGCTCTTCATCATCTTATGGAAATTGGAACAATTGAAAAAGTAGAACGTCCTATTAAAGAAGATGAAACTATTCAAGAAGTGGAAAAAGTTATTCCAGTAGCTGAAGCTCAAGTAGAAAATCTACCTAGTACGGTAAGTAAGCCTGAAATCAAAGAAGCACCTATTGCCGAAGACGTTTCTATGGAAGTTTCTAAACCTAAAGTAGAAGAAACTTCTCTAGCTAGTCCTGAACCGGTATTAGAAGAAGTGGCTATAGCTGCAACTGAAACAGCTATACCTGCACCGTTGGAGATAGTAGATCAAGTATTAGATGAAACAGCTATTAAAGAAAATACTACCTGGGCAGCCCTTAAGACAGAATGTTTAGATTACTATGGTCCAGTTTGTGATTTATGTGGTTTTGATTTTGGTTACACTTATGGGGAAGCTTTTGAAAACTTTATTAAAGTTCATGTTATCAAACCTTATTCGGATGAAACCCTTCAGACTTTAGACCCTCATAAAGATCTAGTACCTATTTGCTGTAACTGTGATGCCGTTATTCATAGCAAAATACCAGCTTATAGTATTGATGAAGTAAAAGAAATGCTTGCAAAAGCTCAAAAAGACGTAGATTAATCCTCTACGTCTTTTTGTTTTATAGTTTGATAATCCATGTTATACTTTTTAAAAGGAGAGGATTTTATGAAGAAAACAGCACTTATTACAGGGGCTACAAGTGGGATAGGAAAAGCCTATGCTGTAGCTTATGCTGCACAAGGTTATCAGCTTATTTTAACAGGTAGGAGGCGAGAGCTTTTAGAAAGCTTTGCTCATGATCTTTCTACATATTTTAAAATAAAAGTAACAGTATGCCTTGTAGACTTTACGAATACAAAAGCTTTTAACTCTTTTATAAGTTATATTGAAACTGCCTTGCCTATTCATGTTTTAGTAAACAATGCAGGCTATGGCCTTGAAAAGAGTTTTACAGAAGATACATTTAATATACAATGGGATATGGTCAATGTACATGTTAAAGCAAGTATCCAGCTTGCACACCTCATTTCAGCTAACCTTAAAGCACTAGGACTTACAGGGACAATCATTAATGTTTGCTCATTAGCAAGTATGATTCCTTTACCTACATCTGCTATGTATTGTAGCACTAAGTCCTTTTTAGTTAAATTCTCAGAGTCTCTAGCTTTAGAACTTAAACCTTACGGGATTAAAGTACAAGCCTTATGTCCAGGATTTGTACACACAGATTTCCATGATAAATTAGGTATTGCTAAAGAAAAGTGTCATACAAAAGGCATTGTGACATGGATGGGACCAGAAGAAGTGGTTAAGGATTCGCTTAAAGCACTTAAACACAACTGGCAAGTCATCTGTATTCCAGGAATATGGAATAAAGCTGCTTATCAAGTACTTAAGATAGTTCCACGTAATCTTTATTATAAAGCGATTACAGAGTATGATTCTTGCTTTTCTACAAAGATAAAATAAGTATAATTTCCCTCTTTTAAGCACACTTTATATAAAGATAAGATTGCTTAAAAGGAGAATAAACCATGAAAAAATTACGTTTATTTGTGCTACTTTTAATACTTGTTACCCTAAGTAGCCTTATACCAACTTATGGCCTTGAACCTATTGACCTTCCAGAACCTCCTGCACCTAGTGAACCTGAAAAACCATCCTTTATCGTCTGTATCGATCCTGGGCACCAAGCCAAAGGAGATGGTAAAAGTGAAGCCGTAGCGCCTGGTAGTGGTCAAAGAAAAGCTCGAGTTTCTTCTGGTACAGCAGGCGTGGCTACAAAAAAAGCTGAATATGTAGTAAATCTTGAAGCTTCTATGATTCTTAAACAGCTTCTTGAAGAAAAAGGTTATACCGTTTATATGACACGTGAAAGTCATGATGTTAATATTAGTAATGCTGAACGTGCTGAATTCGCCAATCAAAAAGGTGCTCAAATGACTATACGTATTCATTGTGATAGCATTGGAAACAGCGGTAAAACAGGCGCAACCTTACTTGTTCCTTCCAAGACAAGTAAATATACGAGCGGTATTTACGAAAAGAGTAATGCCTATGCAGAGTGCCTAAAAACTGCGCTCAAAGAAAAGGGTGTTAAAGTAAATGGTATTTTTGAACGAGGAGATATGACTGGTTTTAACTGGTCACGCGTTCCAGTAGTGATCTTTGAAATGGGCTTTATGAGTAATTATAATGAAGACCGTATGCTTTCCGACCCAAGCTACCAACACAAGCTAATGGAAGCTGTTGTAGAAGCATTAGATATGTACCGAGACAATGAGCAATAAAAAGAAGTGCTTGCAAATTATTTTTGCAAGCACTTCTTTTTTTAATAATGTACATCTATCAAATGGAAGGTAATAGATTTATTACTCCATCCTAAATCATAAGGAACAAGAAGCCTATCTGTATTATGGCATGTTACAAGTGGATAACCTTTTGAATCTAATCCTGTTACAGTAGAAACATGCGTGATACGGCCTTTTTTCTCATAAGCTACAATATCGCCAGGACGAAGCTGGTAGGCTGATTGATAAACTTCTTTATAACTTCCCTTAGCGATGTAGGAAGCACGTCCACTACCTACCCAATAATTTTTAAAAGCCTGTGCATTCAGCCATGCCTTAGTTCCATCATTTGTATAATTCCAGGTACCATTCTTTTTAAATCCACCTCCTTCATAAAGAATCTGTGAAGCAAAGTTGGCACAGTCCCCACCTCTTGGGTTACAATTTAAATACTTTTTATTGTATCTAAATAAGTTCTCTCCTTCACCAATACCACACCACATATGAGCATAATCCACAGCCTTCTGTGTACGTTCATCTATTTTATAATCTGGAGCTTTATGATTCAGGATGAACTGCTTCATTTCTTCGGATTTCTCGTTAGTAATATCTAAAGAGTCTGCAAAGGGGTCTGTATACCATTCTTTTACGATTTTATAAGTACCATCTTTCTCTTGAAGATGAATATAGTGAGAAGTACCTAATTTGAAAGAAGTGATTGCTTCAGGGCTATCCGTATAACTATACGTAAATTCTGTAGCCACATTACAAGTCATTCCAAAAAGTCCATTTCCTCTATCACGTACTTTACGCATATGAATCTGGGAATGAATATCGTGGAAAGTAATCCCTTGTTTATCTGCCCAGTTTTTTAAATATTTAGCTTTAATCTCTTCATGTTCAAAGGCATATAACCCTGTTTTAATATGTGTATCATAAAGATCTTTTAAATGTTCTATATCTGTTTTAAGAAGGTCTTGATTACGACTTTCAAGAATCCCTTTTAAAATTTCTAAAAACTTAGCTTGTAATTCTTCCTCTGATAAAGGATGAGGATTATCAGAAGGTGTATTTTGATCCAATACCGTATCTTCTGTCGGTGGCTCTGGCAAAACAGGAAGTTCAATTTCAATAGGTAAATCATCTAGGTAAGTCGTTTCAGTAGCATAAATGCTACTAGATAAGCCTATACTAACAAGTATTGTGGCTATTATAAACTTTTTGCAATAGCTACATTTTTTCAAGGGGATGCTCCTTTCATATCAAAAATCCTTACTTTATAGGTTTTGTAAATTTTTAAAATTTATAGATGGAAAATATGGTAGAAACCTAATAGGAAAATAGAGCTAGAATGACAGTTCTAGCTCTATTTTTACAAATTGCTCTTGTTTAATAACTATCCTTATTTTTTTTTAGATATTATGTTATAATAAAGTACTGAAAAAATTAAGGAGGTCCTTATGGGAGAAAGAAAAGAAATTAAAATTACTACAGTAGAAGCAAAAAGACAGATGGATATTATTGCCCAGCTGTCACAACATATAAAAGACAAAAATCTTAAATTCTGCATCTCTACATTTGGTTGCCAAATGAATGCCCACGATTCTGAAAAAATCCAAGGGATGTTGAAACAAATAGGGTATATTGAAACAGATAAAGAAGCTGAAGCAGATTTAATTCTTTACAATACATGCTGCGTTAGAGAGAATGCTGAAAAGAAAATATTCGGTAAATTAGGCTACTTAAAACTTTTAAAACGTAAAAAACCAGATTTACTAATTGCTCTTTGTGGTTGTATGATGCAACAAGATGTAGTACTTGAAAACTTAAAGAAAAACTATAGACATGTAGATATAATCTTTGGAACTTATAACTTATATAAATTACCAGAGCTCCTTCAAACACGTTTTGAAACAGGTAAAGCTGTTATTGATATTTGGGATTCTCATCAAGATATTGTAGAAGACCTTCCAAGTGAACGTAAATATCCATTTAAATCTTGCGTTAACATTATGTTTGGCTGTAATAACTTCTGCACTTACTGCATCGTGCCTTACGTAAGAGGCCGTGAACGCAGTCGTAAAAAAGAAGATATCTTAAATGAAATTCGCACACTTGTTGCAGATGGTGTTAAAGAAATTATGCTCCTTGGCCAAAATGTTAACTCTTATGGTAAGAACTTAGAAGAGCCTATGACTTTTGCTCAGCTTCTACGTGAGGTAAATGCAATTGAAGGTTTAGAACGTATTCGTTTTATGACTTCACATCCTAAAGATTTAAGTGATGAGCTCATTACAGCTATGGCAGAATGTGAAAAAGTATGTAATAGCCTACATTTACCATTCCAAGCTGGTAGCAGCGAAGTATTAAGACGTATGAATCGTCATTATACAAAAGAAAGCTATTTAGAGCTTGTACGCAAAGTAAAAGAAGCTATGCCAAATATTGCTCTTACAACAGATATTATTGTTGGTTTCCCTGGTGAAACAGATGAAGACTTTGAAGAAACAATGGATGTTGTAAGACAAGTAGGTTTCTCAAGTGCCTTTACTTTCATTTATTCTAAACGTACAGGTACACCAGCTGCTACTATGGAAGACCAAGTGCCAGAAGATGTAACTAAAGAACGCTTCAATAGATTACTTGATCTTGTAAACAGTATGCAAGCTGATTATATGCATACTTTCTTAGAACAAGAAGTAAGTGTTTTATTTGAAGAGGTTAACAAACAAAACCCAGAGCTTTTAAGTGGTCGTACAAGTGAAGGCCTCTTAGTTCATGCTAAAGCAGATCATAGTTTAATCGGACAAACTAGAGCAGTTAAAATAACAGAGAACAAAACCCACTATTTAGTAGGTACTTGTTTATAGAAGGTGGTTAATATGAACGTAACACCTATGATGAGACAGTATTTAGACATCAAGGAAGCCAATCCAGACTGTATTTTATTCTTTAGACTGGGTGACTTTTATGAAATGTTTTTTGAAGATGCTAAAACAGCTTCTCGAGAGCTCGAAATTACTTTGACAGGACGTGATTGTGGCCTGCCTGAACGTGCCCCTATGTGTGGGGTACCGTTCCATGCAGCAGACAACTATGTAGCCCGTCTTGTAGAAAAAGGTTATAAAGTAGCTATATGTGAACAAGTTGAAGACCCTTCAGCTTCTAAAGGGATTGTAAAACGTGATGTAGTACGCATTGTCACACCAGGGACTATTTTAGAAGGTAATACGATTCAAGAAGGTAAAAATAATTATATTGTTTCTATTACAAGCGTAAATGAACAGTATGGGTTAAGCCTTTGCGATGTTACCACAGGTGAATGGCTTGTAACCGAGCTTGCTAATACAGAAGGGGAGCATAAGTTACTTGATGAACTTGCTAAATTCGCACCTGTTGAATGTATGCTAGATGAAGTTACCTTCACAGAAACAAAACTTAAAGATACACTTAAAGACCGTTTTAATGCAGTAGTTGAAATGATTCCAGCTCATGTTCTTGATAGAGATCTAAGTGAAAAATTACTTCTAAGTCATTTCAACATATTAAGTCTTGACGGTATTGGACTTAGTCAACATCCTGCATGTATACTGGCTGCATCTAGTTTATTAAATTACTTAAAAGAAACGCAGAAGAATGAACTTTCTCACTTAAGTCATATAAGCTATTACAATGTGAATGAGTTTATGCTCTTAGATAGTTCGACAAGACGTAATCTGGAACTTACAGAAACGCTCCGTGAGAAAAAACGTAAGGGCTCTCTTTTACATGTACTTGATCATACCCATACAGCTATGGGAGCACGTTATCTTAGAAAGTGTGTAGAGCAGCCCCTTATTCATAAAGATGCTATTAATGACCGTCTTGAAGCAACTTCAGAACTAAAAGACAATGTATTCTTAAGAGAAGAGTTAAAAGATTATTTAAATGCCATCTACGATATTGAAAGACTAGTAGGTAAAATCTCCTATGGTACGTGCAATGCTAAAGACCTCATTGCACTTAAGCAATCTTTAGGTGTATTACCAGATATTTATACAAGTCTTGAAAATGCTTCAAGCCCACTTCTTAAAGGGCTATATGAAAAGTTCGATTTACTTTCAGACTTATTTGAACGTATTGATGTAGCCATTATAGAAGAACCACCTATCTCTTTACGTGAGGGAGGACTTATCAAAACAGGCTATAACAGCGACATTGATGAACTACGTCAAATTAAAACGCATGGTACGAACTGGCTTTGCGAAGTAGAGGCGAAGGAAAAAGAAAAGACAGGTATTAAAAACCTAAAAATTAAATATAACAAAGTCTTTGGCTATTTCCTTGAGGTAACCAACTCTTATAGTAATCTTGTACCAGACTATT
Source organism: Zhenhengia yiwuensis (assembly GCF_014384995.1). Taxonomy (GTDB): domain Bacteria; phylum Bacillota; class Clostridia; order Lachnospirales; family Cellulosilyticaceae; genus Zhenhengia; species Zhenhengia yiwuensis. The sequence goes on along the minus strand of NZ_JACRSY010000017.1, from coordinate 4,781 downwards.
TTATTCGCAAGCAAACTCTATCGAACTGTGAGCGTTATATTACAGAGGACTTAAAAACCATAGAAGAGAAAATTCTAGGGGCAGATGAAAAATTACAAGCACTCGAATATACGCTTTTTACTGAGTTACGTGACTTTATTGCATCCCATATGGATAGACTGCTTAGAATGTCAGGTGTTATTGCCTCTTTAGATATGCTATGCTCACTAGCTACAGCGGCTGAGGTTAATAATTATGTTAAACCACTTATCGACGACTCTGATTGTATTGATATTCAAGATGGACGCCATCCAGTAGTGGAAAATATTATTGGTCATCATCAATTTATTGCCAATGATGTTTACCTTGATCAAGCTGATCATCAAATTAACCTTATTACAGGTCCAAATATGGCGGGTAAATCTACCTTTATGCGTCAAACAGCTCTTATTGTACTTATGGCACAGATTGGTTCCTTTGTACCTGCTACATCAGCTCATATTGGTGTAGTAGACCGTATCTTTACAAGAGTAGGGGCATCAGATGACTTAGCTTCTGGGCAAAGTACCTTTATGGTAGAAATGATGGAGGTTTCAAATATCTTACATCATGCTACCCAAAAGAGTCTTTTAATTTTAGATGAAATTGGTCGTGGAACAAGCACTATTGATGGACTTAGTATTGCTTGGGCTATTATTGAGCATATTGCTAATCCGAATAAACTAGGTGCTAAAACCCTTTTTGCTACCCACTATCATGAACTTACTGAATTAGCAGATACCATTCCTTCACTTAAAAACTACTGTATTCAGGTTAAAGAAATGGGGGAAACTATTATTTTCCTCCATAAGATTATTCCTGGTAGCGTAGACCATAGTTATGGTATACAAGTAGCTAACCTTGCTGGTCTTCCAAAAGAGGTTTTAGACCGTGCCCATGAAATTATGGATTCTATCGAACAGGCTTCTTCACGAGACTTACGTGATGTGGTTCAAACTTCTTCTAAAACGGTGCCTCTAATAGAAACAGCTAAGCAAATTGCTGTAGAACCAGTAGTATCTGCTGTGCCTGAGCAACTAGATTTATTTGTTTCTCATACAGAAAGTGAAATTGTTAAAACTTTAGAAAATCTAGATATTATGGACATTACGCCTTTGCAAGCTATGCAGATTCTGTATGATTTAAAAAAGAAAATAAAGGCTTAAGGAAGTGATTGATTGGCACTTATTAAATTATTAGATACTCATACTATTAATAAGATTGCTGCTGGTGAAGTAGTAGAAAGACCAGCATCTGTTGTAAAAGAACTTGTAGAAAATAGTATCGATGCCAAAGCTTCTTCTATTACTGTAGAAATTAAAAATGGAGGCATTGACCTCATTCGTATTACAGACAATGGCAAAGGTATTCCAAAAGATGAAGTAGAGATCGCCTTCTTAAGACATGCTACAAGTAAGATTCAGACAGCTGAAGATTTATCTCATGTCTTATCCTTAGGCTTTCGTGGTGAGGCCCTTGCAAGTATAGGGGCTGTCTCAAAAGTAGAACTTCTTACAAAGACACCTCATGACTTAACAGGTAAAAGGGTAGAAGTAGAAGCCGGTAAAATCATCAGCAGTGAAGAGATTGCCTGCCCAGCTGGAACCACCTTTATTATGAGACAGCTTTTTTACAATGTACCTGCTAGAAGGGCCTTTTTAAAGACTGTTTCAACAGAAGCTAGTAAAATTGCTGATGTAGTATATAAACTTGCCTTAGCACATCCTGAAATTGCTATTAAATATATTCAAAATAATAAGCTTATCTTTCAAACTAATGGAGGATATGATCTTCAAAGATGTGTCTTTAGCCTCTATGGCAAAGAAACAGCTAAGGATACAATTCCTTTTCATTATGAAAAAGATGGCATAGAACTTTCTGGCTTATGTGGATTAGCGACGCTTGCACGCGCTAATCGTAATTATGAGTTTTTCTTCATTAATGGCCGTTATATTAAAAGTCCATTGCTTCAAAAAGCCGTAGAAGAAGCTTACAAAACACTTATTACTATTGGCAAGTTTCCTTTTATTATACTGCACCTTAATCTAGCACCTGAGGAAGTAGATGTAAACGTGCACCCAACGAAATTAGAAGTACGTTTTAAAGAGAGTGACCGTATTTATAATGCTGTGTATGAAGGCGTACATCATCATTTATCAGCTGAGAATCTTATTCCTAAACTCACTAGTCTTACACCATTAAAAGTGCCTAGACAAGAACCTACACCTGTACCAACACAGGTACGTGTAGAAAGTTTCTTTGATAAGCCTCAGTTTAATAAATCTTATGATATTGGTAAACTGACTAGCTCACCTTTAAAACGTCAGGAAGACTTCAAAGTGGCTCAAACAGTTTATAAACCATTATTCGAAAATACATCTAAGACCTCTTCCTCATTAAGTGAAGAGGCATCAGCTTTGCCAAGTGTACCTGCAGAAATACCTAGTACTCATGCGAAAGAAAGTCAAGCTTTATATGTAGAAGCGCCATCTTCTCATATAAAGATAATAGATACAGTAGCTGAAACATCTATGGTATCCCCTCTGATACATGATATGAATCAAGAAACGGCACAAGTCAATGCGCCTTATAAGCCTGTGGAAGGTTTAGATTACAAGATTATTGGCCAACTTTTTAATACCTACTGGATCCTTGAATATAACGATCAAGTGATGATTATGGATCAACATTCAGCCCATGAGCGTGTCATGTATGAGCAGTATATGAAAGACTTTACTACAAGTCATGTATCTACTCAAATACTCCTTGTACCAGAAACTATGAATCTTCCTAAGGGAGAGCTACTCTTTATAGAACAAAACCTAGAATTACTTAATAAGCTAGGTTTTGGTATTGAGCTTTTTGGGGAAGAATCTATTATGATTCGTGAAGTGCCATATCTTTTCAATCAACCTATGAGTCTAGCAGCTTTTAAAGATATGCTAGATAGTATTGATCTTAAAAAGGTAACCAATCTCTACGAAATGAAAGAGGCTCATATTATTCAGCTTGCTTGTAAGAGTGCCATTAAAGCTTATGACCAGTTAACCTTTTCTGAATGCAAGGCATTAATTGAGTCTCTTTTGACCCTTGATAATCCTTATACATGTCCTCATGGCAGGCCTACCCTTGTTAAGCTCAGCAAGACAGATATTGAAAAAATCTTTAAACGTATACAGTAAGGTGAAATAATGAAAAAAAAACTTATTTTAATTGCAGGACCTACTGCATCAGGCAAAACGAAGTCTAGTGTACTACTCGCCCAACAAATAGGCGGTGAAATTATTTCCTGTGACTCTATGCAGGTTTACAGACGTATGGATATTGGTACAGCTAAAGTGCGTCCTGAAGAAATGGAAGGCATTCCACATTATATGATTGATGTATTAGAACCTACTGAGGGTTGTAATATTTCATGGTTTAAAGAGCAAGTTACACGTCATATTGAAGAGATTTCAATCCGTGGTAAAGTACCTATTCTGGTAGGAGGTACAGGTTTTTACTTAAATGCTATCTTATTTGATACACAGTTTGAGGAAACGGATACAGACCTTTCTTATCGTCAATCTCTTGAAAAAGAAGTGCGTATAAATGGAGCTGATTCACTCCATAAACGTCTTCAAGAAGTAGACCCTGTATCAGCTGAAGCTATTCATGCCAATAATGTAAAACGTGTTATTCGCGCTTTAGAATATTTTCATCAAACAGGTGTCCCTATTTCAAAGCATAATGAGAAAGAACGCAAAAAAAGAGAAGCTCTAACTTCTCCTTATGACTACACCTTCTTTGCACTAGATATGGATCGTGAAGTTCTTTATGATCGTATTAATAGGCGTATTGATAGGATGATGGATGAAGGGCTACTAGAAGAAGTGAAAGTACTTTATGATGAAGGATTTTCAGAAGATTTAACAAGTATTAAAGCTATTGGCTATAAGGAGTTCTATCCTTACTTTAGAGGAGAACTTACCCTTGATGCCTGTATTGATAAACTTAAACAAAATACACGCCATTATGCTAAAAGACAGCTTACATGGCTTAGACATCAAGCGAAACCTATCTTTATCCCTGTAGATCAATATGATTTTGATGCACAAAAAATAGTAGATGTTATGAAATCTAAAATACAAAGCTAAGTCAAAAAACTATATAAAATTTGGAAATAGATGTATAATAAAGAAGTATTCAGTTTATACTATCCGTAATGGAACTAGAAAATTTACGCAATATATAGACAAGTTTAGTATTATCCTATACAATTAATCTATTAAATCCTTAGGAGGGGTATATTATATGAGTAAAGCAATTAATCTTCAAGATTTACTTTTAAATCAGTTAAGAAGAGACCGTGTGTCTGTTACAGTATTCTTAACAAACGGTTTCCAAATTAAAGGTACAGTTAGAGGGTTTGATAATTTCGTTGTACTTTTAGAAAGTGAAGGCAAACAACATATGATCTATAAACACGCTATTTCAACTGTTTGTCCGTCAAAAACTATTAACCTGAATATTGCATCAGCAACAGAGTAATAGTCAAATATTGATATGCAAGGGATTTAACAAAATATAAAACCCTCGTCATATGTATAGCACGAAAATAATGACAACACATGTTTTCTTTAAATTTATAAGAATCATGTGTTGTGAACTGCTACCCGTCAAGTAGACAACTAAAAAAATAAAAACTTGGGCATGGTATGATAAAGTAGACACAAAGTTAAGATAAAATAGTGAAAGGTGGTCTACTTATGAGAAGAAGTTAT